>NZ_SJUU01000020.1:0-19651 GCF_004337115.1 Exiguobacterium sp. SH3S3
GCTCGGCGGCATGTTCGGCAGGTCTGGCATCATCGGGATCGCCTCCAGGATGTGTAGTTATAGCCAGTTTAGTCCGAAACGGCAAGGACGTACAGCGTCGCCCCGAGGGCACGCCGACTCCCGGGGGGAACAGCGGGCAAGGCGAGACCCAGCAGCGACATCGTCGCGATGCGGCTCGCTGACCGCCCCCAGGAAAGCGGCGTGCCGGACAGGGCTTCTCGAAGGGCAATGAAAGCAGAGGAGCGCCATCCCATCCGGGATGACGCTCCTCTACTCAAAATCATTTGAAGTTTTTCAGTGCCCTCTCCGCGGACGTGGATGTTTTTCAATACCCGCCTCTAGGCTCGAACACGGCCAAGCGCTCGACTTTGGCCAAGACCGGTCGCGCCCGCTCGATCAGCGTCTTCGTCGTCTCAAGCGAGAGCGATTGCTGATGGGCGTCTACACTTTCCCACACTTCGTAGACGAGAATCGAATCGTCATCGAGTGAGACGTTCACCCGGTACATAACGCACGTCGACTCTTGTTTCATCGCCTCGGCCGCCTCGAGCAAGATCGCGAGCAACGTGTCACGCTCACCCGGAATAGCGGTCAACTTGCCGAACAATCCATATGGACGCATGAGATCTCTCCTTCCTGATTCTCGACTTGTTCCATAATTTGTGTCAGATTTCCTGCCTCGACCGTAAAATCCGTTGTGAGGTTTGCTATACTAAAACAAAAAGGAAAGGGGCGATACGCGATGCAGCGTCCACCGATGCCTTCCCCCACCCCGGAGGAAGTGCTCCGCTTAAAGCGGGAACATAACCCGATCAAACCGACCGAGCTCTTCGCAAAAGCGCTGCTCCTCTTGATCGGCGCCTTCATTTTCGCCATCGGGCTCGAGGCGTTCCTCGTCCCGAACCAGATCATCGACGGCGGGATCGTCGGCGTCTCGATCATCGTCTCGTATCTGACGGAAACAAAAATCGCCATCTGGCTCGTCCTGTTCAACTTGCCGTTCATCTTCTTCGGCTACCGTCAGATCGGGAAGACGTTCGCCGTCGTCACGCTCGTCGCCATCTTACTCATGTCCGGCTTCACGATCCTGTTACACTCGATCGAACCGTTCACGGACGATCTGCTCCTCTCAACCGTGTTCGGCGGCTTCTTGCTCGGCGCTGGAATCGGGCTCGTCATCCGGGCCGGCGGTTCGCTCGACGGGACCGAGATTTTGGCCGTGTCGTTCACGGACCGGCTCCCGTTCTCGGTCGGCGAGATCGTCATGTTCTTCAACATCTTCATCCTCGGCACGGCCGGCTTCGTCTTCAGCTGGGACCGAGCCATGTACTCGCTCATCACCTATTTCGTCGCCTTCAAGACGATCGATATCGTGTTAGAAGGACTCGATCAATCGAAAGCGGCGTGGATCATCACGACATCGCCGGACGACGTCGGTCAAGCCATCATGGACCGGCTCGGCCGTGGCGTGACGTACCTTCACGGCGAAGGCGCCTACACCGGTGACGGTAAAAAAGTCGTCTTCACCGTCATCAGCCGGTTAGAGGAGACGAAACTGAAAGACATCCTCGACGACTATGACGAGAAGGCGTTCCTCGCCATCGGTAACATCCACGACGTCCGGGGCGGACAGTTCAAAAAGAAAAATATTCACTAAAAAGGTCGGCCCCGGGGCCGACCTTTCGCGTTATCCTAACCGTGCCTGATCGCGTCCGCTCATCTTCGCCGCGTAAAGCGCCGCATCGGCCCGCTCGAACACAAGCATGCTCGGTTCGGCGTCGGCGACCGACGCCCCGATCGAGATCGTCATCGGGATCGTTTCCCCTTCAAACGTGAACGGTGTCTCACGGACGACATCGACGACCGCGTCGGCAAGCGCCACGACGGCCTCTCCTGCACCTTCGACGACCATCAAAAATTCTTCGCCGCCGTACCGGCCGACAAATCCCCCGTCCGGGCAGTTCAGGCGTAACGTCTCACCGATTTGACGCAACGCCTCGTCGCCGGCACGATGGCCATATGTATCGTTCAATTGCTTGAAATGGTCGACATCGATGACGAAGAGTGCCCACGGTCGACCGGACAGTTCCACCTCGCTCAACCGTTCGAGCGTCATGTAGCGGTTTGGGAGTCCCGTCAACTCGTCGACCGTCGCCCGATGGGTATGCAGACGGAACATCCAAAGGTGGGTCTCCAACTTCTTGGCGCCCCAGTAGCACATCCAAGCCCCGAGCGATGTCATCAGGAAATACGGGATGAACACGTCAATAAACGTATCGAGCGAGACGTTGCCGACGACGCGGACGAGGACGAGCGCCATGCCGATCGCGATGTACACCGTGAACGAATGACCTCGGCGCACCGATTGGCGACCGAGCCCGACCGCAATCACCCAAAAAATGCCGATCATGACGACGGCATTCATGATGACCGCACTGAATCCCTCTGTCATCAACCTGGCCGCGACAGATGTGATGATGGCGACGGTCACCCCGACCGGACCGGCGAATGCCGCCGCGAGTGCGAACGGGATGATCCGCAGATCGATTTTGGCCCCGTCGACGACGATTGAATTGATCGTCAGCAACACAGCGATCAGTCCGTTCGACAGCCCGAACCAGATGCGGATCGAGATGGGTGATGACACTTGAATCGGCAAAACGTCACGCATCACATAAAACGTCAACGAAATGAGCAAATAGATGATGCTGATATTGATGAAAAAAATATTTACAACCTGACCCAATCGACCCAATCCTTTCCCCATTCTTCCTATCTACCCTATCGTACCAGTGTGACACGTGTCAGCCTATCTAAAAATTCTGCCAGCTAAAAAGCCGAAAGCTCACGCTTCCGACTTGTTCTTGAGCATTTGTTTCATCAAGTTGGCACTGTCGCGGGCCGACTCATTCTCGGTTTGCATCTGCACATACACCTCGTGGCGATGGATGTCGATGTGACGCGGGGCGTCGATGCCGAGCTTGACTTGGTCGCCTTCGATGGCGAGCACGGTGAGCGTCACATCGTCACCGATATGGATCGCCTCACCTTGTTTTCGTTTCAATACGAGCATCAGCGCACCTCCGCTTTCTGGCCGCCGAGCGGGTAGCGGGCCGAGTAGGCATCGTCAAGGATGACTTGCTTGCCACGGCGCTCTTTCGTCTCGATGACGATCGGTGCCTTCAAATTGAGCGTCGAGGCGTCGAACGGTTCGCGAAGTGTGACGATGGCGTATACCGAGACGTGCTCGGCCTCACCGATCGCGAGCTGCTCCTTGGTGCCGTCCGTCAGTTCGAACGCATAATCCGCCTTATGCCAAAACGGGTTCGTCACGACGAACGCGCAGGCCGCATCTTCGATCGACTGCAACGACCAGAACGGGAGGTCGTCCCCGTACGGGATGAGGACGAACGTCTTCGAGTCCGGAAAACCGGGTACCTCGCTGACGAACGAAATCGTCTCTTCTTCCTTCACTTCAATCTTGCCAAAATAATCTGTCTCAATGAACATGGATTGTCCTCACTTTCAACGCGTCTCATCATACATGCCACCGACCGGCCACATCTCGAGCGACGCCTCTTGGCGAAGCGAGATGTCCGTCGTCCATGGTGTGAACGAAATCTCGGCCGGGGTAAGCGATACATCTATTTGTGCCGGCGTCAGGTTCCATTCGATTTTGACATCCGCCGGCGTATACGTCAACTTGACGCGGTCGATCGACTTCGGCATATAGCCCATGTCGACGATCGGGTACGGGTCGTTCACTTTACTCGCGGCGATGCTCGGGATCGGGTTGCCGTTCTCAATCCGCATCAGTTGATCGCCTTCCCGGGCCGCCTGACTCGTCGCCTCACGCACGCCTTGTTCGCCGAGCTGGCCGAAGTAGCGGCCGAGTTCGAGCGCGCTTTTTAAGTTGCTCTCACTGCGTGCGACCGATGAGTCGACTTCGAGCGTGCCTTGTCTCGTCTGTTGCGTCATCTCGACCTTGCCTTGCGTCATCGACACGTCGGCTCGCCCTTGTCTCATCTCGAGCACGGGGCGGTTCGACGTCATCTGGATCGCGGCCTGCGTCTGCCGCATCTCAAGTCTCGCCAGGTTCATCCGCGCTTACCGGAGGAAGTCGAGGAGCGTCGGCTGGATGATGCGGGCCCCGGCTGAGAGTGCGGCCCGGTGTACCGTCTCATGTGACTTGAGCTCCATGATGACTTTCTCGATATCGATATCTTCATTGTTCGACATAATCGTCTTGGCGATGATCTCGTGGTCTTGCAGACGATTATCGACGAGTTCGAGGCGGTTGGCGCGAGCCCCGAGTTCGGCCCGCTCCGAGATCAAGCTTTGACCGAGCGTGTCGAGCGTCGCCAGTTCGGCTGATAGATTGGCCCCGCCTGTCGTCGCTGTACCAAGCAAGCCACTTAATTTTTGAAGTCCCTCAAACAGCTCTTGTCCAAAGACTGTCTCCGGTTGCATATTGACTTGCACTTTAATCCCTTTCGAGACTTCGAACTCGATTTTTCCGCTCGGGTCAGGATCACCGGGTATTTCGTTTGCTGTATAAATTTCAGCAATCGTGACCGGATTTAAAGGATCATTCTTTAAATAGCCCTTTAACTTGTCCATATCGATAAGCGGCTGATCCGTCTTCGTCCCGTTATAAATATACTTCTCGCCGGCTTTCGAGTTCGCGAGCGAACCGATATGTTCGACGAGTTGGTCGATCTCACTCTTAATGATCTCGCGTTGCGACGACTCATACGTGTCGTTCGCCGCTTGCGTCGTCAGTTCACGGATCCGTTTGACGGCTTCCGTCACTTCGTTCAACGTCGAGTCGGTCAAGTCCATCCAGCTCGTCGCTTCGCTGACGTTACGACGGAACTGGTCGACTTCGCGCACTTCGGTCCGGTAACGGATGCCTTGCATCGCGACGACCGGGTCCTCGGACGCTTTTTGAATCCGTTTCCCGCTGATCAGTTGTTCCTGGACGCGGGCAAGCGTGTTATAGCTGCTCGATAAATGTTTCAAGTTCGTCTGTGTGAGCATCGTCTGTGTGACACGCATTACTCATTACCTCCCTACGACACCCATGCCGTTAATGATTTTGTCGAGCATCTCGTCGACCGCCGTGATGTTCCGTGCCGCCGCGTTATAGGCGTGCTGGTATTGGATCATCATCGTCATCTCTTCATCGAGCGACACCGCGCTCACCGATTGACGGCGTTGGTCCGAGCTCGCCATGAGCGCGAACGTGCTCTTGGCGAGACTGCCGCTCTGACTGGCTTCGACCGCCATGTTGCCGATGACGTTCTGATAATATTTCCCGACGGACGTCGTCGCCGCGGTAGAACCGCCTGTAAACGTGAGCGCCGTGTTTTTCAAGTCGGCGAGGTCTAACGCCCCGCTGCCGTCCCCGATATTTTTGTCTTTTGAGACGGCAATCAAATCAAGGTTTTTCATAATATCCGGGTTGACCGTAATCGTTGAGGCACCGCCGACGACAAAGAAGTCAATTCCATTTGTACGGAGCGCCTCATCGGGATTGCCGTCGAAGAATGTTTTATGCATCTCATTGAACGCTTTAGAGAATTCGGTCGCCATCGCATCCAAATCGCTCAACATCATCGTGAACTTTCCATTTTCCGCCTCAGGTCCCGTAGAAGAACCATACATCTCAACGAGCGCCTTCAACTTTCCATTCGGCATCTGTTTGTAAGTCATCGGATCAGTCGCGGCTGCCCCTGCCTCTTTATAACTCGACTGACCGAATGAGCCGACGTCACCTGTGAGTCCGTTGACGAATGTGCGATCAACGCCATCGATTTTTACAACAATCTCGATCCGCCCTTCGGCCATCCGCTGTGAGTTACCGCGCGTCTCACCGTTCAAGTAGTCGACCGGTTTGCGCTCGAACTCGACATATTGCGCGAGCTCGTCCATGTAGCGGTCACGTGCGTCATACAGTTCGTTCGGGAGCGCGCCGAGCGGTTCAGCGTCCCCGATTTGGCGGTTGACGTCGCTGATCTTCGTCAACAGGTCGTTCACTTTCTTGATGACGACGTCAGCTTCTGACTTCAAATCGTCTTGGACTTTCGTGAGTGAGGACGACATATAGTTGAACGTCTCGGCGAGCGTCATCGCCCGTTGACGAACGACGCTGCGAGCGCCGGTGTCATCCGGGTTGACCGACAAGTCTTGGAGCGATCCCCAGAACAAGTCGAGCGATTTGGCGAGACCATTCTCAGAAGGTTCGTTGATGATATCCTCCATCCGGCCGAACGCCGCTTCTTTCGTCGCGTAAAACGAGTTTTTGACCGTCTCGTCACGGTACTGTTGGTCGACCATCAAGTCACGGATGCGGGCGAGCGTCTCGCCGCGGACACCGGTGCCGAACTGTCCGGCCTTCGTTCCGCCGAAGTTGACACTCAGTTGCTCGGTCATGCCGATCGTCAGCCGCTGGCGCGAATAACCCGGGTTCGAGGCGTTGGCGACGTTGTTCCCCGTCGCCTGCAGCGCCCACTGGTGCGTCGTCAAACTGCGTCGCGCCGTCTCTAATCCCATAAATGTTGAGCCCATGAATGTTCCTCCTTATACGTCACGGCTGAACGAGCGTGTCTCGAACGCCTGTTGCCCGTATGTGAAATCGTCTGCTTCTGGCATGAGCATGTCCAAATGCCAATTGATATACCGGAGCGACTGTTCGAGCAACGTCGCGTTCAGTTCATTCTGTCGCTTCAGTTCGAACAGCACCGGTCGTAGCGCTTCCTTCTCTTCATCGTCCAAAACGAGCAAACCTTGAAGTCGTTCCGTCTCTTTTTGTCCGATTTGTCGGACAATCGTCGCTTCTTCTTTGACGAGCGCGCTGAAAGCGGGCATATCACCTTTGATGAGCAGTTGTTCTTTTGCGTAAGCGAGTTCGAGTAAACGTGTATGTAATGTGAGCATAATGGTCTCCTTTTTCCAAAAAAAGAGCTGACTAAAAAGGGGTTCCCTTGTCTAGTCAGCTTCCGTGCCGTGTTATAAGTGCGAAGGCCTCAAGCGGACCTCGCTTCCATTCATCCTTGTAGAAAGCGTTTGGCGATGTCGCGCGCGTCCCGTGTATACGTCCCTGCGTTGATCTCCGCCTTCAAGGCGCTGATCTTCTCAAGACGGTCCGGATTTTTCACCGGTTCTTCAAACCGGGCGCGGGCTTCTGCCGATATCGATATTCGGTCCGTTTGGCGTGTTAGCTCGGGCTTCGTCTCGGCTTGCGTTTTCTTCTCGTAAGTGTTCGGTAAATGTACCCACTTTGCAGAATCGATGCGCATGCGTGTCCCCCCTCTTCTAAGTTGTTAGTCCAAACGATAAGCGCGAGCGCTCGTTTTGGTTACAGTTGCTTGTAAACCTTGTAGTTCTTGCTGCATCTCCGCCTGACAAGCCGAACAAACTTTTCCTTCGTTCGTCGCCTTGCCGCAGCGCACACAAGCGATGCTCATTGCTGGGTTGTCCTTGATGATCAAGCGTCCTTCATGGATATATCGCGTGATATCAAGTTCGGAGACACCTGTCGCTTCGACTAAGGCCCCGATCGTTGTCTGTTTGTTGGCTGGTTCCCGAATGAAGTCCCGAACTTTCAAGAAGTTTTGGAAATCGACTTCACTGCATGACGGACAGTACGGCGAGCGGCTTTGTTTCATATACAAACGCCCACACATCTGACAAGTTGCTGCTTCCAATGTCATTCACCTCTGCCCTTTATATCGGACGCATTTTTGATTTGTTTAGCGCCCGGAACAGGCAAACCGCAGAAACTTCTGCATAGCCGGCTTTCTTCAGTGTGTACGCTGCTTGGTGGAGCGTCGTGCCGGTCGTATAGACGTCATCGACGAGCACGATTTTCCCATATGTAGTCGCAGCTTGTACAGCAAACGGGTTTGGACGGTGCCGCCTTTCTCCTTTCCCAAATTCACGCTGACTTGAAACCTCTTCTTTTTGAAGGAGTTGTTTTGTCGGTCCGATCGATCGGGCGAGCACGTCGGCCTGGTTGAAGCGACGCGTCAAAAGCCGCTCCTCCCCGAGCGGGATCGGCACGTAGATGGCGCCCGGTTCGCGCGTCCGTTTGAGCACGTCTGTCACGTGGCCGACGAGCGCGACGTCCCCGCCGAACTTGAAGCGATGGAGCCAATTCGTACCGGCCTCGTCGTAAACGTAGAGGCAACGGACCGTCAAATCGAGACCGAGCGCGAGCCAACGGATGCAGTCCGGACACGTCTTCCCGTCTGGGCTAGGGTGACCGCAGCGTGGACATCCCGCTTCGAGCGGGGTCAACATCGCTTCACAGTCCGGACAGACCCAGTCGCGTTTCAATAGCGTCGCCGGACTCCACGGCACCGTCATCGGTTGGCGGCAGACGAGGCAGTTCATCGCCGGTTCGCCTCCTCGATCGCGCGGATGGTCCGGTCTTGCCAGAACGTCCGCTCGGTATAGAACAAGACGACGTCCCCGGTCGGCGCGTCGGGCTTTCGCCCGGCCCGGCCCGCCATCTGGATGAGGGCGCGCGTCGAGAACAGCCGATGGTCACTATCGAGAATGGCGATCTGGACGCCGCGGACGGTCATGCCGCGCTCCCAAATCGACGTCGCGAGCACGATGCCGTTCGTTTCTTCTAGCCAGACGAGCGTATCCGTCCGCGCATCAGTGTCGGCCGAGACAGCCCGGTAGTCGAGCCCGGCCGTCTCAAGCAGTTTTCCATAACGGGCAAGGTCCGGTTTCGTCGGGACGAACAACAGGCGCGGCGCCTCATGGCTCCGGCAAAAGTCGAGAATGGCTGACTCGGTCTGTTTGACGAGCCGCGGCATCGGCAAATCGTGGCCGTGGTAGCGGCGCGACAAGTGGGTGGTTGGAAACTGACGTTGCCAAAGCGTCGGTGTCGCCGTGACGAACAAGAAGACACCTTTCCCGGCACGATAGAGTGTCCACCAGAGCGATAAGTCGAAAGCGAACGGGAACGCGTCCGACTCGTCGACGAGGACATAATCGAACACGTCGCGCAAATTCACAAGAAGCGGGGCCGTCGCGACGGTGATCATCCCGATCGACTCCTTGTCCCCGCCTCCGTAGCGCCGGGTGATTGGGACAGAGAACGCAGCTTCGAGCCGGTCGGCCCACTCGATGGCGACGTCACGGCGTGGCGAGACGATCAACACCCGCCCCCCTTCGTTGACGACGCGCTCGATGACCGGGAACGCCATCTCGGTCTTGCCGCCGCCGCAGACGGCGTGGACGAGACCGGTCTGTCGTTTCTCCCACCACGTGAGCAGTTGCTCGCTGACACGCTGTTGCGCGTCTGCCAGCTCGAACGGCATGACGAGTTCAGTCGGTTCGACCGGCGTCGTGACGTCGATCTCTGCTAAAAAGTCACAGCGGCATACCCGCCCGAGGTGCAAGCAATTGCGGCAATACTGACATGCGCCGTGATGGCAGTTGAACGCGCGGACATCGGTGCTTAGGCAACGCTGACAGACGCCGAAGCGGATGGCCGGTCTCCCGGTCGGACTGACGATAAGTTGTCCCATACGAATCCCCTTTTTTCCTTGACGGTAGCAAGGTACGTCGTTCGTCGCCATTTCTCTTGTCGCCGACAACCTTACTCATTTCGTCCTAAAGGTCGATGTGTAATTGATTAAATTAAATTACACTTATGTCAGTAAACTACTAACCTGTAAGGAAGTGGTACACATCATACGTCGAATCATTGGAACACTCATCGGCATCGGGTTCATCGTCTACGGTACCGGGATGCTCTTATCGCACGTCATGTTCGGCGATCCGCGGGATGAACAGCGTGCCCTCGAAGCGGCCGAACAGTACGTCGCCTCGCAGTATCCGGAGATGGACCTATCGGCCGTTCACGCCGGATTGATGATTTGGGGCGATGATACGTATGTCATCACGATCGCTTCGCCCTCGAGTGAAGACACTAGGTTTTACGTGACCGTCGCTGCGGATGGCACAATCCTCTCAGACGAGTACGATGACGTCCTCTCCGGAATGGTGACGTTTAACCGCTTGAACGAGGAATATCGCCCGCTCGTCGAAACCGCCCTCATCTCGCTCCCGTTCGACTACAAATTGTATGAAGACGTGTTGACCGTCTATGAAGGTGAAGAATCGCCGTATGAAGCGCTCGACCCGGCAACCTTACTCCTTGACCACGATTACGACATCCATGCTATCGGACGGGACTACGGCTCCCTCTTCGTCGCGGTCGAAGATGAAGCGGCTACCGCGATTCGTGCGAGTGCATTGATGCGTGACGTGAAGCGCGCGCTCGACGAAGCGGACGTGCCGTTCCGGACACTCCTGTTGACGATTCAAGACGGGAACGAGTCATTTTACTCTGGCCGAGTGACACCCTATTCGATTGACGCCGAGGGCTTGGAAGAACAGTTGAAACAAAACAATATCGACTGGGTGACGGGTTTAAATGAATGAACCTTTTAACCACTCCTTGTCGATGAAACGAGAAAGGGTCATCCAATATACGGATGACCCTTTCTCGCTATACTTCAATTCGTTCACGTTCACTCACTTCCGTTTGTAGAACATGATCGCCTCGTACGCCCGGAGCGACAACGTCGTTCCGTCGAGCTGCGGCACGTCGTAGTTATGGCTAACGACGTCGGCACACGTGAACGATTCAGGAATCTCATACGTTGTCTCGGGCCCATAGAAGTTGGCGACGACGAGTACTTCTTCTTCGTCCGTCTTCCGTGTGTATGCCCAGACGTCTAGGTCCTGTTTCGTCAACAGTGTATAGTCCCCGTCCGTCAACACGTCGAGCTCTTTGCGGAGCGAGATCAAGTTCTTGTAGTGGTAGAACACCGAATCCGGGTCGTCGAGCGCCGTCTCGACGTTGACCTCCGTATAGTTCGGCGCCACGTTAATCCACGGTGTCCCGCTCGTGAAGCCGGCGTGCGGCGTCGCGTCCCACTGCATCGGCGTCCGTGAGTTGTCGCGTGACTTCTGTTTGATGGCGGCCATCATGTCCTCGTGCGACACGCCCTCGGCGCGCTTCAACTTGTAGATGTTGAGCGTCTCGATGTCGCGGTACTCGTCGAGCGAGTCAAACCCTGGGTTCGTCATGCCGATCTCTTCGCCTTGATAGATGTACGGTGTCCCTTGTAGGCCGTGGAGCACGGTCGCGAGCATCTTGGCGCTCTCGACGCGGTGGTCGGTATCGTTGCCGAAGCGGCTGACGACGCGCGGCTGGTCGTGGTTGCACCAGAAGATGGCGTTCCACCCTTTGCCGTGCATCCCTTCCTGCCACGTCGACATGATATCTTTCAGCTGCACGAAATCGAACGGTGCGGCGACGAACTTCTCGCCGTTCGGGTAGTCGACTTTCAAGTGGTGGAAGCTGAACGTCATGCTGAGCTCACGCTCGTCCGGGCTCGAGTAGCGGACGCAATGGTCGAGCGTCGTCGACGACATCTCGCCGACCGTGATGACGTCATGCCCCTCGAACACTTCGCGGTTCATCTCTTTCAAGAACTCATGGATGCGCGGTCCGTCCGTATAAAACTTGCGGCCGTCCGACTCGTCCTCCGGGAAGTCCTGTTGCTTCGAGATCAAGTTGATGACGTCGAGGCGGAACCCTTTAATGCCTTTCTCGCGCCAGAAGCGCATCATCTCGTAGACGTCCTCGCGCATCTGTTCGTTCTCCCAGTTCAAGTCGGCCTGCGTCTCGTCGAACAAGTGGAGGAAATACTGACCGCTCTTCTCGTCGTACTTCCAGGCGTTGCCGCCGAACTTCGACTCCCAGTTCGTCGGTTCATCGCGCCAAATGTAATAGTCCCGGTACCGTTCGTCACCGGCGAGCGATTTTTGGAACCACTCATGCTCGGTCGACGAATGGTTGACGACGATGTCCATCATCAGTCCGATCCCGCGCGCCTCGGCCTCGCGGACGAGCTCGTCCAAATCATCCATCGTCCCGTACGACGGGTCGATTGCGTAATAGTCGCTCACGTCGTACCCGTTATCGTTTTGCGGCGACTTGTACACCGGTGTCATCCAAATATATTCGATACCGAGCTCGGCCAGATAATCGAGTTTCGACGTCACTCCTTTGATCGAGCCGGTAGCGTTACCTTCCGGGCTGTAAAAGCTTTTTGGATAGATTTGATAGACGACTGATTTGCGCCAGTTTGTTTGTGTCATGAACGACAGCTCCTTTTGTAAGAGTTTTCATTTTGATAGGAAAAGGGGAAGAACCTCCGTCCCTCCCCTTGTCTTTCCCCTATTATGCAACTTTGTTTTCTTTGAGTTCGCCTTTTTTCATGTAGCGTTTCGACAAGGCGAACGTGAGCACGAACGGGACGACGATCGCGATGATCATCCCGACGATGAAGAGCAAGATCTTGTCCGTGAAGATCGACAGGAAGCCAGGGAGTCCCCCGACGCCGATCCCGATGGCCTGGACGTCGTTCAGCGTGATGAAGATGGCGGCAGTCGCCGATCCGATCATCGCCGAGTAGAACGGGAATTTGTTCGGTAAGTTCACCCCGAACATGGCCGGCTCGGTGATCCCGAAGTAAGCCGAGATCGCTGACGTCGACGCCATACTCTTTTGTTTGGCGTTGTGCTTGTAGACGAAGAACATAGCGAACGCAGCCGAACCTTGGGCGATGTTCGACAGAGCGAGCATCGGCCAGATGAACGTGCCGCCCGTCTCCGCGATGAGTTGCAAGTCGATCGCGATGAACAAGTGGTGCATCCCCGTGACGACAAGCGGTGCATAGAACAAACCGAACAATAGCGCACCGACAATCGGTACCGCTTCGAACACGTTGACGAGGCTCGTCGCGATGACGTTACCGATTCCACGTGTGACCGGTCCGACGATCGCAAGGGCGAGGAAGCCGGTGACGACGATTGTCGTGATCGGCACGACGAGTAGCTGAATCGCGTTCGGAACATGTTTTTTCAAGAACATTTCAATATGGCTCAAAATGAAGGCCGCGGCCAAAATCGGCAAGATTTGACCTTGATAGCCGACTTTCTCGATTTCGAACAGCCCGAGGATGTCGAACGTCGGGATATCGCCTTCAAGCGCCGCTTGCCCGTAACCCCATGCGTTCAACAAGTCCGGGTGGACGAGAAGTAGACCCATGACGATACCGAGCACTTCGCTGCCGCCGAAACGCTTCGTTGCCGACCAACCGACGAGGGCTGGCAGGAAGATGAACGCCGTGTTCGCCATCATGTTGATGAGGTCCCATAAGCCTTGCAAGTTCGGATACGCCTCGATGAGCGTCGCATCGTCGACGAACAATCCTTCCGACGCGAGCAAGTTGTTGATCCCCATCAAGAGACCGGCGACGATGATGGCCGGGATGATTGGCATGAACACGTCCGAGAACACTTTGACGAGTTTTTGGAGCGGGTTCATCTTCTTGCCGCCGGACGATTTGACTTCAGCGACCGTTGCCGCCTCGAGCCCGGCGAGTTTGATGAACTCGGCATAGACGCGCTCGACGTCCCCGGCACCGATGACGACTTGGTACACGCCCGAATTCTCGAACGCCCCTTTGACGAGATCGGCTTCTTTTACTTTTGCCTCATTGACGAGCGACTGATCTTTCAGTGAGAGACGGAGTCGCGTGACACAGTGCGCCGCTTTATCGACGTTATCCTTGCCTCCGATGGCTTCTAGGATATCCGCGGCGATTTGACGATAATCTGCCTTCATAAGATAGGCCTCCTTTGTGTGAAAGCGTTTGTTGAGAACGGTTACATATGATTACAAACAAAGTTTAACTTATATAGACGAGTCCTGTCAACAACTTATCTATATAAGTTTATCGTGACGACTGTGTGACAAGCGTTCACTATTTTTGTTCCCTCTCCTCCCGATTCAAAACGACAAAAAGACCCCTTCTTGAAGAAGGAGCCTTAACGACGGGCCACATCGCTGAACTGAAACTTGTCGAGCCGGTGACGGGACTCGGTGTATTCGAACTGCCGGCCCTCGTACAAAAACGTGTCGTTCGTGATGACGATGACATATTCGTAATGACCCAAGTCGAGCCGCGACCGGTCAAGCTCGGTCACGTCCTCGGCCGCGATTTTCCGCTTCGCATAGCTGATCTGTTGCCCGAGCTCGTGCTCGACGTATTGATAGATCGAGTGCTCGGCAATCTGTTTCGTCAGCCCGGGGACGAGGTCTTTGACGAAATAGTTCACGTCTAAAATGACGTTCTCCCCGTCGAAGTTGCGGACCCGTTCGATCCGGTAGACGAGCGTGGCGGGCTCAAGGCCCATCCGCTCGGCGAGCCAACTCGGTGCCTCGATCTCCTCGAACGAGGCGACGCTCGTCTCGATCGAACGTCCGAGCATACTGGCATATATTTCCGAGAAGCTGACGATGCCGTTGAACTGGAACTCGATCTGGTCACGGCGAAGCACGAACACGCCTTTACCGTGATGTTTGCGGACGTAGCCGTGCTCTTGGAGCAGATCGAGCGCCTTACGGACCGTGCCTCGGCTCGCCTCGTATTCATGCATGAGTTCTGTCTCCGACGGCAGTTTCGACTCCGCCTCGTACTCACCCGTTTTCATCCGTTCGGCGAGCCGTTCGTAGATTTGACGATACTTGGCCACAAGCCCACTCCTTTCTTCATCGAAAAAGACGACCATTTGGCCGTCTTCCGTTTATCGTTCGCAGTGATACCACGTGATGCCGATCGCGCCAGGTCCAAGGTGTGTCCCGATGACCGGTCCGAAATGACCGCCCGTGACTTGCGCTTGCGGAAACTTCTGTTTCATCGAGGTGATCTCTTCCGCCTGACGTTCCGGGCAGTTGGCGTGGATGATGCCGATGCAATAGCCGGCGCCGTCACCGACGATCGATTGGTCCATCATCTCTTCGATGCGACGGACCGCCTTCTTGTACGTCCGGATCTTCTCGAACGGGACGATCTGTCTATCCTGAAAATGAAGGACCGGCTTGATCTGCAGGAACGAGCCCACGAGCGCTTGCGCCGCGCTGAGCCGTCCGCCCCGTTGGAGGTGGTCGAGGTCATCGACGACGAAATAGGCACGGATCCGTTCACGCGTCTTCTCGAGATGCTGCATGATCTCCTCGGCCGAGGCCCCAGCGTCACGCATATGGACGGCCTCTTCGACGAGAAACGCCTGAGGCATACACGAGATCTCAGAGTCGAACGTATGCACGTTGACATCGACCATGTTGTTCAAGGCGATCATCGATTGATACGTACCGCTGATCCCGCTCGAGAGCGTGATGGCGACGACGTCGGTCACTTCAGCCGGAAGGCTGTCGATCAGTTCGACCGTCTCCCCGATGATCGGTTGCGATGTCGTCGGCAAATTCCCCGCCTCGATCCGTTCATAAAACGCCTCCGTCGTGATATCGACGGCCTCACGGAAAGATTCTCCGCCGAAGATGACGCTGAGCGGTGCGACGTGGACGTCGTGGCGCTCACAAAAATCGGCCGGCAAATAAGCGGTACTGTCGGTCAAAATCGCTATGTTTCCCATACTATATCCTCACTTTACATCGTTTCGTTTTTCCAATTGAATTAAGATTCCATTCCATATTGTAGCACAAAAGCGATGTATTGCATCGGTCAAGGTCAAATCTCGACCCACCCGCGGCGGATCGCATCGACGACGGCTTGCGTCCGGTCGTTCACTTCCATTTTGCGCAGGACCGATGAGACGTGGTTCTTGACCGTCTTCTCACTGATGAACAGCATGTCGCTAATGTCGCGGTTCGAGCGGCCATCGGCGAGCAAGTGGAGCACTTCGACCTCACGGCGCGACAGCAACCGATAAACGGGATCGTCCATCCGGTTCACGACGTTCCGTTCGGCTTGTTCTCCTTTGAACTGGAGCAGGCGGCGGTAATCCTTCAATACGTTCGTCGTCACTTTCGGATGCAAGTACGCCCCGTCTTTCGCGACCGAACGGACGGCCGAGATGAGTTCGCTTGAAGCTACTTCTTTCAACAAGAAACCTGATGCTCCCGCTTCAAGCGCATGCGTTATGTAAGATTCGTCGTCATGGATCGACAGGATGAGGACCCGCGTGTCCGACGATGCCGCGGTCAACTGTTTCGTCGCCTCGATCCCGTTCAAGTCCGGCATGTTGATGTCGAGGATCATGATTTCCGGCTTCTCCTCTTTGGCGATGCGGATCGCATCAGCACCCGTCCGCCCTTCAGCGATGACGGTGAACTCGTCTTCTAAATCAAAGATCCGCTTCAAGCCCTCTCGAAACAACTCATGGTCATCGACGATTGCGATGCGGATTGTATTTGTCATTTCCATCGTACACTCCCCTTTATCTGTATTACAAAATCGGGATCGACATGCGGACGACCGTCCCTTTGCCGATTTCCGAATCAATATTGATACTGCCGTTCACAAGCTCGATCCGTTCGCGCATCCCAACGATGCCGAACGACTCTTGCCCGATCATACTCGGCACGAAGCCGACCCCGTGATCGCGCACGTGAATGTGAATCACGTCTAGCGCTTGCTCGACGTTGACGATGATTTCCGTCGTCTTCGAATGCTTGATCGCATTTTGGACCGCCTCTTGGACGAGCCGGAAGACGTTGATCTCGAGTTTTTCCGAGAGACGTGCCCGGTTGCCGCGGTAGTTGAGCCGCGTCTTGATCGCCGTGTACTCTTCCGTCTGATGTAAATAACGCTCGAGCGTCGGCAAGAAGCCAAGGTCGTCAAGCGACATCGGCCGCAGGTCGTAAATCAAGCGGCGCACGTCGACGAGCGCCCCACGAATCAGCCGTTTCAGCTCGTGCAGTTCGGCGAACGCCTCGTCCTTGCCTCTTCGGTCGAACGTCTTCTCGATCAAGTCGGCCCGAATCAAAATATGGGCAAGGGATTGCGCGGGGCCGTCATGCATTTCCCGGGCCAGGTGGCGCCGCTCACGCTCAGCCGCCTCGAAGACGCTGATCGCCATCTCTTGCTTCTTCATCATGTCCGAATACTCTTGCTGCAGGTCGTCGCGTAAAAAGTTGAGGACGACCGTGACGCGGCTGACTAACCGGTCCGCCCGCTCCATCGTATCCTGAAGGACGAGCAACCGCCGCTCGAGGTCGTTTCGGCGCTGCTGGCTCACCATCTCCTCTTTTTGGATGAGGAACCGCTCGAGCTGCATCTGGTTGGCGAGTTCATACGCCTCGCGAATCTCTTGCTCACTATGTATATGGAACTTCTTACTCACTTGAACGAGTTTATTCTTCGCCGCTTTCACTAATAGATCGAGGCGCTCGGACTCTTTAATGTGAAACTCGATCTTTTGCGTCAACTCTTTTAACTCCGTTTGGATCGACGAATACTCATTAGCTGAATTTTCAGTTATACGGACGATCTCCTCTTTACTCTCCGTCACCGTATCAATCATATTTGTTATGATATGCTCTAATGCTGTACGATCGGTAATATGATTCACGATGCCATCCCCTAATAGTTCGGTAGTAAGTCCTCATTTGTTTCTATTATCGACTGCATAAGCGTTCGTTTCCAGTAAGAATCAGAGGCTGTCTTCACAATTCGCCACTTAATCTACAGACGCCTACTCGATTTCAAAAAAAATACATGAAAATAGAAAGGAGAATTTTCAGAAATGTCTACTGAACAAAATTATACTATAAAACAAGACGGAGAATACGAGGTCGTCATACAAAAATCAAAATTTATCGCTCACTTTAAACGCGTCGCGACCGAAGCGGAAGCCCAGACGTTCATCCAAACGATCAAAAAAGCGCATTGGAGCGCCAATCATAATTGTTCAGCCTACATCATCGGAGCCCGGAACGAATTCCAAAAAGCGAACGATGACGGCGAGCCGAGCGGGACGGCCGGCCTGCCGATGCTCGAAGTGCTCCGTAAACGCAATTTGAAAGACACGGTCGTCGTCGTCACCCGCTACTTCGGCGGCATCAAGCTCGGCGGCGGCGGACTCATCCGCGCCTACGGCGGGACGGTGAGTGACGGGCTCGATGCGGTCGGGATCGTCGAACGGTTGCCGATGCAACGTCTCACGCTCACGGTCGACTACGGATGGATCGGGAAAGTCGAGAACGAGCTCCGCCAGTCCACTTATTTGCTTGACGAGATTGTCTATGCCGACACCGTCACGTTCCACATCTCGGTACCGGTCGAAGCGACCGAGGAAGCGCTCGCCTGGCTCGTCGATTTGACGAACGGTCAAGGCGGACTCGAGACCCAGGACGTCCGTATCATCGAACGTGATTTTGTGCGCTAGGTCCCGTATACTAAAAGAAATGACTGAAATGAGGAGACGACATGGAACAAGACTCCCGCAAGAAACGCTCCGTGTGGACAATCGGTCTGCTCGTGCTTGGCCTCGTCCTGCTGATCGGCGGTTCGGCCTTCGGCTACTTCGTTTTCAAGGCGAACGAGACGGCAGAGACCACGAACAGCGAACTGACGCGTGGCGACAAATCGGAACGTCGCGACGACACGATCGATTTGACGAAAAATCACTTCTCCGTCCTGCTCGCCGGCGTCGATGGCGGCGCCTCGCTCGAAGAGGGACGGACCGACTCACTAATGGTGGCGACGTTCAACAAGGAATCTCGCCAAGTGACGCTCGTCAGTATCCCCCGCGACGCGTACGTCGATATCGTCACGGAGGACGGCGAGTTCAAGGACAAGATCAACCATGCGTATGCGTACGGCGGCATCGACACGACGATCGCCACGGTCGAGACGCTGTTTGACATCCCGATCGATTATTACGCGACGATCAACTTTGACGGCATCGAAGACCTCGTCGACGCGGTCGGCGGCGTCGAAGTCGACGTGTTGATCCCGATCTCAGGACGGGCCACCGGCAACGTCGAGCTCGAACCGGGCGTCCAGATGCTAGACGGCAAGGAAGCACTCGCCTATTCCCGCATGCGGAAAGACGACCCAGAAGGCGACATCGGCCGGGCCAAGCGCCAACAACAAGTGCTCGAGGCCATCATCAACGAGGCGACGACGATCAATTCGTTCACGAAGCTCAACCGGATCATGACTGCGGTCGGCAATAATATCCGAACGAACATGTCGCTCTCCGAGGCGTCCCAGCTCCAGCCGTATACGAAATCACTCCGCTCGTTCAACCAAGAGACGCTAGAAGGCGGCGACTTGACGATCGGCGGCGTCTACTATTATGAGTTGGACCAGGCGGATTTGAACGATAAGCGGGCACTGTTGAAAACAGAGCTCGGTCTTCCGGTCACGACCGAAGACAGTGGACCTGACCCAGGCGACGGTTTTAGCGAGACGACGACGTATTGACCTAAAAAAACGACCAAGGACATGGCGGAGGGCACTGAAAAACTTCAAATAATTTTGAGCAGAGGAGCGTCATCCCGGATGGGATGGCGCTCCTCTGCTTTCATTGCCCTTCAAGCCGCCCTGTCCGGCACGCCGCTTTCCTGGGGGCGGTCAGCGAGCCGCATCGCGACGATGTCGCTGCTGGGTCTCGCCTTGCCCGCTGTTCCCCCGGGAGTCGGCGTGCCCTCGGGGCGACGCTGTACGTCCTTGCCGTTTCGGACTAAACTGGCTATAACTACACATCCTGGAGGCGATCCCGATGATGCCAGACCTGCCGA
>NZ_SJUU01000021.1:0-19609 GCF_004337115.1 Exiguobacterium sp. SH3S3
CGACTTGCATGTATTAGGCACGCCGCCAGCGTTCGTCCTGAGCCAGGATCAAACTCTCCAAAGAATTTGATATAGCTCTTGAAAATGACGAAGCTTGCGCTTCAATCAAAACTTGTAAAACTTTTTTTGCCTCATCGTTCAGTTTTCAAAGTTCGTCTGTCGCACTTTGGCGACTTAGATATCTTAACAAGTTTCAACCAAATGGTCAATAACTTTTTTAAGATTGTTTTTTTCATTCGCTCTCGGCGACGTCTATTAATATATCAATAAAACTTTAACTGTGCAATAGCTTTATTAAAAAAACTTTAAAAACAAGAAACATTCTTTGTTTTTTTACAGTCTACGACGTTTCCCTCCCCAGTTCCTTCATTATATAGAGAAAAAAAGACGAGACTTTCGCCTCGTCTCAAGTTCGTAAATTAGAAAGGGACACTTGTCGTCGCTTTGCTTCCTTTAGATAAAAAAAGTATAGTGCTTCAGCCTGCTTCACTTGGGCAGCCAGTTCACCAGTGTCTTCAACGCTCACTTCAAGCATGTGGCGCTTCGCTTCGTACTTCGCCTTCGCATCTAACAGTTCTCTTAGAAACCGTTGATCATAACTATCCCGCAAAGGTTTGCGAAACCACCTCATAGTTCTCGGCGACCTTCCATCGCCCGGGAGAGGGTTACTTCATCCGCATACTCTAAATCGCCCCCGACAGGAAGCCCGTGCGCCAGACGCGTCACTTTAATCCCGGTCGGTTTGAGCAGTCTCGATAGATACATCGACGTAGCTTCCCCTTCAATGTTCGGGTTGGTCGCCAAAATCACTTCACTGACCGCTTCGTTCTCTTGCAGACGCGTCAGCAAACTCGATACGTTAATATCTTCAGGTCCAATCCCTTCCATCGGGCTAATCGCCCCATGTAACACATGATACTTCCCTCGATATTCCCGCATCTTCTCCATTGCAATGACGTCTCGTGAATCTTGCACGACACAGATGATCGTTTCATCTCGGTGCGAATCTTTACAGATCGCACACGGATCGACGTCCGTAATATGTCCACACACTGTACAGTATTTAATATCACGCTTCGCACTGACAAGCGCCTTGGCGAACGTCAATACATCGTCTTCTTCCATGTCTAATACATGGAACGCTAGTCGGATGGCAGTTTTCGGACCAATTCCTGGCAACTTTGTAAAGCTTTCAATCAAGCGTCCGATTGCTTCAGGGTATTGCAACTCGCATCTTTCCTTTCTTCACTTAAAAACCTGGAAGGTTCATCCCTTGCGTAAAACGTCCCATCTTATCGTTGACGAGTTGGTCGGCTTGTTTCATCGCGTCATTGACAGCCGCTAGAACAAGGTCTTGCAACATATCGACGTCATCTGGGTCGACCGCTTCTTCCGCGATGATGATATCCATTACTTCTTTGTGGCCACTGACGATCACTTTGACCATCCCGCCTCCGGCTGTGCCTTCAACCGTCAAGTCTTTTAACTCTTCTTGCGCTTTCGCCATATCTTTTTGCATTTTCTGCATCTGCTTCATCATGTTGTTCATGTTTCCCATTCCACGCATATCGAGCGCCTCCTTTTAAACTTCTTCGATTTCAACGACATCTCCAAATCGTTCGACAGCTTGAACAATGAGCGGGTCTTCTTCGACCTTCTCTTCTTCTTTATGGTCTGAACGTTCGGATTGTTTACGAAGGATGAATTCGTTTTTTAACTCGACCCAATCGCTCTCGAGCACGGCCATGATTTCTCGACGGATCCCCGTCACTTCAAACAACGCTTGCTCGATCACATCGCGGGTCCGGCCGTTTGAACTGACCTGCTCGTAGTGCCATGTCATCCCATCTTTAAATTGTACCAGTAAGGTGTCACTTGCACAAAGGACAGCTTCACTCTCATAGAACAGCGCGAAAATCGGGCCGTCCACCGTGCGGATGTTGACCATAATGTCTTCCCAACTATCACGGATTGCATTCAAATGCTGCCGCTCAGCCCGTTGCAACAACTGGCGGATCCGCTCTTTCGGAACACGAACTTGCGTCCGCTTCATCACTTTCGGCTTCTCGGCAGCGGCCTCTGTGACCGCTACCCCATTTTTCTTCACTTCATTCAACTCACGACTCAATTCACGTACTTGGTCTTGAAGTTGCTTTATTTGCTCGGTCATCGTTCGTCCTTGTTCAGCGATGCGAATGAACGTCAGCTCGACCAACACTTTCGGATGGTTGGATAAGCGCATTTGTTGCTGACACTCATTCAATTCTTCGATCACTTGAAACAGCTCGTCCGTTGAGGTCGTTTCCACGAATTGGCGGAACGTCTCGTTCGGACGGGCTCGCTCTAGTAAGTCTATCGCTTGTGGAGATGCTTTTAATAGAAGAGCATCACGGTGCACGAACACGAGATCTTCGATAAACCGTTTCAAATCCTTCCCTTCACGCAACATCGTCTCAAGCGTCTTCAGAATTTGATCGAGTTGTCTCTGTTGCAATCCATAGGCCATATCAAGGAGAGCGTCATCCGTAACCGCACCCGTCACTTCGAGCACTGCCTCTTCCGTCAAACGGCCGTCACTGAACGCAAGCGCTTGGTCAAGCAGGCTCAATGCATCACGCATCCCACCGTCAGCGGCACGGGCAATCAGTTTGAGCGCTTCCGGATCATAGTCGTAATCTTGGTCGTTCAAAATATAAGCCATTCGTGTCTGGAGTTGACCGACTTCATGCCGCTTCACATCGAAACGTTGGCAACGTGAGATGATGGTCGCCGGAATCTTATGGGGCTCCGTCGTCGCTAAAATGAAGATCGCATGGGGTGGGGGTTCTTCCAACGTTTTCAATAGTGCATTGAACGCCCCTGTCGAAAGCATATGCACTTCATCGATAATGTACACTTTATAACGCGCTTGCGAAGGCGGATACTTGACCTTGTCTCGAATTTCGCGGATCTCATCGACCCCGTTGTTTGAAGCGGCATCGATTTCGAATACGTCCGGGCTCGTCCCTTCCGTAATCGCCACACAGGTCGGGCACGTATTACACGGTTCTCTCGTCGGCGCCGTTTCGCAGTTGATTGCCTTCGCGATAATCTTCGCGAGGCTCGTCTTCCCCGTACCTCGCGGACCAGAGAATAAATAAGCGTGTGACATCCGTTCTTCGAGTAACGCATTTTGAATCGTGCGTGTGATGTGTATTTGACCGACTACCTCTTGGAATGACTGCGGACGATAGACCCGATACAATGCTTGATACGCCATGTCCCCGCCTCCTTTCATCGTTTCATCTTTTATTTCATCATACAAAAAAATCTACAACCCTGGGGCCGTAGATTAAAGTTATTAAATAAATCTGCCGCGCACCGATTTCTGAAAGCACGTCAATGTGCGTTACTCATGCAGTTTGCTCGGCCCAAGCACCCCTGCGGCACACGGTACGTCACCACTTAAGGCTGCTTCCTTCCGGACCTGACCTGGTTCATGGGTGACCGTTGCGCAGGACTCAGACGTCAACGCCACTTACACGAGGACGGGCCACACCAATGCACTCCCTCGAATCGGAATTCAGTCTCGCTATAGCGGATTGCGAGTTACAGGGCACCGCTACCTCCCCGCCTAGCACGGCAAATGGGTAAATGAAGTTAAGCACTTCTTCGAGTGCTATTACATTATACTGTTTAATCAGATGCGTTGCAACCTCTCTGTTCAAGCCGAGCCTGCTTCTTCCGTTCTCGAAGGCTGCGGAAGAAGGTTGTTAGTAGCTCTCCACATTCTTCTGCTAAAACGTTTTCGGTCACTTCGGCTTGATGGTTGAACCGATCGTCTTGAAGAAGGTTCATGAGTGTCCCGCAACATCCGCCTTTGGGATCGCGGGCACCAAACACGACACGCTTCACGCGCGAGAGGATGATCGCACCCGCGCACATCGGACAAGGCTCTAACGTCACGAACAGTTCACAGTCTTCAAGCCGCCAGTTACCGAGTACCGTATTCGCTGATTCAATCGCAATCATCTCGGCATGCGCCGCCGCCAATAAATCCGTTTCACGCCGGTTATAGCCGGTCGCGATCACGTCTTCTCCTTTAACGATGACACAACCGATCGGGACTTCCCCGATCGCTTCCGCCTTCTTTGCTTCGGCGATGGCGAGCCTCATAAATCGTTCATCTCGTTCCATATTAACACCCCGTTTCTTGTCACATAGTATGAAAAAAAATGAAAATCATTTCGCTCGCCCTATCTTCTTCATTGTGTGCTAGAATGGAACTTGCACTTTGGATAATGGAGGATGACATCATATGTTTATAACGGTAGAGGGACCGATTGGTGTCGGGAAAACGTCACTGGCCCATATCATCAGTCAGCACTTTTCAATGCAGATGCTGAATGAAATTGTAGAAGAAAACCCATTTCTCGGCAAGTTTTATGAAGATATCGAAGAATGGAGTTTCCAAACGGAAATGTTCTTCTTATGCAATCGATTCAAGCAATTAGACGATATCCACAAACACCACTTGAGCCAACAGCAATCCGTCGTTTCAGACTATCATATTTTCAAGAACTTGATTTTTGCCCACCGTTCGCTGAGACCAGCCCACTTGAACAAGTATGAGCAAATCTATAAGATTTTGACACATGATATGCCGAAACCCGATGTCGTCATTTACTTGCACGCCAGTATCGAGACGCTTATGAAACGTGTAGCGTTGCGTGGACGTGAAGTAGAAGAGAACATGTCTCGCGACTACCTCGAACAACTCGCTCGGGATTACGAAACGTTTGTCGAATCGTACCGTGCGACTCACCCCGAAGTGACGATTCTTTCGTTCAGCGGAGACGAACTTGATTTTGTCCAAAACCCGGACGATTTGACGCACGTTCTCACGACGATTGAACGCGAACTAGAATTGACTAAAGGAGCCCAACTAAAATGACCCTGAATGAAAAATATAACATTCCGAATGACACGATCATTACGATCGGTGGAATGGTCGGAATCGGTAAATCGACAATCACGAACTCGCTTGCCGACGCCCTCAATTTCCGCACTTCTCTCGAGAAAGTGGACACGAACCCATACCTCGATAAATTCTATCATGATTTTGAGCGTTGGAGCTTCCATCTTCAAATCTACTTCTTGGCAGAGCGGTTCAAAGAACAGAAGAAAATCTTCCAATACGGCGGCGGCTTCATTCAAGACCGTTCGATTTATGAAGATACAGGCATCTTCGCGAAGATGCACTATGAAAAAGGCACGATGTCGCCGACAGATTACGAGACGTACTCAAGCCTGTTCGAAGCGATGGTGCTCACGCCGTTCTTCCCGCACCCTGATCTACTGATCTATCTCGAAGGCTCATTCGAGCAAGTGCTCGACCGCATTCAGCTGCGTGGCCGTGAGATGGAACAACAAACACCGATCGCGTATTGGGAAGAAATGTACGCCCGCTACACGGAATGGATCAACAACTTCAACTTGTGCCCGGTACTTCGTCTATCAATTGAAGAATATGACTTGATTAACGATCCGGATTCAGTCGAACTCATTCTTGAAAAAATCGGGAAACAATTGACAGTCGCCCGTGAAGCAAAAGTAAGATAAAAAGATGATGCCCCGCTCAAAAGCGAGGCATCATCTTTTTTACGGCTGGGCAATCGGGCGTTTTCGATGTGTCGGTGTTTTCCAAGCCTTCCGGTATCCGTCAATCGTATCAAACACAGCCGCCAGAATCGTGATGGCCACGACCAATCCGAACACCCACCCGAACGAGAACACGTCGTTCGGGACATTTAGTTCGACCCAGTCGATAAAGCGCGGGTCGAACAAGCGCGACGAACCCGCCATCCAAATGATAAAGGCGGCTGAGGCCACGTTATAGATCAAATTGAACGAGGCGAGTGCATACGTCCAACGTCCTTTCACCCATTTCCAAACACCGAGGACGACTTGAAGCAAAATGACGGCTAAGAACAACCAGACCACTTCAAACAAGAACGATTGATTAAAAATCGGGACAATCATCGAAAAACCGTCCCCTGTCGACTCATAAATCCCGAGAAACCGCTCGGCGTTCAAATACACCCCGAACCAAACCGCCGTAAAGAACAATCCGAATCCGGCATCCAATTTACTGATCCGTCCCCCGCGGTCCCGATCACGCAATGTGGACACCTTCCAACTCATGTCAGGGGCGACCGCATCGCTCGGCGCGTAACGCTCAATCAAAAAGAAGACGAGTGTGATCCAAAAGACGAGTTGAATCCCAACGTCCCATAACGTGTCGAACAAATTCGTGAGAAAGATTCCGATTGTCGGCATGGCCGGTCCCGAGAATGTCGGGATGCTCGCCATGAGCAAACCGAAGAAGACTACAGCCATCACGATCGAGACGACGAGCTTGACCACATTGACATACATCGGGAAAAACTTAGGTCCAATCAAATACTGGCCGTCTTTATAACGCGCAGCAACGATGGCCGGATGTCCCATCTGTTCGAGCACGCGCTTCACTTCCGTCTCGGTCGGCTGATCCGGCAGCTTCGCTTCGATATCCTCCCTAGTAGCAACGGCAGCTTCGTCTCTCCGCTTCGGCGGGACATGCCTGACCACTTCATCGACATACGCTTCAATCCAGTCCATGACGCTCCTCTCCTTCCTAACGCGCCACCAGTCTCTACCTTATTAAGATTCCCGATTCAAGCCGAGATTAGCCGCTTTTCGCTGTTTCGCCACAAACAAAAAAAGCCGCAGACCGTAGTCTACGACAAAAAAAAACGCATCTGCCTGTGCAGACGCCTAAAAAGCGGAGTTGGTGGGATTCGAACCCACGCGAGCCTTACGACTCCTAACGGATTTCGAGTCCGTCCCCTTCAGCCGGGCTTGGGTACAACTCCAAGCTGAAAAAAGTGTAAAAAAAAAGAAAGTGGAAGAGGTGGTGGGATTCGAACCCACGCGGGCTGTTACACCCCTGACGGTTTTCAAGACCGTTCCCTTAAACCACTTGGGTACACCTCCACGATGTATGCAATTGTTGAGCCTCTAAATAAAAATGGAAGAGGTGGTGGGATTCGAACCCACGCGGGCTGTTACACCCCTGACGGTTTTCAAGACCGTTCCCTTAAACCACTTGGGTACACCTCCACGGCTCATATGCAGTTGACGAACAAACATCTCGCTCGACATGATTTATAGTACCAACTCAGCAAGCAGATGTCAAACCCTTTTGTAAAAAAACATTTAAAAAAAAGCCTATCCGGAATGATACGTTCGGATAGGCCATTCCTCGTTTAACGGGGAAGTTCAATTTTTTCAATTCCGCCCATGTATGGACGCAGCGCTTCTGGGATGACGACCGATCCATCGGCTTGTTGGAAGTTCTCTAAAATCGCGGCGACGGTCCGACCGACGGCAAGCCCTGAACCGTTGAGTGTATGCACGAACTCCGGTTTGGCATTCACATCACGACGGAAGCGGATCCCGGCACGACGCGCTTGGAAGTCCTCGAAGTTTGAGCAAGATGAGATCTCGCGATATACACCTTGAGCCGGCATCCATACTTCAATATCGTACTTCTTCGCTGCGGTGAAACCGAGGTCGGCTGTGCACATGCTGAGTACTTGATACGGAAGACCGAGGCGTTTCAACACTTCTTCCGCGTGTCCTGTCAACAACTCGAGTTGCTCGTAAGACTCTTCCGGTTTGACGAAGCGGACGAGCTCGACTTTGTTGAACTGATGCTGACGGATGAGACCGCGTGTGTCACGACCGGCAGATCCCGCTTCTGAACGGAAGCAAGCGCTGTAAGCTGTATACGTGATCGGCAAGTTCGCTTCAGCGATAATCTCATCACGGTGCATGTTCGTCACCGGTACTTCCGCTGTCGGGACGAGGAAGTAATTCGTGTCGGCCACTTTGAACGCATCTTCTTCAAATTTAGGCAACTGACCCGTCCCTGTCATCGCGTCACGGTTAACCATGTACGGCGGGAGCACTTCAGAATAGCCGTGCTCATCGGCATGCATATCCATCATGAAGTTGATCAACGCCCGTTCTAAGCGAGCACCTAATCCTTTATAGAAGACGAAACGGCTTCCCGTCACTTTACCGGCGCGTTCGACGTCGACAATTTTCAAGTCTTCCATCACGTCCCAATGCTGTTTCATCTCAAAATCGAACTCGGGCTTCGTTCCGACTTCGCGGATCGTGACGTTGTCGTCTTCTGTTTCACCGATCGGCGTTGATTCATGCGGGATGTTCGGGATGCTGAGGAGAATCATGTTCAACTCGGCTTCCACTTCACGCAATTCCTCGTCGAGCAACTTGATCTCATCACCAAGGCGGCGTGTTTCAAGGATCGGTGCTTCCGCGTCTTGCTTGTTGCGCTTGAGCTCAGCGATTTGTTTCGTCGCCTCATTTCGTTTTGCTTTCTTCACATCGACCTCGTTGATGAGGTCCCGGCGTTTCTCTTCTAACTCCGGGAAACGGTCGAGCGCACTCAAGTCTTCACCGCGTTGGGCGAGCTTGGTTTTAATCCCTTCAAAATCTTGACGTAATCGTTTGATGTCTAACATAACTAGTTCCTCCTTTTTTGCATAAAAAAGGTGGCACGCCCCTTTCCCGTAGGAAAGGGACGAACCACCTTGGATCCGCGTTGCCACCCTCGTTGCCTAAAACTAGGCCACTCGATGCACGTAACGTGTGCGTGACGTGACTTGTTTCCAAGTCAATGCTCCGAGGCCGATTCAGTTACGTCGTCCCACTAGTTTGCACCAACCACTAGCTCTCTGTAAGTAGATGACTGTAACGTACTTTTCCTCATCGTTGCATCTGTCATTGAATTAATCTTACTTTACAACATCTCGACTCTATCGACAAGACTCAGTTTTCCTAGGACGAGTCGAACCTCCTCTAAAAAGTCTGCGAAGGCCCGGCTCATCCGAGTCAAAAATGAAGCGGTCTCGACTGATTCGGCAGTCACAAGTGTTCCTGTCGGCGGACTCTCGCCGTCAAGATAGCGGACGCTCTCCGAAGGTTCAATCGTGACCGTCCCGACTTGTTGATCGACTGCGACCGGTGCTTTCGTGTCCGGAAGGTCATAGACTGGTTCAGGGACGGCTTGCCCTTTCTCGACGAGCACTTCGAACGCCGCTGTCGTCCGCGCAGCTACCGTTTCAACTTCTCCCTCGGCGACGAATACATTCTCCGGCACGATTTCTCCGGTCCGTAAAATCGGTGTCATGACAAAGTCGCGATAAGCGAACTCATGAAGTGCTTTCGTCGCCTCATAGCGCCCGTTGTCCGTCTCGGCCCCAAGGACGACGGAGAGTACGGTCCGACCATCTCGTGTCGATACGCCGATGAAGCAATAACCGGCGTCATCCGTCGTGCCCGTCTTAAAACCGAGCATCCCTGGATACGCCAAATCGCGGCCTGAAAGCATCCGATTCGTCGCTTCGAATCTGACGCCGTCAATATCGACATACGCTCGCTTCGTCACGTCGAGCACATCCGGAAATTTCGTCAAGTAGGCGAGCGCGAGCCTCATCAAATCATTGGCTGACGTCAAGTTTTCTCCTGGACGCCCTGCTGATACAGAATCTAGTCCCGAGACGTTCGCGAACGTCGTCTGGGTCATGCCGAGCTCGGTCGCCCGCTCGTTCATCTGTTGAACGAACGCGTCTTCCGACCCCGCCACCGCCTCGGACAGTGTCACCGCGGCCTCGTTCGCCGAGCGGATGAGCGCCACGTCATATAGTTCCTTGACTGTATACGGTTTATTGACGAGCGGGATGCGGGCGAGCCCTGGTTTACGCGTCAAGGCCAATGCCGCTTCACTCGGCGTCACTTCTTCGTTCCAACTCAGTTCTCCTGACTCGACTGCCTCCCGAACGAGGAAAGTGGTCATCAGCTTTGTAATCGACGCCGGTGGGAGCATCGCATCTTCATCTTTCGAAAAAAGAACCTGCCCGGTCGTCATATCGACGAGCATCGCACCGCTCGCTTCGACTTTAGGCGCTGCTGAAGCGTTCATCGGAGAAACAATAGTTATAAGGACAGCGCATATGAGCACCGATACAATCCATTTATCTTTCACAGTCTTGCCCCTTTCTGTACGTGTCTCGTTACAGTGTAGCAGAAAAAGACCCCCTAGTTACAGGGAGTCTTCGACTCATGCGAGTTGATGCTTCGTCGCCTCGACGATTTCTAAGAAGTAGCGGTGCATCGACAAGTCATCCGTCAGTTCTGGATGGAACGAACAGGCAACATATTTGTCGTAGCGTACTGCAACGATCGCTTCTTCGACCTCGGCGAGGACTTCAACGTTAGCGTCAACCGTTGCTACTTGCGGGGCCCGGATGAATACGGCTTCAACCGCGTCATCGATTCCTTTGACCGGTAAATCGACCTCGAAACTGTCGACTTGACGTCCGAACGCGTTGCGCTTGACGGTCATCGGGATTTTGCGAAGGTGGGCATCATACCCTTCCACTTCGGTCGCGAGTAAAATCAGTCCGGCACATGTGCCGAACATCGGCAACGATGTGTTCGCACGAAGCGGTTCGAGCAGGTCATAGCGGTCGAGCAGACGACGCATCGCCGTGCTCTCTCCGCCTGGCAAGACGAGTCCGTCGATGCGGTCCAAGTCATCGACCGAACGGACGACGAGCGTATCTGCACCGAGCGCCTCGAGCATGCGGACGTGTTCACGAATCGCACCTTGCATTCCGAGTACACCGATCGTCGTCATCTTACCAACCTCGCGGCGCCATGAGCTCTTCTGGTTTGAGCGTGCGGACGTCGAGTCCTTTCATCGCTTCGCCAAGACCTTTTGACAAGTGAGCGATTCGCTCGTAGTCGTCATGGTATGTCGTCGCTTCAACGATGGCACGGGCAAATTTCTCTGGGTTCTCTGCTTTGAAGATACCTGATCCGACGAAGACGCCGTCCGCACCGAGGTGCATCATGAGTGCCGCGTCTGCCGGCGTCGCGATACCACCTGCTGCGAAGTTGACGACCGGAAGACGGCCCGCTTCACGAATTTGCATGAGCACTTCGAACGGTGCACCAAGGTCGCGCGCTTCTGTCATCACTTCATCGATGCTCATTGAAAGCAAGCGTTTCACTTGTGCTTGGACAGTACGCATGTGACGAACCGCTTCGACGATGTTTCCTGTCCCTGGCTCACCTTTTGTCCGAATCATCGCTGCACCTTCACCGATGCGGCGTGAAGCTTCTCCGAGGTCACGCGCTCCGCAGACGAACGGCGCATTGTAATCACGCTTGTAAAGATGGAACTCTTCATCGGCCGGTGTCAACACTTCGCTCTCGTCGATGAAATCGACCCCCATCGATTCAAGGACACGGGCTTCGGCGATATGTCCGATGCGGCATTTCGCCATGACCGGTACAGATACCGCTCCCATGACATCTTCGATGATTGTCGGGTCTGCCATCCGGGCGACGCCACCCATTTTACGAATGTCTGATGGTACGCGCTCGAGCGCCATGACTGCCACGGCTCCTGCTGCTTCAGCAATCTTCGCCTGTTCAGCGTTGATGACGTCCATGATGACGCCACCTTTTTGCATTTCGGCCATTCCACGTTTGACTTTATCTGTCCCTACTTGTCTCTTTTCCATATAAATCGCCTCCATTAAGCTAGTCTACTTGCAAGTATAGATTGATTTGACTATATTGAAAGTGCCAGTTTTATATTTTTTAAAGTGGTCAGTTTTAAGAGAAGGGTTCATGCTCGTTTCCTCGAATCTTATTACGTATAAGGGAGGAATGTTTTATGGACCAATGGAACCCGCGAGATCAAGCGGAAAACCGTTCCTTTTACGGGAAGCCTGGACTGATTTCGTTCATTCTCGTCATCGGATTCGTGCTCTATGTTTTCTTCGGCTGACAGAAGAAAGGACAACTTATGGATATGCTCACATTCTCGCTCGAGCCCGAATCGAGCACCCCGCTTTATGAACAGCTCTATTTACACATCCGGCAAGCGATCGTCAATGACACGCTCATGACCGGGACGAAACTGCCGTCAAAACGGAAGCTCGGCCAATTTTTGGACGTCTCGCAAACGACGGTCGAGCTCGCTTACGCCCAGCTGCTTGCTGAAGGATATATCGAGTCGCTGCCACGGAAAGGGTTTTACGTCTTGCCGCAAGAAGAGCTGTACGTCAGGCGTGGCACCAGCACGATCGAACCGCTTCCGACGAAAAAAACATACACGTTCGACTTATACCCGAGTCAGATCGATACGACCGCATTCCCGTTCGAACGTTGGCGCCGTCACTTGAAACAAGTCGTCGCCGAGGAGAATCATGAACTGCTCGCACTCGGGTCGGTGCAAGGCGATCTCGTGCTCCGCCAAGAAATCGCCACGTACTTGTATCACTCCCGTGGCGTTCATTGTTCGCCCGAGCAGATCATCGTCGGTTCTGGGACCGAGCAATTGTTGCCTCAACTGCTCGACTTACTCACCGACGCGACGACGTTCGGGATTGAAGACCCGGGCTATCCGCTCACGCGACAGCTGTTCGAACACCAAAATCGAAGCTACGTCCCGCTCCCGGTCGACGACAGCGGGGTCCTTGTCGACCGACTCGAGGCAGAGGCAATCGATGCGGTTTATGTGACCCCGGCCCATCAGTTCCCGACCGGTACGATCCTGTCCGTCAGCCGTCGCCAGCGCCTCCTCAACTGGGCGTCCGAGCGGCAAACGTACATCATTGAAGATGATTACGATAGCGAGTTTCGTTACAGCGGCAAACCGATTCCTTCGTTGCAAAGCATGGACCAAAACGAACGTGTCGTTTATTTGAGCACGTTTTCGAAGTCGCTCATGCCTTCGCTCCGCATCGGTTACATGGTGCTTCCGCCCCCACTGTTAAACCGCTATCGGGAACGGTATCGCCATTTCACCTGCAGCGTGCCGCGTTTCGAGCAACATACGCTAACCGAGTTTATGGCGAGCGGCGATTTCGAGAAACATTTGAACCGGATGCGCAAAACATACCGCCGCAAACTTGAGACCGTGATCACTGCGTTCAAACCATACGAGCCGCTCGTCACAATCACTGGCGCCAGCGCTGGTCTCCACATCGTCCTCTCGGTCGATACAGCGCAAACTAGCGAGCAATTGAAGCAACTCGCTGAACAGTCAGGCATTCGTATCAAGGCGATGGCCGACTATCGTATCAATTCACGCGACACGAGACCGCAACTGCTGTTTGGTTTCGCCGCCCTGCCTGAAGCGACGTTACAAACGGCAATCGACCAGTTGATGGCCTGTTGGAATATCGGGAAGGGAGGGCCATATGGGAAAACCTCGCGATGAAACAATGATCAGACGCTCACGCTACGTCATCGGCATCGTCTGTTTGTTGATCGGTAGCCTCTTTTTGACCGAGTCATGGTGGAAAGACCGTGTCGCCACCTCGAACAGCAAACGTGTGACTGAAGCGATTCAACTCCAACAGCCGGATCGGGGCGAATTCGACTTCGAAACGGTCGAACCGTTATCGTGGGACGACTTGTTAAACGTGCGCAATCGATTTCATGATTTGCCGACAATCGGCATGATCACGATTCCAGATATCGATTTAGAATTACCAATTTTGTACGGTCTCGACAATGAGAATTTGGCGGTCGGGGCTGGGACGATGCGCGCTTCCCAACAGATGGGGCGTGGGAATTACGCACTAGCCGGTCATTACACCCAAAGTCCGACAGCCTTGTTCGGACCGCTCCATACGATCACGACGGGAACGATGATTTACGTGACCGATTTGACGAACACGTATCAATACCGGACGGATTCACTCGAGACCGTTCCCCCGACACGGGTCGATGTGCTTGACGAGACGACAGATGCGACCATTACCTTGATCACATGCACGTTCGATGCGACGGAACGATTAATCGTCAAGGGAGAGCTCGTGCAGACAACACCTTATATCTCTAACTGAGCGTCCTTCCACACGAAGGACGTTTTATTGTTTTTCAAAAAACATATTGTGAGCGCTTACATAATCGGCTAAACTATTTCTGGAACCGCTTGCACAAAATTGACAATCCGTTGCCCTGTAGACGACCTATTTTACGAAAGAGGTGCTCTCATGAAGAAGAACAATACGGCACGACGTACGACGACATTACTCTTATCTTCTGTCCTGCTCATTCAAGCTGGTGTCCCGGTGAACGTCTTGGCCGAACCGACGGCGGTGGCAGTCGATGGGAATAAAACCGATTGGACAGACGTCTCGGCGCTGGCGTCATCGGCAGATGTTGGTTGGCAAGGCTTCGATCTCGGCAATCTTTATCTTCAAAATGACAAAACGAACCTGTACTTCTATGTCGATGCGTTCAACGTCCCGAACTGGGGCGACAACGGCCAATACATAAACATCGCCCTCCAAGTGAACGATGAAGATTCTGGCGTCGCCACGAACCCGCTCGGTTACCCGTTCAACTTTAGTCAAACAGACAAAAAACCGCAGTATCACATTTTACTTCGTGTCGATGGAGACAAGTCTGTCAAAGAAGCCGCGCTCTATGAAGCTGGGAAGACGACCCCGCTCGCGAACTTGGCAAACTTGAACGGTGCTTCGTTCGCCCTCGACCGGACGACAGGATTCGAAGGGAAAATCCCGTTGTCGCTGCTCGGTTTGAAAAATGACGACACGGTCCGTGCTCTCACCGTCCTCAGCGGAAACAATGCCGGTGAACACGGTGCGTTCGATACGATTCCGAGCAACGAATCTAACAAACTAGCCGACAGCTGGAACGTCTCGGCCAACCCGTCGACTCAATCTGTGTACAGCCCGGCCTATACGCTCAGCGGCGTCGAGACGGTGATGCAGCTTGAAGTAACGAATGTCGACCCAGCGAATCAGTCTGAAGCTGCCGACGTATCTGCTCCCATCACCTGGACGTTCAATGAACCGGTGACGTTAGACGCCTCGAACGTCAGCTTGATAAGCGGAGAAACGGCTGTCCCGTTTACTGCTGAAGCAAACGGTTCGATCGTGACTGTCACGCCGACGAGCAAACTCGGACTCGGTCAGACGTACACGGCCACATTGCCAGCCGGAGCCGTCAAAGGTAACTTATCGACCACGACGCTACCCGCGCTGACGACTTCGTTCAAGACCGTCACGGAGCTGGCTGATCCATGGAAGACGCAGCGATACATCGAAATGCTGTACGTCCGTGCCGATCAAGACTATACCGATTGGAACTTGTGGACGTGGAGCACCGGTGTCAAAGATGGACAAGTGGATCCCTACAAAATTACGGAAGACGGCGCCATTTTCCGAATTCCAGTCGGGAAAGATGCGACGAACGTCGGATTTGTCATCCGTAAAGGAACCGATTGGGCGGTCAAGGACGCTTACGGTGAAGACCGTTACGTGAAACTCGGAAACGATCGTGTCACGAAAGTCGTCGTCGCGAGCGGCCAAGGCGTCTTCCATCAAGTACCAACCATTCAAGGACCGGTGTTCGAGGACGGGACCGTCACGTTCTTCTATCGGGACAAAGACTTGTACGAGGCAGGACAGCTCGATCAACTCGACCGTGTCGCCTTAAACGTAAATGGCGTGACCTATCCGATGACGTATGAGGACAAGAACGAATGGTACCGTCATACCGTCCGTCTTCCGGAAGGGACGCATGACTATACGTTCCTCGTCACGAAAGACGGCGTCACGACCGAAGTGACGGATCCCTATTTTGAAGCGTCAACCGTCGAATACCGTCGTCCGGCCGTCAAACTCACGTCTTCGATCGCACCGAAAGCGATCAGTTCGCGGGAGAATGCCGTCGTTCACGTCAAACCGACGTTACCAGAAGGCGTGACGCTTCGCGAACTCTATATCGATGCCCGCCCGCTTGGTGGACCGGCTAAACTTTCAATCGATCCGGCGCTCAATAAACAGACGATCGCGGTCAAAGATACGGTCAAGCCAGGCAACAAAACGTTGACGATCACGGCCGTGGATCAATATGGCAACGTCCATAAAACGACGGCTTCCGTAAACGTCCGACCGGTCACGATGAAAGACAAGCAAGCGTTTGACTGGGACGAAGCCCGGATCTACTTCATGTTGACGGACCGTTTCCACGATGGCGACAAGACGAACAATAATCCGAACGGTGAATATTATGACCAAGATCATCTCGAGTCGTATCACGGCGGCGATTTCGCCGGGATCACAAAAAAACTCGACTATCTCGACAAGCTCGGGATCAACACGATTTGGATCACCCCGATCGTCGATAATATCGATTGGGATCTCCGCTACGGTAAAGATGGCTCTCAATACGGCTATCACGGTTACTGGGCCAAAAACTTCGAGAAACTTGATGAACATCTCGGAGACATGCAGGCGTTCCATCGCCTGATCGATGCGGCCCACGCACGCGGCATCAAGATCATGGTCGACGTCGTCTTGAACCACCCAGGCTACGGAATGGAACCAGGCGCCGACAGCACAGGGGCGACGAATTTCCCTACGAACAAGGAACGTGATGCCTTTAAAGGCATGATTCGGGACACGCCTGTCGACGGGAACGATTTGAAAATGTCGCTCTCCGGCCTTCCTGACTTTAAGACAGAGGAAGCTGCCGTCCGTGAACAACTCGTCAAATGGCAGACTGACTGGATCAAGCGTTCGAAGACGAAACAAGGAAACACGATTGATTACTTCCGTGTCGATACGGTCAAGCATGTGGATGCGACGACGTGGAAATCGTTTAAGAATGAACTGACCGCGCTCAAGCCAGACTTTAAAATGATTGGTGAGCATTACGGGGCGAGTGTGAACAACACAGGCGGCTATCTCCGGAGCGGCCAGATGGATTCGTTGCTTGATTTCGACTTCAAGTACCAAGCGGAAAATTTCATCAACGGGAACATTGATGGGGTCGAGAGCGCTCTTCAATACCGGAATACCCAACTCTCGAACGAAGCGACACTCGGCCAGTTCCTCAGCAGCCACGATGAAGATGGCTTCCTCATCTCTCGTGCTCGCGGCGATGAAGGTAAGCATATGGTCGCAGCCTCGCTCCAAATGACGGCGAAAGGGCAACCGGTCATCTACTATGGAGAAGAGATCGGTCAATCTGGGAAACATGCCTTAGACATGGACAAAGGCGAGTTTAACGAAAACCGTTACGACTTTGACTGGAAACGGGTGAACGGTGAAGGCAAAGACATGCACGCCCACTATCAAAAGTTGCTCAACATTCGGGCGGACTATTCAAAAGTCTTCAGCAAAGGAACACGTTCGGTCGTTGCCGGCGGTTCGAACACCGGTTATTCGATTTTTGAACGGGCTTACGGCAAAGAGTCTATTCTCATTGGATTGAACACGAAAGAGTCGGCTCAAACAGCGACGTTCGAAACAAAGCACAAACAGAACACAGTGCTCGTCGACCGCTATAGCGGACGGACGTACGTCGTCAAGCGCGATGGCAAGGTGACCGTGAACTTACCAGCGCAAGATCAAGGCGGTACGGTCATCCTCGTCTCTAAAGCTAAAAAATGATCAGCAAAAAGCCGTTGTCCCTTTTCAGGAGACAACGGCTTATTTGTTAACGTGAATAGTTTGGTGCTTCTTTTGTGATGTGCACATCGTGTGGGTGGCTTTCTTGCAGGCCGGCTCCAGTCATTCGAATGAACTGCGTATCTTCTCGCAATGCTCGAATGTCGGCAGCGCCGCAATAGCCCATTCCCGAACGGAGGCCACCAATGAGTTGATACACCGTATCGGCCAGCTCGCCTCGGTAAGCAACGCGTCCTTCAATGCCTTCTGGGACGAATTTTTTATCCGCTTCTTGGAAGTAACGGTCTTGACTGCCTCGCTTCATCGAAGCTTCCGACCCCATACCGCGATACGTCTTAAACTGACGACCTTGATAGATCTCCATCTCGCCTGGGCTCTCTTTTACGCCGGCGAGAAGGCTGCCGAGCATGACAGCGCTCGCGCCAGCAGCAATTGCCTTGACGATGTCGCCCGAGTACTTGATTCCACCGTCAGCGATGACCGTGACACCGTGCTCCCGCGCTTCTGTCACGCAGTCATAGACTGCCGTGATTTGAGGGACACCGACTCCGGCAACGACCCGTGTCGTACAAATCGAACCTGGTCCGATTCCGACTTTAATGACTGAGGCGCCGGCCTCGATCAAAGCACGTGTCGCTTCTGCCGTCGCCACGTTACCAGCGATGATTGGAAGTGTTGGGAACAAATCACGCAGTTCTTTCACTTTCTCGATGACACCAGCCGAGTGACCGTGTGCTGTATCGACAACGAGCGCATCCACGCCTGCATCGACAAGGATTTGAGCACGCGAAGCAGCGTCTTTTGTTACCCCGACAGCTGCCGCCACAAGAAGGCGCCCTTGTTTGTCTTTCGCAGCGTGAGGGAATTGCTCAACCTTCTCGATATCTTTCGTCGTGATCAAGCCCTTTAAAACGCCGGCATCGTCGACGAGTGGTAACTTCTCGATGCGGTGTTGGTGCAGAATCCGCTCTGCTTCTTCAAGAGAAGTTCCGACTTTTGCAGTGACAAGATTTTCTGTCGTCATGACGTCTTCGATCACAGTCGAGTAGTCTCTGATGAAGCGAAGGTCACGGTTAGTCAAAATACCGATTAATTTCCGTTCCTGTTCAGAATTGACGATTGGGACACCGGAAATGCGGTATTTACTCATTAAATACTCGGCATCATAAATTTGGCGCTCTGGTGTCAAATAAAATGGATTCGTAATGACTCCGTTCTCCGAACGTTTCACACGGTCGACATTCTCTGCTTGCATTTCCATCGACATGTTTTTGTGGATGACGCCAAGACCACCTTGACGCGCCATGGCGATCGCCATCGGTGCTTCCGTCACTGTGTCCATACCAGCGCTGATGACTGGAATGTTTAACTCAAGCCCTTCACATAGCTTCGTGCTCAGACTTACATCTCTTGGCAAGACGTTTGAAAACCGTGGTACGAGTAAGACGTCATCAAACGTTAATCCTTCTTTTGCAAACTTGTTTTCCCACATAAAAATCGATTGCCCCTTTCTCTATCGGACCCAAATCTTTGTTTCGAAATATTTCTGTAATGGTAACAGGTATGGCTCGAAAGTGCAATTCAATTCACGATGTTCAGAAAGTTCAGAATTGTGTTCATTCCTGTTGAATCCTTCTCAAATCATTCGGAAAATGTCCACGTTGTCGGAAGGCCAAGCCAATAATAATCGGTTTTAGAAATAGAAAAAGACGACCAAGCAGATGCTTGGTCGTCTTTCATATGGCCTGGCAACGTCCTATCCTCACAGGGGGAGACCCCCAACTACTTTCGGCGCTGAAGCGCTTAACTTCCGTGTTCGGCATGGGAACGGGTGTGGCCGCTTCGCTATCGCCACCAGACAAGGGAATTGTTCCCTGAAAACTGAAGACTCATCAAGTTCAAACCGTTTCTAGATCAAAGCCTCGACCGATTAGTATCATTCAGCTCCACACGTCGCCGTGCTTCCACCCATGACCTATCTACCTCATCGTCTCTGAGGGGTCTTTCTTGATTGCTCAAAGGGAAATCTCATC
>NZ_SJUU01000022.1:0-16023 GCF_004337115.1 Exiguobacterium sp. SH3S3
ATAGCGTTCTACAACCACGACCGTTTCCAGAAACGACTAAACGGCCTGAGCCCTGTCGAATACAGGTCTCAAGCCGCCTAGGTTGGTTTTCATTATTTACACTGTCTACTTGACGGGGAGCAGTTCACATCCTCAGGCTCGTTTATGTCTGCTGGTCGAATAGTCCAGAAAAGTTCGAGTCGACGTCCTCGTACGGGTCGACGTACGACTTGACCGTCTTCCGTTCTTGCCGCGTCGTCCCGAGCGTCATCCCGAGTCGTTGATGCTCGGCTTCGATCAAGCGGGCGATCTTTTGACTGTCGTCAACGAGCTGACGGATGACTGTCTGATCGGCCGCTTTTAAGTCGGGCCCGTGTGCCGACAGCAGTTGTTCACGGTCGTCGAGCAGTTCATGGATCTGATCCATCCACGTGTCGTACGTCGGCTCTTCTGGCACTTGCGCCAGCAAGTCTTTCAGCCGTTGCGTTTTGAGAATGATCTCATCAATCGGTCTCATCCTTGCTTCGCGAGTTTCATCGCTTCCTTCCACGTATCGCGGAGTTCGGTCGTGAAGTCGAGCACCTCATCTAGAATCGTCGTGTCGTTCTTGACGTTCGCGTCGACGAGACGGCGCCACAAATATTCGTAGAGCGAGTCCAAGTTCGCCGAGATGGCGATGTCTTTATTGAGCGTCAGACGAAGCTCTTGGAAGATGGCTTGCGTCTTTTGGATATTCGTGTTTTTCAAATCAGGATTTCCTTGCTCGAGCGCGAGTTTGGCGAGACGCGTGAACTTGAGCGCCCCGTCATACAGCATGAGCGTCAGTTCCTGTGGGTTCGCAGTCGTGACCGCGTTGTTTTGGTATGCTGCATATGGATTGGCTACCATTTAAATTCCTCCTCTTACATTCCGCCGCCTAGAAACTGTTGCAGTGATGCCGCTTGTGAGTTCGCTTGGTTCATCGCCGTCTCCATCGCCGTGAAGCGACGGTAGTAGGCGTTTTCTTTATTGACGAGTAAATCGTTTAAGCGCTTGATGCGCGCATCGATGGCTGTCATTTCTTTCCCCATCGAGTGGGACTGTGATCCGGATCCGTCAACGCCGGCGATGCGACTGATTGTTTCCCGAGAAGCGGCTGCCGCGTCACGAAGTTGCGGAAGTAGTCCGGTTTCAGCATTTGTGAACAGTTTGTACACTTGCTCAGGGTCTTTTTCAATCGCGGCTTTCAGCTTCTCTTCATTGAGTTCGATTTTACCGCCACTCGATACATCTTTACCTGTCGACAGACCGATTTGAAACAAAAAATCCATTTCTTTATCAGCCGTCGCTGATGTCGTACTCGACCATCTGCTACGAAGCGTGTCCATCGTGCCACGAAGAATATTATCACCTCGTAACATCCCGCTCATCGCTTTTTCTTCCCATTTCTTGATTTCATCCTCAGACAGTTCATCTCGCTGGGCTTTTGTGAGCGGTGTAAATGTGCGGAACTTATCTTCACGGACCTTCTTATTCATCAGGTCAATCGTTTCATTATATTTATCGACAAACCCTTTAATATTGTCAAAGACTTTTTGCGTGTCAGTGGCGGCAGAAAGCGTTACAGGTCCTGCTGTCGGGTTTTGTGGAGTTGGAAACTCCGCTTTTAGCGTAATAGTCATGTTATCGATGGTAGTCGTATTCGATGAGCGTGTGACTTCAATACCGTTAATAGTAAATTTAGCATCCGTTCCAGTCGGTGCATCACTCATGTTTAACGCACTACGTGATTCCGCATCAAAATCAATGGTTGCAGCTTGGCCCGTTTCTTTAGTAGAAATGGATAGTTTTCCACTAACCGGTTCAAAAAATGCAGAAAGACCCGTATCTTTTCCATTTATCTGATTTAGCAAATCCTGTACTGTCGCGTCAGCGGCGAGGTCAATTTTTTTCATTGGACCTGTCGTAGATGATCTAAATCTGAATTCATAGGCTGTACCTTGTGTGTATTCGGCGACCACACCTTCAGGAATAATGCCGTCAGCATACTTCGTCGTATTAGTTGCCGTCAGTTTTCCAGTTGCTGAATCATACTCGAAATCAGCATTTACTAATGGGTCCCCATTTTCATCTTTTAACACTACATCGTTGAAATTCAAACCAGTCGCTAGCACCATTTCTTTTCCATCTGCATTTTGATGTACACGTTTTTGACCTGCTACTAGTCCTTTTAAATCAGAGATTTTGGTGGAAGTGCTAATTTGCTGATCGTTCTTATCAAGCGGCCTTACAACTGTTGAAGCAGATGTAGCAAGTTGATCCACAGAATCAATTCGAATCGCCGCATTCCCACTTGATGGTCCAGCAACGACAGAAACACGAGCGTCATCGGATGAAGTTGCCGTTTTCGCATAATAGTTACGTGTGAAAATCAAATCTACTGCACTGTTACGAAGTGACATAAGTGAACGATTGATTTCACGATAAGCATCACGTTTCCACTCAGTCGTTTGCTTCTTTTGCTCTAATTTATCAACTGGTGCTCGTTCGACTTGCATTAACTGCTTAATAATTGTGTCTGTATCAATTCCACTGGCGAGTCCGCCAAATCGGATTGGGGTAGTCATAGTCTGCCTCCTTTAAACGCGTTCATCGAATAAATGATTAAACTCCATGAACGCAGCGAAGAAGTCGAGTGACTTCTTACTTGGAATCTCGCGGATGACTTCGTTGTTCGTATCCACGATTTGAATATAGTAGTCGTTCAATTTTTCGTGCTTCATAAACTTTAAGCCAGTACGCTGTTGTTCTAAAGCTTGGTTCGCCTTCTCGACGGCCGCTTCTAACTTCGTGACGTGTTGAGGCGTCGGAAGAATGACGATGCCTTCGTCGGCGAGACGAGCATGGTTCGCTTCGACGAACACGTTTTTCGTTTGTTCATACGGCAATACAGAAGATGGTAGGTGAAGCCGGACTTCAGAGATGGTCGGGTTCATAAGCTTCTGCTCCTCTTACAATTGTTCTCATGGACTATATCGGTTTATCTTTACGTTTTTTTCAGTCTTTAATGGAAAGAGTCTTCATTCTTCGACTCCAAATAAACTAATTGTTGTTTCATTTCTTGAAACGAACGGTCAAGTGTCAGGCGTTTTGATTGATCGACTTTAAGCGCTTCAATCGCAAGCATTCGCATCGCGTATAATATCTCTTCTTTTTGCTCAAGCAATTGTTGATTGGCTTTAACCTTTTCTAATAATTGAATAGCTTCTTCTCGATTCATAAACCTTCACCCTCTCTCTTTTTCTATATCGGTCAAAGGGATAAAAGTTGTAGGAACGGGGAAAAAGTTGGTGAGATTAATTGCAAAGGGGCGAGTATCGTGAAGTGGGATGATTTAACTATGTTTGAGAAGAGTTTATTGTTAGGTACGTTGCTTGGAGATGGGACGATTGCTCGTACAAAAGCAAAACAGATCCCAAAGAAGGGATTACAGTACCGTGAACATTTTCCGGTGAAACAAATGGAATATCGGGAATGGAAGTTAAAAGTCGCACCTCGCATCTTTAGCGGCATTAAAATCCGATCTACCGGTACGAGCGCTGAACTGTATTCAGAGAGAGACGAACTGTTCACATGGCTCTGGGAGCAGTGTTACATCGATCGTAAAAAACATATTCCCGTTCATTTGCTAGAAGACTGTACTCATCCTGTCTTCTTACTCGCGCTTTATTTAGATGATGGGAGTCTGTCGCTGACCAAATCAACTCGCTCTAAATTAAATCAGGTCATCATCACCCCTCACATTTACTTATACTTACAAGCATTCTATCCAGAAGAATTAGAGAAGCTGAGCGAATTTATTGCTCGGACGTTTAATCATCATTTTGTCTTGAGTCGTCGGTCTGACGGGCACTTCTTTACACTCCGCATACAAAAGACAGAAGAGGCAATCCGGTTCTTAAATGCCTTCTCACCTTATGCTTATGCGCTTCCATCAATGCGAAAGAAATTAGATTGGGACTATCGACTAAAGTTAGAACGAGAGAATCACCCCGACATGAACGTCATTTCCTCCAAAGCAAAACATGATTATACGGAAGATGAAATCGAGTTTATTATTCAAGCGAAACAAGAAGGAATGACCGATGCCAACATCGCGAAGGAATTGAATCGATCATATTGGTCGGTCGTCTATAAGTGGCAAGATATTAAAAAGAATCATTTGAAAGAGGAAGCTTCAATCTACGTTTACTAAACACAAAGACCCGTCCCTCGATAAGCGAGAGACGGGTTTCATTATGCTAATTGTACTTTGTGAGTACTGATTAAAAAGTTGAAGAAAAATCTTAACGAAGAAGTTGAAGAACCGCTTGCGGCTGCTGATTTGCCTGTGACATCATAGCTTGTGCAGCTTGGTTAAGAATGTTGTTCTTCGTGAAGTTCATCATTTCTTTCGCCATGTCAACGTCACGGATACGTGATTCAGCTGCTTGGAGGTTTTCAGCAGAAGTGCTCAAGTTATTGATTGTGTGCTCGAGACGGTTTTGGAACGAACCAAGGTTAGAACGTTGAGCAGATACTGTTTCAATCGCTTTGTTGATTACTTCAACTGCCGAAGAAGCTTTAGCAGCTGTAGAAACATCTAGCGCCGCTTCCTTCACTTGATTATCCGTACCATCAGTAACTACTGATCCAGCTGTAAAACCTTCTGCCCCTGCTTTACCAGTGATTCCGAGTGCTTCAGAACGCATGTCAGCAATTTCAATCGTCATTGACTGACCTTTGTTCGCTCCTACTTGGAATGAAGCTTCAAAGTTTTTGTTAATGCCGCCATCAGCGAATTCCACTGATGCTTTTGCTCCTGTTTCAACAGAACTAATGACCAAGTTGTCGTTCGCAGTCGCACGAGCTAAAGTAACATCCTTAAATTTCCCATCAGTTTGTGCTACGATGGCATTTACGATATCAGCTTCACTTGCCGCACCACCAACATCTACACCAATCGCTTTACCAGAGTATGCGCCTTTAGAAGCATCATAGAACTCAACTTGTTGATCGCCAATTGTTAATCCTTTTCCAATCAAATCTGCTGCAGTAGTACCAGCTAAGTCAATAGATTTTGTAGCAGAAGTTGCTGCTACTGTCGAGCCTGTAACTACAGTGCTGTCTTCATCGTATGCTACAGTGTTCATAGTTGTAGTCACTGCCGTGTCGTCACTTGCGGTAATAGCCATGCTACCTTTAGAACCTTCGTATTCTCCACCTTTCACAGCTTCGATTGTCACGTTCCCACCAGTGATAGAAACCTTATAGTTATCTTTCAACTGAGCATCGTTATCGATGAAAGTTTGTAATTCTTTTGCTAATGATTCAGAAACATTAACATCAGACACGGTATTCGCTGCACCACCTAAATCGATAGTAACACCTGATGCCGTGCGAGCCGATGCATCACCAGCCGCAGCTGTTCCGCCTGCGTCACCAAAAGTAACAGTAAATGACTTACCGTTTAAGTTCACTGCAAGTGTGTGACCATCGGCAACGCCTGCACCTAAATCAATGACTGCTTTGACTTGGTTATTTACAACATCGGTTCCAGCTGTTTCAGTTGTGATTGTCGAAAAGTCAATGCCTGTTTTAGTAAGTACTTCTTTGCTTTGACCTTTTAAGAGACTCTGTGTGTTAAACTCCGTCGTGTTACCAACGCGGTTAATTTCAGAAGAAAGTTGGTTAATCTCTTTTTGAATTTCAGCACGGTCAACACCGACGTTTGTATCGTTTGACGCTTGAACTCCTAGTTCACGCATACGTTGAAGGATAGAGTGTGTTTCGTTCAATGCACCTTCAGCTGTTTGAATCATTGAGATCCCGTCTTGCGAGTTACGTGTCGCTTGATCAAGTCCGCGAATTTGCCCACGCATTTTTTCAGAGATTGCAAGACCAGCAGCATCGTCACCAGCACGGTTGATACGAAGACCTGAAGATAATTTCTCCATCGATTTTCCTGTTTGTGCTGTGTTGAATGACATGTTACGGTGTGCGTTCATCGAGTTAAGGTTGTGGTTAATAATCATTGTGATTTCCCTCCATAGGTTTGAGTTTTTTCCGCTCTTCCAAATCCATTTGTCCGAGCATACAAGGTTTAGGCCGGCCCCTCACCTTGTATTAGTTGGAACGTTTTTGCGTTTCCATACTCTATATCGGAACTTAACTGCTGATGTTTAGCACTGTTTTTAATTTTTATTGATTTTTCAGCCAATCGATCACACGATCTTGGCTAAGCTTGCTTCCACCGTCCTTTACACGGCTGATTCGTTCCACCACACACCCCGAACCTTCGTTTCGGACATAAATCCGCCCGGGTAACCCGATATTGAATCCCCACTCACATTCATAATAATTTTGGTCTTTTGTTTTCACGACATTGCGACGATATTTGGGTTTCCCCATCCGATAAGCAATCTCCATTTCAATTAGTCCCACTTCTAAACTCATTCGTTCACTAGGATCTTTTAATTGCCGGTAATCTTTATAAAATGTATTAGAGAGTTTGACATATTGAAAAACTTTGTCAAAACCACGCTCCATTCTCTGCTCTAAGTCCATTTTCTTCTTCAATTCACTTGTCGTCGCTTCTCGTTCAAAGAATGTATTGGTTCGCTGCGTTACTAATTTTTCATACTCAATCTGCAATCGTTCCCGCTCATTCAACTCTTCGTTTAACCAATTCTCAAGCTCTTGCATTTCTGCTCTTTGCAAGCTAGTTGCTATTCGCTCATCTTCTAGCTGAGTCATATATGTATTCATCTCATCTTTGTACTTTGTTAATAGACCGTATAATTGCTCACGTTCCGAAACGACTTTCTCATAATCTCCCTTCATGATTTCTATGTTTTGAAGATACTGACTCGCCCGTGCTTTTTCCTGCACAAGTAGTTCCTCAAATTTTTGATTTTTATTATTTTCTTGATTCATTTCACGATCGATTTCTTCTGTCCGTTCCGTCACTTGAAATAGTTGATCAGTCAACGTCTTAATGAGGTGTTCGTAATGACGAACCGTATTTTCACTTGCCGCTTCTTCAAGTTTTTCTTTGTACGTTTGAAGCAGTTTAGTCGTTCGCTGTTGCTCTTTCTGAACTTTCAGTCGTTCTTCTTGCAACTCTATTAACATGGCTTTCGATTGATTTAAGCGATATTGTGTTTCGCTAATCGCCTTTTCAGATTGCTGTAGCGTATCTTCCAATCTTTGCACTGCGATGTTCTTTTCATCTAATTGCTTTTGCTGGGCCTGAACATGACGAAGTAGTTTCCCTACCACCTCATTCTTCTCTTTCAAAGCTTTCGCAAGATCATTCGTTTGTTGTTGGCTTGTATTCGATTCTCTAGCTTTCAACTTTTCTTGTAACGTTTGAATCGTTTTTTGATTCAACTGTTCTTTCTTTTTCAAAGATTCCAAAAGGCGATTTTGCTTTTCAATCGTTTGACTTTGTTCAATCCATTTATCTTTCAGCTCAGTACCTTTTTCGTCCAAATGGTCCACCCATTTATCAATAAATCGAGTCGTTTCTTTTGTATACCTTTCAATTTTATCTTTCCATGTATCTACAGATTGATTCACTCCACATCACTCACCCTTTTATCAATTAACAATTATTTCAATTCATTTTATCTTAACAAAGGTTTCCGTAATTACTTTTTTACAGTATTTAGGTAAACGTTTCACTTAATCAAACAGAAAAAACGACCCATCACTGGGTCGCTCCTCCTCACTTCACAGCTGTTCTCGCTTCATCCACAAACTTTGTCCCCGTCTTTCCACGAATCGCCTCATCCGCTCGCTCGAGCGACGTAATGATTGCTTCACGCCCGAAACGTGACGTCACGAACGACAATGCCGCTTCCACTTTCTGGAGCATGCTACCGGGCGGGAACTGCCCGTCACGAATGTGCATCCGCGCTTCTTCCACCGACAACATATCAAGTCCACGTTGCGTCGGCTTCCCAAAGTCGACCGCGACTTGATCGACGGCCGTAAAGATGAATAAGATGTCGACGTCAAGTTCGCGTGCCAGCAGTTCACTCACCCGGTCTTTATCGATGACCGCATCGACCCCGACGAGTCGTCCCTCTTGTTCAATGACGGGAATGCCACCTCCACCGCCAGCGATGACGATATGACCAGCCGTAACGAGCGTCCGAATCACTTCGATTTCCACAACCTCCATCGGTTCAGGCGATGGGATGACGCGTCGGTACCCACGTCCAGCATCCTCGACAAAGACCATTCCTCGTTTCTCAAACCGACCTGCTTCATCTTTCGAATAAAACTGCCCGATCGGCTTCGTTGGATTGGAGAAGGCGGGATCTTCTGCGGCGACGACGGTCTGCGTCACAATCGAGGCGACTGCTTTGTCGATATTTCGCTGACGTAACTCTTCACGAAGCGCTTGCTGCAAATGATACCCGATGTACCCTTGGCTCATCGCCACGGCTTCCGCCATCGGCACGTCCGGAAGATGATCAGCTTCGTCGAACGCCTGATGAATCATCCCGACTTGAGGACCGTTCCCGTGCGCGACGATGACCCCGTGCCCCGCTTCAATCAAATCGACGATTGAGCGCGCCGCTTCCCGGACCAGTTCAAGCTGCTCGGCCGGGTTGTTACCGAGCGCGTTCCCACCTAATGCAATTAGTACGTTAGACATGGCTGACCTCCTCTGAATAGGCTTTCAACGCTTTTATGAAACAATCGAGCGGTGGATGGACGATGCCGGCCCCGACTTGACCGATTCCAGCCTCACGGTGTGCCATCCCGGTATTGATGACTTTTCGAACGTCAATCTAGAATGTTTCGATAATGACAGTTTCGCCAAAATCCGTTGCCGCGTCTTCTTCTATAATAGTCTAGCAAAAGTAGTCCTTAGACAGTCCTGCGACATAGTTCACCGGTTCTGTGAACCAACCGTCGATACCACTCACGCAAATACCGAAGTCGACACCGTTTTGAGCTCTCGTATGAAGTACTTAGGCGATTAATGTACGAGAATCGATTAGTCACATAAATTTTGATTCCCTTCAATCGTTTACCTATTTTTGAAATGTTTCCTTTCATTCCCTTCCTGATTTTATCTATACTTGGTTCGAGCCATCTATATATCACTCTAAAAACCAAGGAGGAAAACCATTGAATAAACGAAGTAAACGCTTGAGTACAGCTATTTTTCTAACTGGCGCACTCTTCGCCACTACGTACACTCAAGACGTACACGCCGCATCGAAAACAGCTATTGTCGATACATCTATTTTGAATGTTCGACAATCTTCCTCTACAACATCTCCGATTGTCGGAAAGTTGACAAAAGGAAAAACAGTCTCCATTTTAAGCTTGAAAGGCTCTTGGGCCGAAATCAATTATAAGGGAACTAAGCGTTACGTTTCTTCCACATACTTGAAAATGACAGCTGCGGCGCCAGCGACCTCAAATAAAATCGAACAAACGTATACAGTGACAGAAAACTTGAACTTGCGTAAGTCCGCCAGTCTAAAGGCGAGCGTATTAGTGACGATTCCTAAGAATAAAGAGGTCCAGTATCTCTCGAAGTCCGGAAATTGGTATCGCGTGAAGTACGGGGCAAAAACAGGATACGTATCTGCCAAATACGTGAAGGTACAAAACACAGTCATTAAAAATGCGGCTTCTACCATCTCAAAAACTGCCACACCATCAAATTCCACGCAAAAAGTCTATACAACGACAGTAAATTTGAATATGCGAACAAAAGCTTCGACGTCTGGTGGATATATGATGACGATTCCTAAAAATAAAGAGGTCCAGTATCTCTCGAAGTCTGGGAATTGGTATCGCGTGAAGTATGGGGCAAAAACAGGGTACGTATCTGCCACCTATATCAAAGTGACTAATAAAGTAGTGAATCCAGTCACGGTAAAGCCGGCCGCACCGAAACCGACATCTAAACCCACGGTTGCCGCGCCAACAAAAACGACCGTATATAAAACGAAAGAAAATCTCAATTTACGCAGTTCGGGATCACTTTCAAGTAAAGTGCTCGTTACTATCCCAAAAAATAAAGAAGTCCAGTATATCTCGAAGTCTGGGAATTGGTATCGTGTGAAGTATGGAGCAAAAACAGGATATGTGTCCGCCAGTTATATCACGGTGACCACTAAAACTGTTAGTCCTGTGACACCAAAACCAGCTACTCCAAAACCGAAACCACCGGCCACAACGCCAGCAAAAACAATAACATACAAAACAAAAGAAAACCTCAATTTACGTAGTGCTGCATCGTGGTCTGGGAAAGTACTCTTCACCATTCCGAAAAATAAAGAGGTGACTTATGTATCTAAGTCTGGCAGTTGGTATCGTGTCACATACAACGGGAAAACTGGATATGTCGCAAGTAACTACTTAACACAAGTCAAACCGACAACTGTAAAACCGGTAACTCCAACTGCTAAAAAATATTATTATACGACGGTTAATTTAAACTTGCGTGATAAAAACTCTTTGAGCGGAAAAGTAATAGCGACACTTTTAACGAACAAACAAGTCGAATTTATTTCTGCCCATGGCGATTGGTATAAGGTGAAGTACGAAGGGAAAATTGGTTACGTATCTAAAAAGTATTTGACTGAGAAAACACCTACCTCAACAACCAAACCAGTTCAAGCGGACGAAGACTATTCGATTGAATATGAAGCTGTCGTCACAGCCATGCCGAGCTTAAATGTTCGAAGCACTCCGCAAGTTACAACTTCAAATCAAATTGGAACTGTACTGTTCAACCAAATCATCGGAGTTATTGAGCACGTGAATGACTCATGGGTTAAAATCGAGTTTGCGCTAGGCGATAAATTGATCCCTGCTTACGTGAGCAGTTCTTACATCAAACCATATACAGGACCAACCGTACCGGAAACAATTCCAGGCACGAAAAATGTCGTCTTAAACTACAGCGACTATAACTTAAAGTTGACGGATATGGTTCAAATTCAAAAAAACGTAAACGCACAAACGGATAAATATCGCGGATCCGCCGCCTATGTGTCTAAAGAATACATCCAGTTGATTGAAGGCACTCAAAATGGAAGAGTCTCTACGAACGCCTTGAACGTACGTGCAGATTCGACAACAAATTCACACGTATATGGCGTACTAAACGAGAATAGTATTGTCTCGATTCTAGGTGAGAAGGATAATTTTTACTTAATCTCATACACGCGTAAATCAGGAGAATCAGAACGAGTCTTCGATAACACATGGCGATTAGCAATGGAATCTGACATTATGAATCAAGTAGATCCTCGTCTCGTCAAGTTCGAGACAGCTCTCGACTCTCCTCGTGAATCGTTCCAGTATTTAGACTTGTCTAAATCATCTAACGTCTCTGCTACCATCTTAAACAAAGCACTTCAAGGAAAAGGAATTTTGTCTGGCCAAGCTCAAGCTTTCATCGATGCTGGAAAAACATTTAACATCAACGAAATTTATTTAATGTCACATGCATTCCTTGAAACTGGAAACGGAACGTCCACACTAGCTTCGGGTGTATGGGTCGATACGAACGGAAATTTGAGCACATCAACTAGCACACGTCATAAGCTCGTCTATAACATGTATGGAATCGGTGCAACAGACGCCAACCCTACGGCTGGTGGCGCTAAACATGCGTTCGATAACGGATGGTTCACTCCTGCGGCATCTATTTATGGCGGAGGTCAGTGGATCAGTCAACGTTATGTAAACAATACGCGTCAACAGAACACACTTTATAAAATGCGTTTCAATCCAGCTAAACCTGGAACCTATCAATATGCTACGGACATTGAATGGGCATACAAACAAACGTTTAAAATTCATGAGATTTATAAACAGCTTGAGGAATATACAGTAGAATTCGATATCCCACGCTTTATTTATTAATCAAATTTAACGTTTAAAGAAGGAGATATGATTGTCTCCTTCTTTTTTCTTTTCATTACTAAAACTGTTTTTCAATGAACCACACAATAAAACAGAGGATTGTTATCTCTATTTGGATAACAGTCCTCTGTTTTAAATTGTTTTAAATTTCCGATAATCTTTCTAACAAATATTTGATTCGAACAAACAATATTGAATTAATTATTCGACACTTTAACCATCTCCGTCTCGTTCTGCAAACTCTCCGCGACACGGACGAGCTCCGTCATCGCACCGTTCACTTCACCAAGGCTTGCCGCCTGTTGGCTCGCCGCCGACGTGACTTCCGTCGCGTAGCGTGACGCCTCTTCGACCATGCCAACGATGCCGGCCGAGTTTGTGACGACCGAATCGATCTGTCCACGTGACTCATCAAGCAATGCATCGACTGAATGGACGTGGCTGTACACTTCGTTCGCCGAACTGTGGATCGTCGCGAACGCGCCGCCTGCTTTCTCGACAAGCCCGACACCCGTCTCGACTTCCGCTTTCACGTTTGCCATCGATGACGACGTGTCGCCAACCAAACGTTTGACGTCGACGATCAAATCGGTGATCTCTTGCGTTGAGTTCGCCGTCTGCTCGGCGAGCTTTTTGACTTCGGCTGCGACGACCGCGAAACCGCGTCCGTGCTCACCGGCCCGTGCCGCCTCGATCGACGCGTTAAGTGCGAGCAAGTTCGTCTGTGCCGAGATGTCGCTGATGACGTCCGTGATGCGTGAGATCTCACCTGTCTTCTCCGTCAATTGACTATTGAGTGTCGACGACTGTTCGACTTTCCCAGCGATCGCATGCATCGCATCGACCGACGACGAGGCCAAACCTTTCCCGCTCTCGGCTTCTTGTTGCATCTCGCTCGCCGATTCGAGCGCCGAGCCCATCTCTTTACGGATGTTCTCCATCGTCCGGGCGACGGCACCGAGCAGGTCCATCGAGCTGTAAGTCGCGCTGACGTTATCTTCAAGCATCTTGTTCAAGGCGTTCATCGCCGAACGGATGCTTTCGCCGGCCGTGTTGCCTTCTTGGACCGCTGCCGCGATCTCTTGCGCAGAACCCGTCAATTGGTCCGCCGTATAGCGCATGTTCGTCCCTTGTTCCCGCAGGTGTTCGACCATGTTGTCCATCGACAGAAGCAGACGTCCCATCTCCGAGCGGTCGCTCGTCGTCTCACTCGCGAACACGACCGTCAAGTCGCCGTTGCCGACCTCGACCGCCTTGTCTGACGCTAACTCAATCGCTTTAAGCGGGCGACGGGCGATCAAGTAAATGACGACCCCACCTAGTACTGAAATGAGCAAGGCCACAGCCGTCCCGACGAGCATGACCTGACCTTTAGCTAGTTCGAGCTCAGTTAATTGAAGCGTGATGAACCCAACCGCCCCGCCTGTAATGAACGATGTGACCAAGATCCAAGCGAGCAGTTGAGTCGTAAAGTTTTTAAATACTTTCACTATGAGTTCCTCCTCTGTGTAATTCATCACCTACTATATCGTCCACTTGGAAGCTTTTGTATAGCGTTTTCACTTGAAGTTTTGGTCAATGAAAAAAACGCCCTCGAATTCGAGAGCGTCCGTTAAAACCGGTCGTCTTCTTTTATCACATGTGTCCGTTCACGGGTCGTCGTGAGCGCATCGATCGCAAGCGCGATCGCCGCCACCCAGTGCAAGAACATACCAAGGAACGGAATAAAGCCGAGCACCGACGCCGTGATCCCGACGATCGGGCCGAACGAGACTTTGTTCAGCCGCGATACCGACAGGATCAACACGACGATGTGAAACACGAGCATGAATCCGAGCGGTGAATACCCCATACTGATGATGAACAGCCCACCGAGCACCGGGATGCCGAGCAACGCCTCGAAGGCGGCGCCTAACCATTTTAAATTCCGAACCATTTTCTCACCTCACAGTTCTAACAAGTAAAACTCATAGCCGCCGTTTTCTGCGAATCCGGCCCGCTTGTAGATTTCGAGCGCGGCCTTGTTTTCGGTCTCGACGTCGAGTTCGAGCTTCGTGCGTCCCATGCGGAACAGTTGTTGGACCATCTGCTTCAACATCTTCGTGCCGTAGCCCTGACCCTGATCGCTCGCCCGCACGCCGAACGCGTGGATGCTCGCGGCATCGTCACCTGACAATAGCGCGCGGATGACACCGACGGGACGCCCTTCAACTTCACCGATGTACGTCACGCGGTCCGGCGTGTCGATTTGGCTGTAGATGTTCTCGGTCACATCGACCGGGTCACCGAACGCCTCACTGAGCGTCTCGATGATGACGGGACGGTCGGCATCGGTCGCCTCACGGAGCGACACTTCGTTCGGTTTCAAGAACAGCTCGGCCTTCTTCAAGACGAGGTTGTACTCCGAGAACTGATACGCCGCTTGAATGTGGTCGACGACTGCCTTGCCCGACTCCGACTTGCGGTCGATGACGAACGTGAACGCCTCGCAACCGTTCTCTTTCGCGTCGCGTTTCGCCGCATCTAAGAGCGCCGTGAAGACGCCTTGCTTGCGGTAGTCCGGATGGACGAGCGCGTTGACCTCATACTCGTTCGGGAGATACGGGAACAACATCAAATAACCGATCAACTGTTCACCGTCATAGACGGCGTAGTCGTTCTGTCCGACCGCGACGTGACCGATTTTCACGTCGATCGCGTCATGCGCGTTGACCGCTCCTTCGAGCGCTAAAACCTGTTCTGCCTGTCTTGCTTCTTCTACTGTCCAATTCATACGAATCACCTCAACTGTATTGTAGCATAATCGAAAAAGCCCGCCGAAGCGGGCTGACTCATAACGTGCGGAACTCGAGCTCTGGGAGCGTCTCAAGCAGCTCCGCGATCTCATCCGTATGCGCCTCAGCGCCTGGGACGGCCTCGGTCGGTTCGACCCAGAAGAACGTCTTGTCGCTCGCGCCGAGATAGTTGCCGTAACCGATTTCGGTCGCGAACGCCTCTTCCGAGAGCTCACGGTCGATCAAGTCAAGGTGGAACAACAGTTGGTCGTCCCCCTCCTCGACATTATAGTAGAGGTCGAACGTGCCGTAGCTATTTTTATCGCCGATATCGACGACGTCTTGTGCTTTTTCGATATAGACGTCACCGCGCTCGATCGCCTCGGCGATCTTCGACGGGAGAATGATCTCGTAGCCGAGGTCGCGGTCACGGATCGTCTGTGACGTATCATCGGTCCGTCCGCGTGACGAGACGACACCGACCGTTGCGACGAGGGCACCGGTCACGCCAAGCGCGACGGCCCATTTTACTGTTTTATTCATGTTGAACTCACTCCTCTTTGATGACTGCCATGAGACGATTATCGCACAAATTAACGTCAAATCATTAAATATTCTGAAAAAACTTTTTAGGATGCGTTGACGCCCGTCCGCCAATCCCATACGATAAAGATATCGTATTAGAGAAAAGAGGAACTGACATGTCAAACGAATCCCAATTGTCGCGCGCACAGCTCGACGCGCTCTTAAAAAACGTCTTCGCCCTGCAAATCCCGGTCATCGAAAAGTTCATGACGGATCTGTTTAAAAAATACGTCTCGACGGCGTCCACGTTCAAGCAAGACATGGACACGATGAAAGCGAGCGAGTGGCACCAACAATTCTTCGGTCAGAAGGCGATGCCGCACTTGTTCATCGAGAACCTTGGCTTCGGTGCTTCGTTCCGTCACCAGGAACAAGAAAAAGTCGTCAAGATCCCGGATAACATGACGGTCGTCAAACCGGACTCAGACAACCAGATCGAAGAGATTCTCCAAAACCTCGACAAGACGCTCGCGTCGATGGAAGTCAAAAACAAAGGACTCGTCAAAAAGTTCTATAAAGAAACGCTCGAACTCATCTGTCAGCTCGGCAGCCGTACCGGCATGATGGACGAGTTTTATGAGCAGGTCAAAGGCAGTTTGACGAAATCTTGATAAAACATCCACGTCCGCGGACGAGGGCACTGAAAAACCTCCGCTCTATCCGAGCGTGAACAGAAAAAAGGGCGATTGGACCGACTCAAGTCGGGACAATCGCTCTTTTTCCTTGCCCTTATCCTGTTTTTTCTTTTGAGAGGGTGATG
>NZ_SJUU01000023.1:0-12150 GCF_004337115.1 Exiguobacterium sp. SH3S3
CGACTTGCATGTATTAGGCACGCCGCCAGCGTTCGTCCTGAGCCAGGATCAAACTCTCCAAAGAATTTGATATAGCTCTTGAAAATGACGAAGCTTGCGCTTCAATCAAAACTTGTAAAACTTTTTTTGCCTCATCGTTCAGTTTTCAAAGTTCGTCTGTCGCCGTTAGCGACTAAATGATAATAACATTTCTTTTTAAATCATGTCAACAACTTTTTTCTCATTTTCCGAAAGCGTTGTTGGCAACAGAGATAACTATATCATCCCCCAAACTGCCTGGCAAGCATTATTCTAAAAAAACTTCAGAAAAATTTCTCTTCTCTTTTTCATTAAAGAAGGAATCACTCTCCGCTACTCGAATACGTTCCCTATACTCATTCACAGAAGGTGGCCACAACATGCAGCAACTCCAACCAAAACACAGGTCGCCCCTACGTATCTAGGCTGGGACACAAGCATATACGCTCAAACGAAGTCTCGAATGGATGACGGACGAGAAGCACTATGCGTCCACTAAAAGTAAAGCGCCGTTACCTCATTTGATCCACACCCATCGCACACCTTTATACAGAAGACTCCGTGATGTCGATATGGAAATGCAACGAAACAAAGTGATCAACCTGAACATCGCAATCAAGCAACTTAACAACTTGATCGTCCACCCTGGTGAAGTATTATCTTACTGGAAATCAATCGGGCGGCCGACGAAACGGAAAGGATATGTCGACGGCATGATCCTTCACTACGGCAAAGTCACTACCGGTGTCGGGGGCGGCCTATGTCAACTTTCGAATTTGATTTACTGGATCACACTGCACAGCCCACTCACCGTCACCGAACGTTATCGGCACAGTTACGATGTATTCCCGGACTCTAGACGCGACCAACCGTTCGGCAGCGGGGCGACATGTTCATACAATTATCTCGATCTGCAAATTATGAATCAGACAACCCAAACGTATCAATTGCTTCTATATATAGAAGGAGATGAACTTGTCGGCGAATGGCGATCCGACATCCCGCCGGCCGTCAGTTATAAAATATACGAACAAAACCACCATTTCACAAAGGAGTGGTGGAGCGGGACAATCCGGCACAATCAAATTTTCCGAGAAGTCATTTCACAGGACGGCACACTGCTACGCAATGAGTTCATCACTGAAAACCACGCACTCACGATGTATGATCCGTTCCTGCCAGAAAACACTGCATACAAAAAGGCCGACTCCTAATCGAGTCGGCCTTAGCCATTTAAGCGTGTGGCAAGAACATGAAGTATGCGAGGAAGATGACGAGCATTCCGTACACAATCGGATGAACCTCTTTCGCCTTCCCTTTCGCCATCATCATGAGCGGATACAGGATGAACCCGAGCCCAATCCCGGTCGCAATCGATGAAGTGAGCGGCATCATGAGAATCGTCATGAACGCAGGGATCGCAATCTCAAGCTTTCTCCAATCGATATCGAGAAGTGCTGACGCCATCAATACACCGACGATGATGAGCGCCGGGGCTGTGACTGCCGACGTGACGACTGCGAGAAGTGGCGAGAAGAAGAGTGCTAGTCCGAAGAAGAGACCCGCAAATACTGCTGTCAATCCAGAACGGCCACCTGCAGCCACACCCGCTGACGATTCGACGTAAGATGTCGCTGTCGACGTACCGAAAATCGCACCAGCGACTGTAGCTGTCGAGTCAGCCATGAGTGCTTTACTCGCACGCGGTACTTTGTTGTCTTTCATGATGCCCGCTTGACGAGCGACCGCAACGAGCGTACCCGCTGTATCGAAGAAGTCGATGAAGAAGAACGTCAAGATGACGACGAGCATTTGTACCGTGAACACGTCCGCAAAGTTGATGAATGCTTGACCGAACGTTGAAGACATGCTCGGCGGCATCGAGACGATATCCGAGATCGCCGTCGGTGTCGGGACGAGGTTGAAGATCATTCCGACGATTGCTGTCGCGAGCATCCCGATGAAGATACCACCTTTAACGTTTCGGACCATGAGAAGCGCTGTGACGACAAGACCGAATACCGAGAGAAGCGTCGTCCCTGTACCGAGTGCACCGAGACCGACGAGCGTCGCTTCGTTGGCGACGACGATACCGGCGTTTTTCAATCCGATGAAGGCGATGAAGAATCCGATACCAGCGGCGACCGCCATTTTAAGCGGAGCCGGAATCGCATTGACGACCGTCTCACGAATACCTGAAAGTGTTAACACGATAAAGAACAATCCTGAGACGAGAACACCCGAGAGCGCCGTCTGCCACGGGATGCCCATCCCGATGACGACACTGTAGGCGAAGAAGGCGTTAAGCCCCATACCTGGCGCGATAGCGATCGGGTAGTTGGCGAATAGCCCCATCGTGACCGATCCAATAAGTGCGACGAGACCGGTTGCCACGAAGACGGCACCCATGTCCATCCCAGCAGCCCCGAGCACGTTCGGGTTGACGAACAAGATGTACGCCATCGCGAGGAATGTCGTGAATCCTGCGACGAGTTCGGTTTTCACGTTCGTTCCAAGTTCATTCAACTGGAAGTGACGTTCGATCCGGCTTTCTGACGGTTGATGTTTCGGTTCTTGCTTGAGCTGTGTGCTCATTGGTTTTCCTCCTTGGCTCGCCGTAAAACGAGAAAGGTCCCCGATCAATGACCGAGGACCCCACGCGAAACATACAGGGACAGACGTCCCCTTATATATGTCTCGCCGTAGTGAAATCATTTAAGGTGATTTCGTAGAGACTCTCGGGCCATATTCCCGATATTATACGGCAAAATTTAATTTGATTGTTCGGATATGAATAAGAACGTTTTTATCTTATCAGCGTTAAAATTGAATGTCAACAAAATGACGGATTTTATTAATATTTTTTCGTTAAATGTTCGGAATTAGACAAAAGCAGAGGGGTTCCCTCTGCTCAAGTTTATTCCCACTCGATTGTCGCTGGTGGCTTCGATGTGATGTCGTACAGGACACGGTTGACGTGACTGACTTCATTGACGATTCGAACTGAAATCTTTTCAAGCACGTCCCAAGGGATGCGCGCCCAATCCGATGTCATCCCGTCAATCGACGTCACGGCACGAACGCCGACCGCATAGTCGTACGTCCGCTCGTCACCCATGACCCCGACCGAACGGATCGGTGTGAGAACGGTGAAGTACTGCCAGATATCACGTTCGAGTCCAGCCTTCTTCACTTCTTCGCGAAGGATCGCATCAGACTCGCGGACGATTTCGAGCTTCTCTTCCGTGATTTCACCGAGGACGCGAATTCCAAGACCCGGTCCCGGGAACGGCTGACGCCAAACGATGTATTCAGGAAGACCGAGTTCTGTCCCAAGTTCCCGTACTTCATCTTTAAATAGCGTGTTGAGCGGCTCGATCAACGTGAAGTTCATATCTTCAGGCAGGCCACCGACGTTATGGTGCGACTTGATCGTCTGCGCCGTGTCGGTACCGCTCTCGATGATATCCGTGTAAAGCGTCCCTTGGGCAAGGAAGTCCATATCGACGAGTTGAGACGCTTCTTCGTCAAACACGTAAATGAACTCATTGCCGATAATTTTCCGCTTCTGTTCCGGATCAGAGACGCCGGCTAATTTCGCCATAAAGCGTTCTTGCGCGTCGATTTTGATGACTTTCATGTTGAATCCGTCAGCAAACGTCTTCATGACGCTATCCGCCTCGTTTTTCCGGAGCAAACCATGGTCGACGAACATACACGTCAACTGGTCTCCAATCGCGCGATGGACGAGTGCTGCGACGACAGATGAGTCGACACCGCCAGACAAGGCGCAGAGGACTTGTTTATCGCCGACGATCTCACGGATCTTCTCGACTTCGATGTCGATAAAGTTCTCCATCGACCACTCGCCTTTGGCACCACACACTTCATAGATGAAGTTTTTCAAGATGTCGTTGCCGTACTCCGAGTGACGTACTTCCGGATGGTACTGGACACCATACATTTTGAGGTCGTCGTTTTTGATCGAGGCGACCGGGCAAGACGGGTTCGTCCCATCGACGATGAACCCTTCAGGTGCTTCCATGACGAGGTCACCGTGGCTCATCCAAACCGTGTGCTCAACTGGCAAGCCTGTGTAAAGGGCAGATGCTTCAGGTGTCGAGAACAGCGTCGCTTTCCCATACTCGCGGTGGGCCGCACGTTCGACGCGTCCACCAAAGTGATGCGTCATCAGCTGCATGCCGTAACAGATCCCAAAGATCGGGATACCGAGTTCAAAGATTTCTGGATCGCAGCGGTACGCACCTTCCGCGTAAACGCTGTTCGGTCCGCCCGAGAAAATAATACCGGCCGGGGCAAGTTCACGAATCTCGGCAGCGGTCATCTTATGGGAATGAAGCTCACTGTACACCCCAAGGTCACGCACTCGGCGTGTGATCAACTGATTGTATTGTCCTCCAAAGTCGAGCACCAAAATCATTTCTTGTTCTATCTTCACAAAACCTCCACCTTTCTGCCTTCATCTCAAAAAAAGAGCGAGCCTCTCCCACGGATTCACCAAACCGAAGAAGAAGCACGCCCTTTTTTCTGTATACGAAACGTGCTCCTTCATAGTCGGTCCATTTACGGTGGTCCGGTAGAGACTCTCGCGCCAATTCGCGAGTATATACGAAGGAATGCTTTGTTCAATTGTCTAACTAATGCGTCTATCTTACTGTATGCACCCGTTCACTTCAACTCATAATTCGGCGAATCATGATTTTCCAATATTCTTTATATTTTGAATTCGGAGTTTGATCGGCGTAAAGGCTCTGTTCGAACAAGCGCGTCAGGCGCGTCATTTCGTCCGATTCGTAGTACGCATCGACTTCGGCCGCGAGCTCGGACGGCGTCCGGCCCTCAACTTTAAATCCGGCGCCGCGAAGCCGTTTCACGAGATAACGATGCATCGCCACGAGCCGTGGTTCATTGAGCGGACGTCTCGTCCACCAGAGGACCATAATCAACCGTTCGAGTGACTTGCGGTTCCAGACGAGCAAGGCGACTGCGAACACGATGAGCACCCAAGCCCAAACCGGTATGTTCCACGACTCGGTCGCCGTCTCACCTGTCGCGACGTCGTCGAGCGCCAAGTCTTCTTGCGGACGGTTCGTCTGTTGATTGTTTTGGTTCGCCTGAGGGTCGTTCGCCACTGGATCATCTGCTCGGATGCCCGATTCCGTCTCGACTTGCAACAAGTTGGCGTCAGAGAAACTGATCGTCGCCTCGAGCGGCACCCAACCAGCCCCTTCCACGAAATACTCGACCCACGAGTGGGCGTGGCGGTTTCGGACCGTATATTCTTCCTCACCTTGGATGACTCCGCGTGTATCCCCCATCGTAAAGCCTTTCACCCATCGTGTCGGTACACCGTTCGCCCGCAAGAGCACGGCAGCTGACGTCGAGAAGTTATCACAATACCCGACGAGCGTATCGAACAAGAACTGGTCGACATAGTCGGTCTCACCTTCCGGGGTCGCCACATCTTCCGTATCATATTGGAACTCACCTGACCGAAAGAAGGCTTGGATCGCTTGAGCTTGTTCGTATGGGTTCTCACTGTCGGCCATAATCTCGACCGCTAAATCACGGACCCGGTCCGGTAGCGTTTCCGGCAACTGCAAATAGGCTTGTTGTTCCTCATCCGTCAACGTCATCACCGGTTCGTTCAGTTCGAGTTGTTGTTCTGTAAATGCAGGAACGCTGTATCGCAACTGAATCGTCTCCGGCGTCACTTGTCCGTCATTATCGAATACGATTTTTCCGGAAGGTCGAATGTGGATTGTCTCATTCGGGAACGACTCTTCGATGTCTCCGACGAGGAACTCCTTCCCACTCTCCGTCTCTGCCGCCTGCGGGTACTCCCCGCCATACGGAACGAACGACTGGCGGCGGTCAAATCGGAGCAACGCCTGCTCCGGGGTCGTATCGACCTCATCGTCGACGAGTTGCCCCCGGTTATAGTCAGAATCGAGGACAGGGGCTTCGACCCATCCTTTACCCGTGTAAATCTCTTTCGCCTCGATGCGCCAATAGCGGGCCGGCACACCACGGGCGATGAAGACGATGCCGTCATCTTGTTCGAACGGACCGCCGAGCTGTTCGTCGTTCACGCCGTAACCGACGCGGCCGCTCCCTGAACCGCCCTCGTTCAAAGCGTTTTGGAAACTCGTCGTCACCCGATCGGACCAGTCCCCTTCGATTGTCGGAGACACACTGCCGAGCACGATGACGACCGCCGCGAGCAGGCCGATGCTGACGTAACGGACGAGCGATTTGCTCGGACGCTTCGCCACATCGGTCACGAACAAGAGGAAGAGCGATGCCAAGATGGCGAATAGGATGTTACTTTCACCATCATAGAGCGTCCACGTGTCAAAATACGCCATCAACCCAAGTGTCGACACGATCATTCCGAGAACGAAGCCGTAGCTCGGATACGTCCGGCCGACCAAGATGGCAAACAAGACACCGATGAGCGCCATCGCCGAGAAGAAAATGGCTTCTTCAGGCAGCGCCCCGCTCAATACGCCCGTCAAGTCGTCGAGCCATAGCCCGAACCAGTCGAGCAAACTGCCGTGATAAATGTAGAGGACAGTAAAAAAGTTGAGGACGACGACAGCGATAAAGCCGTACCAAGGGAGCAGGCTCGCAAACATCGGCACGAGCAGCAAAAATAAAAATGGCCAGTTCACATCAAACGTCGTGCTTCCGACGATCGGTTCAACCCAAAATGACAACAAGTAAGCGGCCAGCGCCGTATAAACAATTCGCTTCACCCACTCGGTCATGTCGTCACCTCATTCGCCGTATAGAGATGATAGCTACCTTGGGTCTCATGCATGAGTTCGCGCACCCATTTCGTCTCAAACGGGCTGATCAAAATCAAGTTGCCCGTCTCTTGCGGCAAGTTGCGCTTGACCCGCTCGACGAGACGGCCTTCCGGTTCCGGCGTCGCCGTCAACAGATAATGCCCAAGCTCGGCACTTTGGTCCGGCAAGTGGAACAAGCGGACTTGCTCTTCGATGACGTACAGTTCAAACGGCAAGTTTTTGCGCTCGAGTTGCCGAATCGCCCCGACGAGCAGTGATAGCGAACGTTCGAACGCTTCCTCATGCCCGGCCGAAGCCGACGGCACGAATACGAGCGATAGTTTCTTTTCTTGCTCTTGGTCGAACGTCTTCGTCATCAAGTTGTCTCGACGGGCCGACGCTTTCCAATCGATCCGGCCGATACGGTCTCCGGCCGCATACTCACGGACACCGCTCGTCGTGTTGGCGACTTCGGTATATGTCCGGGTGCGCCGATATTGCTCGCCCCGTCCGCCGACGTGTTCATCGCGCGGCAAATCGAAAGGAAGTTCAGCCGGGGAGACTTCGACGACCGTCTCAATCCGAAGCGTCCGTTTACGGTCGAATAACCCAAAGACGTCACGCACGTGAAAAAGCGTCCGGTCAAACACATGAATGCCACGTTTAATGTGTTCCACTTCATAATGGACCGTCTCACTGCGTCGAAAGAAACGATCGACCGGGATCACGATTGGATCCGTCACCTCGGCCAAGCGCGGTGGCGGTGTCTCTTCGAGCGTGACGACACCGACGAGGAACGGGTACTTCCGTTCGATTCGAAGTGCCACGTCCATCGTCTGCCCGGAGACGAGGCGTTTTGTCGTGACGCGACGAGATACGTTCGCCGCCGTGACCGGATACACCATGAACAGCGTCCAGTACACGGTCAAGACGAAAAATGACCACCATAGCGTCGACGCGACGATACTCCCTTCGATGCGAGCGAACGCATAAAGTCCGAATGCCGCCGCCCAAACGAGGAACAGCTTCATCCAATTTTTCATACTTCCTTGACCTCGCGATCCATCGGGACAGGAAGTGTGTCGAGCCACCCTTTGACGAGTTGCTCTGACGTCTTCCCTTTATAGCGCGCTTCCGCCGTCAACAATACCCGGTGCCCGAGCACGCTTCCCGCGAGCGCCTTGACGTCATCCGGTAAGACGAAATCACGGTTATGGATGTATGCCCACGCCTGAGCCGTTTTCATTAGAGCGAGCGTCGCCCGCGGACTTCCGCCGAGGTATGTGAACGGGTCGTTCCGCGTCTCATGAATCAAGCGGACGATATACTGCTTGACCGCGCTCGAGACGTGGACGTCGCGTACTTCACGCTGCATCTGTTCCACTTCTTCTTTCGAGATGACACTTTGCAACGCTTCTAGCGGTTCTGCCTTCTCGAAACGGGTCAACAAGGCAATCTCCTCATTGAATGACGGATAGCCCATCTCGATTTTGAGAAGGAAACGGTCGAGTTGGGCTTCCGGTAACGGATACGTCCCTTCATGCTCGATCGGGTTTTGGGTCGCCATGACGAAGAACGGCGACGGAAGAATCTTCACTTCGCCGTCAACGGTCACACTGCGCTCCGCCATCGCCTCTAAGAGCGCCGACTGCGTCTTCGGTGACGTCCGGTTGATCTCGTCGGCTAGGACGATGTTTCCCATAAGCGGACCGGGACGATATTCAAACTCTTTCGTCTTTTGGTTATACATCGAGATGCCCGTCAAATCGGACGGGAGCATGTCTGGAGTGAATTGAACGCGTTTAAAGTTAAGGTCGATGGCACGGCTGAACGCACGGACGAGCATCGTCTTCCCGACACCCGGGACATCTTCTAACAGCACGTGACCTCCGGCAAGCAAAGCAGTCAAACTTTTCGCGATGACATCTTCTTTTCCGACGATCACCGTCTCAATGGCGGTGATGATCGATTGAATGGCTGGACGATAAGACATGGCCGACTCCCCTTTTTCTCTTGTTCCTGTCTCTTCCGAAATTCGAATGTTCTGATTTTATTGTGACATATTGAGCCGCTTGAATGAAAGAAATACCTCGTGCGAATCGGCTTTCCGTTCTTTACCCGAAAACAGGCGCCCTCTCTCCAAAACGAGCGGGCGCCTGCCAGATTATTTAGGTCGTTCAATCTCGAACTGTTCCCCGATTTTGGCATAAAAATCGCCGGCCAGACGGCTAATCGGTGCCAATTGCGCTAGGTCGACGCGCCCGGCTTGATACAATTCGGGATTGACATGAAAACGGACGACACGGGCGATTAAAACATCGGCCGTCACTTTTCCGTCATGTTCAATCGGAACGTGATGATGAAGTTTACACTCCATCCGGATCTTCGCTTCTTTGACACCCGGCGTTTCAATCACGTCACTCGGTTCGAGCGTGAACGTCGTCCGGTCGAGCTCACTTTCCTCCGGCCCTAGGTTCGCCGCCGTCTCATTTACGAGTGCGACGTTCGTCTCATCGACGATATGAATCACGAGTTCTTCCGTCGCAACTGCATTCCGAGCCGTATCTTTCATGACGCCGTCTTTCCGTTGGATGGACACCGAGACGAGCGGAGGGTTTGACGCGATGATATTAAAGTAACTGAACGGGGCAGCATTGATGACATCACCGTTGCGCGTCGTCACAAAAGCAATCGGCCGCGGGACGATGCTCCCGATTAAAAATTTATACGTGTCTCGTTCAGTCAATGCAGTCGGATCGATTGATAACATAGCCCACCTCTTCTTTCATCATATTGTTACTTTCAAGCTAGCTGTTTCGAATGGACGATGTCAAACGTAAGCGCATCGGAATGTGTAGGATCATTAAATTAGGGGTAAATCTGTCTAGATATATTAATTAGATAAAAAGAAAAATCAGACGATTTCTCTTTATGTATATTTCGATTATTTGATGAATGAATGAAGTGAAGTGGTTTTTAGATATGGAAGGAAGTAGAGAGAATTATGAGCAAGTGGGTTGAACAATTGGACAGTCGCCAAATACTCCGCATCTTATACGGAGTATGTATCGCCAGCCTCGTCTTGACCGGGATCGGAGCTTGGTTCGTTCGAGACGGGACTGTCTCGTCAAGCGAACTGATGTCGCTACGTTGGATCTGGGTAGTCGGGTTAGCCATGTTTATCGGAGCTATTTTATTAATCGGGCGACCGCTCATTAAACGGACGTCTGCTCAAAATGAAAACATGCACACGAAGCAACAAGAGATGCAAAAAGTGCTCGAGGAATCAAAACAAAACGAGATCAAACTACAATCCCGAAACGAATTAATTGAAGTGCTCGCCTCAAAGGAATCGCTGTTCGATTACTCGTCGGTCATCGAAAAAATCGTCTCGTTGACCCAAGCAGAATTCGGCGCGTTGCTGCTCGTCAAAGACGGAGAAATCCATTCGGTCGTCCCAAACGGAATGACCGAGGAACAACAAGAGAGCTTAATCGAAAAATCATATCTATTACAACGTACCATGACCTCACAAGCACTCGAGGCGACGTCGAAAAAAATTGCCGACGATGTTCACAACTATCCTTACTATATCCACGAGACGGCCATCCCGGTAAAGGATCCGTCTGACGGCACGATGATCGGGTGCCTCTATCTCGCTTGTTATGACGAACAGTTCGATGCGAGCGAAAAGTCGGAATTGAACGCGTTCGCGAATCAATTAGCGATTTCCTTGCTACGGACGCGCCTTTACAGTCAGATGCAACAAGACCGGAAAGAGACGGCCCAACTGATCAACTCGGTGCGCGAAGCGATCCTCTACTTGAACTATGAAGAACAGACCGTCGTCGGTAACCGGGCTTTCGTGCGCATGTTCGATGAGCTTCAGTTCGAATACAAAGGCTATGAGGAATTGGCCACCGTCTCGATCGATATCGAACAGTTGGCCGAACGCGTCGACCAACGTGAGTTGTTCATCGACTATATCGAACGCGTCTTCAACCAAGACCCTCCGGTAGACGGACTTTCGATCTCGCTTGACCAGGGGGATTGTCACCTCCAAGTGTATGCGGAGAGTATTTACCGGGACGAGACGCTTCACGGAACGATGCTCGTCTTACGTGATGTGACGGCCGAAACCGAAATCGACCGAATGAAGTCCGAGCTCGTCTCGACCGTGTCTCATGAATTACGGACGCCGCTGTCATCGATTTACGGGTTCACAGAATTGATGCTCGAACGTAATTTGAAAGACAGCCGCCGCGAATTGTATTTGAAGACGATTCATGACGAGGCGAAACGCCTCTCCTACTTGGTCAGCGACTTCCTCGACCTTCAAAAGATGGAGGCCGGAAAACAGACGTTCGAGTGGGAACATGTCGATTTGTATACACTAGCACGTGACAGCATCACATTCTATCAAGAGACGACCGACCTGCACCACATTCACCTCGACGCCGACTCGGCCCAAGATTTTCATATCGAGGCAGATCTCGGCGGGATGCAACAACTACTCGGCAACTTGCTCAGCAACGCCATCAAATACTCACCAGAAGGCGGCAACGTCCTCGTCTCGCTCGAACGGATCGACGATCAAGTCGTCATAAAAGTACGCGATAACGGGATCGGCATCCCTTCGTCCGCTCTGCCGAACTTATTCGGAAAATTTTATCGTGTCGACAATTCGGACCGTCGTAAAATCGGCGGGACCGGGCTTGGCCTTGCCATCTGTAAGGAAATCACTAAAGCACACGAAGGCCACCTACACGTCGAATCGATTTACGGTGAAGGCAGCACGTTCATCTGTGAATTACCAACTTTAAAAGAAGCGGTTCATCAATGAACACGATTGGCATTTAAGCCGATCGTGTTTTTCCACCGCCTTTTGCTTTTTAATAAAGGAATCTTTTGGCATAATATAGAAAAACAATAGCAACGGAACAGAATTCGTTCAGTCGGTTATACCCACACCAATATTTTTACACGTCTTTTATAGAAAAGAAGTTATACTAAGGAAGAAGAGAGACACACGATTGGAGGTCATGAAGTTGGATCACCAGGACCCACCCGCGTTTTCAGAGTTAGGCGACTTTAAACAATGGGGACGTTTTGATTTAAACGTTCCACTTCAAGGTGGACAAACCGAACTCCAGATTGCCGTATCAATCGTGAGAAACCACATCCCGCTTCGCTGAGGGCACTGAAAAACCTCCGCTCTATCCGAGCGTGAACAGAAAAAAGGGCGATTGGACCGACTCAAGTCGGGACAATCGCTCTTTTTCCTTGCCCTTATCCTGTTTTTTCTTTTGAGAGGGTGATG
>NZ_SJUU01000024.1:0-5398 GCF_004337115.1 Exiguobacterium sp. SH3S3
AAAAGTTTGTGAAATCGGATGATTTTTGTTCGTTTTTTGAACTTCGGCTTGAGAACGTCGTCATCATTGCGTGGAGTTTTTATTTCACGCAAGATTAAAAGATCCGATGATTTCGTTAACGGGAATAGTGTTATATGCGTTATGTAGTTTTTAGAGTGGTTTATGGTGATAAAATCACCGATAATAAAGAAAATGATGTCGCCTCGGAGGATGCTAGAATATGAACTGGTCGCAGTTTTGGGAAGGATTCACACTGAATTATCTTGATGTCTGGTTTTTCATTAGGCCTTTTTTGTACGGTGGAGTTGGCGGGATATCTTTATTTTTGATGTCCTATATAAACAACTCTTCATCGATAGTTGAAAGGAAAAACGAACTTGAATTCACTCCGACTACAGATCATGAACAAAAAGCGCAAAAAACAAACACGTGGCGTTCAAGGTTTTTCAGATTTAAGGCTGCAATGGTACATTTTTTCGTCGGTGGAGTATCGGGTATGATCGCCGTCAATGCTTTCAATCCATCAGCGAGTGAATTGCAGACGTTTTCTATTGCCGTTATAGCAGGTTTAAGTGGTTTCGCTTTTCTAAAACGTAGTGCTTTAGCCGACGATAACAACTCTGAAAAGATGTTAGACGTAGAACTATCACCCCTGCTAAAAGTTAGGGAAGAACAAAATACTCACATCATCCAAGAACTCCAGGGACTCCCTTTACCAACGTTTTTACCTGAAGAACTTTTAGAGATAGGCGGCGGAGGTCCTCAAGAATCTGACGAATTGGACGAATTGTTGGATGAATTACAGAGCATGGACCTAATGACAGAGGATGAAGCAGAGTTTTACCGCAATTTACAGCACGAAGGTTATACAGAAGACGACATAATGAAACGGATATTCAATATCCTTGATGATGTATAAAAATTTCAAGATTTATTAAAAGGGAGTTGATTTTTATGACAACTAAAAACGAAAAAATCACTGATTACCTTTCTCCCAGAGACTTAAAAGAGTTAGACAACATTCTAGACAGAGCAATTAAAAATGCTCAAATTATACAAGGAATAAAAGAAAGAAATGCTATAAAGAATTCACTTATAGACATTGATGAACAAAAAATCCAAGTCGAAATCGACTATGATTACAAAAAAATGAATGCCTTAAAACAAAAAGCATTAAATCGTAGAAGAACAGAAAACGCTCTGAAATGGCGGGCTTCATCAGCCGACCCTGATGCGATCAGAACATTGAAAGAAAGATTTCAATCGACAAATAACTAATAAAGGTTCTAGCTAAGTCTATACAAACTTAGCTAGAACCTTTATTTAGTAGAAACGTAATTACGCAACACGCCTTCGACTAATTCATAGAGTTTCATGTCATTCTTTAAAGCAATTTGCTTCAACTGCTTATGTAAAAATGCATCCATATCCAAAGAGACCTTCTTCCGGACAATCTGTTCGGGCCTCGTCTCGATCGCGAAATAATCGTCGTCCAACTGGGACTGCCCCGTGACCGGGTCGATCTTTAACGGCTCAGACGCGACTTTCTTCGGTTTCGGCGCACTGACACGACTCGATTGCACGAAATCGAGCACTTTCTTGTCCGCATTCGGATGGCTGCGGTCGATGTGCCACCGTTTCGTTCGTTGGTCGAACGTCGCACCAGCCGACTTCAACGCCTCGCGAAGCTTCTCTTTGCCCACTGGCGCATGTTCTTTCGCCAAATCGAGGAACTTCATGTCCTCATTCAACTTGGTGACCTCAAAGATCGTCAGTTCCATGTTCTTCATAGCCACATACCTTCCTTCCTAACTTTTAACTAACCTTCCCTCTTACCTTTTTTTATTCTAAGCTTCCGAGGCTAATCCCTTCTTGTTCGTCCTTCTGGATCGCCCTGGCATCCTGTCGGATGTCTCGGGCGACCCTCTCCAGGTCCTTTTTCTCTCTGCTGAACGCACTTCACTACGGCGTTCACGCCTTCGCTCGCTTGTCGGGGCACATGCGGAACCCGTCGCCAGACTGCGCTAGGCTCGTGTTCCTCGTGCCACGTATGAATTTGCATCTTCTCTTGCTTCCTCGCTGATCTGTTTGCTTGTTGTTCTTTTCTTTTTAGAACTTGGAAAGAAAAAGACTTGAAACCAAAGGGCGCACCGGGCACACTCCGGTAGGGAAGAAAGGAAACGGCTGGATGGGCAGACTAACCCCTTCGAAAAAGGATGCGGTTAAAATCTGCCCACCACGTTCTCCGTCTAGTGCAAGACGAGGTATCCGTATGTCTAGGCGTTCCAAGACTCCGGGGTGTCTCAACCCCGACATGTGACTCGCTGCGCTCCTATCGCGCACACAAGGCGTTTCCACGCCCTACCTTGCTGCCTTTCGGCGACTCGTCACATAACCCACTGCACGACGGCCAGAGCCGTCCTGCGTCGTGTCACAGCAATCATACAGCCGCCTACGAGGAACTCCCCCACCGTTTGTCGTGGGACTGCCTCCGGTCGTACCATATGACCCCGTCTGAACCTCTCAACGATCTTTACCATATCCCAGAAGGGACTTAGGCTATGTACAGGGCTTTCCGTCCTTCCCCTGCTAACGTCACACCACCTGCTGGAACCGCCGTGGTGACCGATCTACTTTGTTGCGTCGGCTAGATGGACCTACTCGTTTTAAGAGTGAGTGCAGAACTCTGATATGTAAAAACCAATAGAAAAAGGACGTCGTCCGAATAGAGAGTTTCGTAAAACTCGCTACTGAACGACGCCCTTTTTTATACTAAAACCTTGAATGTTCCAGGTTTCCTTAGTATGATAGGTGCATCTAAGTTGAAGTCACGGACCAGTGACTTCAACGGTTCAATAGCAAGTGTTCTGAGCACTCGCTATTCAAAAGCGTCACTTCGATGATCATCAACCCGTTTGGCGACAGGTTGATAGGAGAAGTGGCGTTTTTTGTTGTTCCGTCCGTATTTTGTTACTGCCTATTGTACGCCTTCTTGATTTTTCTGACAATACGTTATTTCAGTATTCTTCCAAAAACCTTTAGCTAAAGCTGTTGCTTTTTCCGACTGAACAGGAGACCATAAATACTGCCTGACAAGTGTCAGTATGTAAATGGGCACTCCTTATCTTCGATATCTCGTGAAGGGATGAAAACAACATGCAGCGACCACGAATGACCAAACCAAACGACATACCAAAACTACTCACGATCGCCGACCTTTCTCTTCGTTGGGATATGCCGAGACAAAGTCTGCACGACAAAAAAGGAGAGAACAAATTCCCTCTCCCAGTGCAATATGTCGCGAACAATCGGACGGCACTCTTCCTCGAAAGCGACATCATCGAATACGAAAAAGAGAATCCGTACATCAAGACAAGAGCACAACGGGAAGCGCGACGGAATTTCATTTTTAAGTTGTATATGGACGCAAATGACGAATAAAAAAAGTGGCACTTTTTGTGCCACTTTCGTGTTTTTACTGGCACATTTCGTGCCATTTTTGGACTTTTGATGATATCACAGAAACCCCAGGCCCTGCCTGGGCTATCACGGAAAGTGATAGCAGTTTCCCCTTATGCTCTTGGGATCTCATAAAATCAAATTGGGAATCGCGGGCTCGAACGAGGTTGAGCAATAAAAAGCTGACTTAACGATTGATTCCACAGTATATTTCTATTAGAGAAACGGCCATTTCCTAATAAAATACAGAGGAGTCGATGCGATTTGAAAAAGCGAAATGAAAAGAAAAACACTAAAAATGGACGCCGATATGTCGAAGCGTTCAGCGTAATAGCAAGTTTTACAAAGACATCTTTTTACGCAATAAAGACATGGTTCTTGTTCGAATAAAAAGCGCTGAACTAAGTTCAGCGCTACATACCCATCCACGTTATTCGTCCTGTTTCTTCCTCATATCTTCAATCACTTTCACAGACAAACCTTCCGGGTTCCTCGCGGCGAGATGAACCGAACCGCGTTCGAATCGAGTGAAATATTTGGAGTTTCGGAGCAGATACTCTTTAACTCTAAGACCTTCCGCGTCCACTTCAACCCTAGCGATAAGTTTCTTTGGCGGAGGCTTCACTTCACCGTCTTTGCCCTTACCATTATAAGGTGACCCTGAGTTTCTGTACTCTTCTTGTTTCTCTCCCAAAACCATAGAAAGATATCGCGTCGGCGAATAAATCAAACTCTTTCCTAAAATCCTTCTCGGGATAAGCAAAACTGGTTCAGCATCAGGGTTAAGAAGTCTGTAAGTTTTTTTAACCCAAGTCTTAGACTCAGCATCCCAACAGTAACCGACAGGTACCGGTTCTGTAGTCACGAACGCGTCGACCAGATTGTGCTTCTCGCTTTGGATGTAACTAAATTCAGCCAACTCATATCGAATCAAACTGATAATCAAATCAGACATTCTGTCTTCTCTGAAGTTTGGAACGTATACAGGCGTCTGATCTAAAGAGAAAATCACTTTTTTCTCGATTAAATCATTAGCCCGTACAAAATCGAAAACTTCCAAGAGGATTTGTTCCGAACTACCACGCCCTGAACTGTTAACCCGAGAATAACCCAAGTGTGTCGCTTGAGTTTCGCCCGAACGTTTTAAAATACCGCTATCTTTCAACGATTCCGAAGCGATAGTCATTCTAGCGATTTCCCCGAAGAAACTATCGATATTCAAGACCATCCGTTTGTAGAGATACTGATACGGACCTTCTTCTTTGGCAGCCTGTCTTATAAGTACAGGATCCACGAAGAACTTTAAATCGTGGTTGAGGTATACATCTAGAAACTCTAGATTTTCCTCACTTTCCTTAATCCCGACTCTGTCACAAAACCTAATCTTTTTTTCAATGTTCATTATAAAAACCCTTTCTTCTCATAAAATTATTTGTAGAGAGAGAGGGACATATGATATATTTTTCAATGCCAATCAAAAAATTTATCTATAAGTCCTAAAACCTCTCTGTGTGGTCGCGAAACTACATTTTGAGGTCTTTTTTATTTTCATTTCGCCTTTTTTTACCATTTTTTTCTCCCTTCTCACCAAGACCTTTGATATAAGGGTATAATTACCCTCTATTATCGTATGCTATTTTTTACTGGTTGTCAACAGTAAGATGTTACTAGAAAAGTTTCTTCATATATGTATTTATTTAAATTGACGAAAAAAACGAAATACAAAAAGACATTTTGATTTTCCAATACTGGAAAATCAAAATGTCTTTTTTGAAATTCAATTCGAACATGATTCGGAACAATATCCGTCTAAAAAGTTTGTGAAATCGGATGATTTTTGTTCGTTTTTTGAACTTCGGCTTGAGAACGTCGTCATCATTGCGTGGAGTTTTTATTTCACGCAAGATTAAAAGATCCGATGATTTCGTTAACGGGAATA
>NZ_SJUU01000025.1:0-2999 GCF_004337115.1 Exiguobacterium sp. SH3S3
TTTCTAGATCAAAGCCTCGACCGATTAGTATCATTCAGCTCCACACGTCGCCGTGCTTCCACCCATGACCTATCTACCTCATCGTCTCTGAGGGGTCTTTCTTGATTGCTCAAAGGGAAATCTCATCTCGGAGGGGGCTTCATGCTTAGATGCTTTCAGCACTTATCCCGTCCGCACGTAGCTACCCAGCGATGCTCCTGGCGGAACAACTGGTACACCAGCGGTGCGTCCATCCCGGTCCTCTCGTACTAAGGACAGCTCTCCTCAAATTTCCTGCGCCCACGACGGATAGGGACCGAACTGTCTCACGACGTTCTGAACCCAGCTCGCGTACCGCTTTAATGGGCGAACAGCCCAACCCTTGGGACCTACTCCAGCCCCAGGATGCGATGAGCCGACATCGAGGTGCCAAACCTCCCCGTCGATGTGGACTCTTGGGGGAGATCAGCCTGTTATCCCCAGGGTAGCTTTTATCCGTTGAGCGATGGCCCTTCCATGCGGAACCACCGGATCACTAAGCCCGACTTTCGTCCCTGCTCGACTTGTAGGTCTCGCAGTCAAGCTCCCTTCTGCCTTTGCACTCTACGAATGATTTCCAACCATTCTGAGGGAACCTTTGGGCGCCTCCGTTACTGTTTAGGAGGCGACCGCCCCAGTCAAACTACCCGCCTGACACGGTCCTCCAGCCGGATCACGGCTGCGAGTTAGAGACTCTATACGCAAAGGGTGGTATCCCAAGGATGTCTCCACCGAAGCTGGCGCTCCGGCTTCACAAACTCCCACCTATCCTGTACATCGCGTACAAAGCCTCAATATCAGGCTGTAGTAAAGCTCCATGGGGTCTTTCCGTCCTGTCGCGGGTAACCTGCATCTTCACAGGTACTATGATTTCACCGGGTCTCTCGTTGAGACAGTGCCCAAATCGTTACGCCTTTCGTGCGGGTCGGAACTTACCCGACAAGGAATTTCGCTACCTTAGGACCGTTATAGTTACGGCCGCCGTTTACTGGGGCTTCGGTTCAGTGCTTCTCTTGCGATGACACATCCCCTTAACCTTCCAGCACCGGGCAGGCGTCAGCCCCTATACTTCATCTTGCGATTTAGCAGAGACCTGTGTTTTTGCTAAACAGTCGTTTGGGCCTATTCACTGCGGCTTATGTTGCCATAAGCGTCCCTTCTCCCGAAGTTACGGGACCATTTTGCCGAGTTCCTTAACGAGAGTTATCCCGCGCGTCTTAGAATTCTCATCTCGCCTACCTGTGTCGGTTTACGGTACTGGCGCCGACCTCCTTACTAGAGGCTTTTCTTGGCAGCGTGAAATCCGGTACTTCGCCCTACGGGCTCCACATCACAGCTCAACCTTGTATGCCGGGCGGATTTGCCAACCCGACGGCCTCGCTGCTTGTCCGTGCACTTCCAGTCGCACGGTTACCTTATCCTTCTGCGTCCCCCCATCGTTCAAACGGTGGTACGGCGGTACAGGAATATCAACCTGTTGTCCATCGCCTACGCCTTTCGGCCTCGGCTTAGGTCCAGACTAACCCTGAGCGGACGAGCCTTCCTCAGGAAACCTTGGGCTTTCGACGGAGGGGATTCTCACCCCTCTTTTCGCTACTCACACCGGCATTCTCACTTCCAAGCGCTCCACGGCTCCTCACGATACCGCTTCACTGCTGCTTGGAACGCTCCCCTACCATTCCTTACGGAATCCATAGCTTCGGTGGTATGTTTAGCCCCGTTAAATTTTCGGCGCGGCGTCACTCGACTAGTGAGCTATTACGCACTCTTTGAATGGTGGCTGCTTCTAAGCCAACATCCTAGTTGTCTGTGCAACGCCACATCCTTTTCCACTTAACATACACTTTGGGACCTTAGCTGATGGTCTGGGCTGTTTCCCTTTCGACTACGGATCTTATCACTCGCAGTCTGACTCCCGAGTACAAGTTGCCGGCATTCGGAGTTTGACTGAATTCGGTAACCCTGTGGGGGCCCCTAGTCCAATCAGTGCTCTACCTCCGGAACTCTTCACCTCGAGGCTAGCCCTAAAGCTATTTCGGGGAGAACCAGCTATCTCCAGGTTCGATTGGCATTTCACCGCTACCCACACCTCATCCCCGCACTTTTCAACGTGCGTGGGTTCGGACCTCCAGTCAGTGTTACCTGACCTTCATCCTGGACATGGGTAGATCACCTGGTTTCGGGTCTACGACGACGGACTGATGCGCCCTATTCAGACTCGCTTTCGCTGCGGCTCCGCCTTATCAGCTTAACCTTGCCCGCCATCGTAACTCGCCGGTTCATTCTACAAAAGGCACGCCATCACCCGTTAACGGGCTCTGACTACTTGTAGGCATACGGTTTCAGGATCTATTTCACTCCCCTTCCGGGGTGCTTTTCACCTTTCCCTCACGGTACTGGTTCACTATCGGTCACTAGGAAGTATTTAGCCTTGGGAGATGGTCCTCCCGGATTCCGACGGGGTTTCACGTGTCCCGCCGTACTCAGGATCCACTCTGGAGGGGATAAGATTTCAGCTACAGGGCCGTCACCTTCTCTGGCCGACCTTTCCAGGTCGTTCACCTATCCTATCCCTTTGTAACTCCGTATAGAGTGTCCTACAACCCCAGGAAGCATGCTTCCTGGTTTGGGCTGTTCCCGTTTCGCTCGCCGCTACTCAGGGAATCGAATTTTCTTTCTCTTCCTCCGGGTACTTAGATGTTTCAGTTCCCCGGGTTTGCCTCACACCGTGCTATGTATTCACACGGGTGTCCCGCCAGTCTCCCGGCGGTGGGTTCCCCCATTCGGATACCTCTGGATCAAAGTGCACTTACCACTCCCCAGAGCATTTCGCTGTTCGTCGCGTCCTTCATCGGCTCCTAGTGCCAAGGCATCCACCGTACGCCCTTTCTACCTTGATCTAGCGTTTCTAAGACACACGGTCCGAACGGACCATGCATATTTTTCTTGGTTTGATGTCTTGATGAATCTTCAGTTTTCAA
>NZ_SJUU01000026.1:0-2089 GCF_004337115.1 Exiguobacterium sp. SH3S3
TACAATAGTGAACGCAAGCAATGGAACCTAAAAAAAATGACTCCGGAGCAATACCGGAGCCATCTGATCGCCGCATAAAAGACGACGCACTTTTTATTAAACTGTCCGAAAAACAGGGCTCAGTTCAAAGTTAGTGTGCTTTTTTATCTGTTTTTATGTATTATATCTTTAGTGTATTACAATTAACTTTATAATTTCTTGCATCTAAAACACAAAAAACAATGACAAAATAATTACAAGGACATTACAATTACATTGTAGTGATGATTAGTTTATCAATAAATTTGTCTTACACAGATATATCAAGAGTAATACATAAGGCGTAAAAAGGAGAGGTAGTATGTTAGAGAACCAATTAAATGAACGTATTTATAGAGAATTACTAGAAATAGAAGAATCATACAGACAATTACAAAAAAGAACGGATTATTTACTTCGTGAGCTTCGTCAAAACACTGAAACAAAAGCTTTATTTCCTGAAAAATCTAATTTTCATTATCCAAGGCGAATAAATCAACGATATCCTATTGAAGTATATGCTAGTCAAGTGACAGATTTGTTGAAACAGCGTAATACCATGAAAGTGCGTGACATCCAGATGGAGCTCGAGCTTCGCTACCGTCACCACATTAGCAACATCTACCAATTGATGGTCAAGATCGAATCGGTCAATCCGGAAATCAAGAAAGTCGGGCGCGGACTATATACATATGCATCAGCTGAAGAAGTCACGACTGAACCGGCACACGCTTGACCGACGAGAACGTTCGTCGGTTTTTTTGCTGTAACATTTCTGATACGTCTCGCTCGATGGGAAATATGCTATAATTCGCCAGAGTCTATTTTTAAATGAGAGAGGAACGTTGGCCCATGTTATGGATTGCCATGTTGGTCAGTTTTGTGATGGCCATCTTGATCACGCCGCTCGTTCGCAGGTTCGCTTTTCTGATCGGAGCGGTCGATCACCCGAACGCCCGAAAAGTACATTTACAGACTATGCCGCGAATCGGTGGCCTCGCCATCTTCGTCGCTTTCCTGATCGGCTACGCCTTGTTGTTGCCGACGAGCCGTTACAACGACGCCATCTTGATCGGAGCGGTCATCATCACCTTGACCGGTCTCGTCGATGACCGGTTCCAACTGACTGCCCGCGTCAAATTGATGGGGCAGATGATTGCGACGGTCGTCGTCTTGAACGCCGGGATGCGGATCGAACTCATCAACTTGCCGTTCGACCAACAGCTCTATCTCGGCGCTTGGAGCATCCCGGTGACGGTGCTTTGGCTGATCGGGATCACGAACGCGATTAACTTGATCGACGGCCTCGACGGTCTCGCCGCCGGGGTCTCGAGCATCGCACTCGGGACGATTGCACTCCTGGCCATCATTCAAGGGAACGTCTATTTGACGATGATGGCGTTGCTCCTTCTCGCGAGTACGCTCGGGTTTTTAGTCCACAACTTCTACCCGGCGAAGATTTTCATGGGGGATACAGGTGCACTTTTCCTTGGATATATGCTCGCTGTGTTCTCATTACTTGGGTTTAAAAATGTGACACTGTTCTCGCTCGTCGTGCCGGTCCTCTTGCTCGGACTGCCGATCTCGGATACGATCTTCGCGATCGTCCGCCGGCTCGTCCAAGGGCGCCCGCCGATGTCGCCTGACAAGTCACACATGCACCACCAATTGATCGATATGGGGTTCACGACGCGCCAAGCGGTGCTCCTCATGTATGGGATGACGTTCTTCTTCGGCATCGCCTCGATTCTGTTCGCGAAGACGACGATGGTCGGTGCCGTCATCACGTTCGTCATCGTCTTGATCGTCATCGAACTGATCGTCGAGTCGACGGAGTTGATCCACCCGAACTACAAACCGATCATCCAGACGTCACGCCGCCTGCTCGGCCGGGCGAAGACGTGACTTGGATATACACATAGAAACGACCAAGGACGCCATGTCGAGGGCACTGAAAAACCTCCGCTCTATCCGAGCGTGAACAGAAAAAAGGGCGATTGGACCGACTCAAGTCGGGACAATCGCTCTTTTTCCTTGCCCTTATCCTGTTTTTTCTTTTGAGAGGGTGATG
>NZ_SJUU01000027.1:0-1686 GCF_004337115.1 Exiguobacterium sp. SH3S3
TGATATGCTCCCCAATAAGTAGACAGATGAAATAACAAATCTGTTTATCTGATTGGGGAGTGTTTTTTTATGACGAGAAGTCGACATACGATCGAACAAAAACTGAGCGCGCTGCGCATGATGGATCAAGGCACATATACCTGGAAGGAAATCAGGGAGGCACATGACGTCTCTATGGACACCCTTCAGTTATGGAAAGTAAAATTCGATACCGGCGGTATTGACGCGTTGAAGCAATCGAGGACATGGAAGCCCTACACCAAGGAACAGAAGATTGCGGCGGTCCGTGACTATCTCGGTGGTCTCACTAAACTAGAGACACTCTCCAAACATCAAATCAGTCACTGGTCTGTTCTTCACAGATGGATTAGGAAGTATACTAGTCATAGCGAGTTAACAGATTCGAGAAAAGGGATGGGTCTAGCTATGACAAAAGGAAGAAAAACTACATTTGAAGAGCGCTTTGAGATCGTGAAATACTGTTTGGAGAATGGTCGCAACTACCAGCAGACCGCGGAACAATATCAGGTATCCTATGCCCAGGTCTATGGCTGGGTCAAGAAGTATGACACGACCGGGGCAGAAGCGCTCCTAGACCGCCGTGGGCGTACGAAGCCAGAGGATGAACTAAGTGAAGAAGAGAAGCTGAAACGTCGTATCCAGCAAATGGAGCTTGAGAACGAACTTCTTCGTGCGGACAACCTGTTCCTAAAAAAGTTAGAGGAGATCGAGAGGAGGTCGTGATCAGCCAGGTACGGCTACAGCAAAGATATATCGCCATCAAAGAATTGAACGAAGAGGAAGCCCTCTCGATTGTGCTCCTCTGCCGGGTCGCCGGCATCTCACGGGCGGCCTATTACAAATGGTTGAATCGCACCATATCGGTGCGTCAAGAAGAGAACGAGAAGCTCCTGGAGGACATCCGTCTACTCTATGATCAGGCGAACGGGACATACGGGTACCGTCGGATCACGATGACCATCAATCGGCTACGCCGGCAACAAAGCTTGTCCCCGTTCAATGAAAAGCGAATCTATCGTTTGATGCATAGCCATGGGATTCAATCGATCATCCGCCGGAAGCGGAGGAAACATAAGAAGTCAACGCCACAGCATGTGGCCGAGAACTTGATGAACCGAGAGTTCAGCGCGGCCCGGCCGGACGAGAAATGGTGCACCGACGTCACCGAGTTCAAATACGGTGCCGGGAAGAAGGCGTACCTTAGCGCGATTATCGACCTGTACGACGGCTCGATCGTCGCCTATCGTGTCGGGAAGTCCAACAACAACGGGCTCGTCTTTAAAACGATGATGCCAGCCATCGCGGGTCTACGTACAGGAGCGAGTCTGATGATCCATAGCGACCGAGGGTTCCAATACACCTCGAGAGGGTTCAAACGCATGGTAGAGGACGCGGGACTGACCCACAGCATGTCCCGCGTGGGACGCTGTATCGACAACGCCCCAATCGAGAGTTTCTGGGGCACCCTGAAAGTGGAGATGTACTATTTGCGTGAGTTCCAGGCCTATAGCGAACTGACGAAGGCAATCGAGAACTACATAGCGTTCTACAACCACGACCGTTTCCAGAAACGACTAAACGGCCTGAGCCCTGTCGAATACAGGTCTCAAGCCGCCTAGGTTGGTTTTCATTATTTACACTGTCTACTTGACGGGGAGCAGTTCA
>NZ_SJUU01000029.1:0-1488 GCF_004337115.1 Exiguobacterium sp. SH3S3
TGAACTGAACCCTGAATGATAGACACTTGATAAAAAGTGCTCATTCAGGGTTTTTTGTGTGCGGTCGAATCGATATAATGAACCTATTCATTCAGACGGGGGAACGCATCCATGAGTAAAATCATCTTCAACGAACATCAAATCAGGCAGCTCGAGTCGAATCCGAACGTGGCGTCGGTCTCGGACCGGTCGATCCAGTACACGGGCGACTTCAAGATACGGGCCGTGCTCGAGAACCAAGAGGGAAAAGGCCCCTCCCAAATCTTCGAGGAAGCCGGTTTCGACCTGGCGGTGATCGGTCGCGTGAAGGCGAAGTCATCGCTCGACCGCTGGCGCAAGACCTACCGAATCTATGGAACGGATGGCCTGTTGAACGACCGTCGTGGGAAGTCGAACGCGGGTGGGCGCCCGAAGCCGGATGACTCGCTCGAACGACGGCTCGCGAAGGCCGAGGCGCGCGTCAAATACCTGACGGCGGAGAACGAGCTGTTAAAAAAGCTAGAGGAACTCGAGAGGCAGGCGAAACGCACCGACTGACACCGAAAGAGCGATACCAGGTCATCAACACCGTCATCCGGACGTTCCGGCTGAAGAACCTCGTCCGTCCACTCTGCGAGATCGCGGGCGTGAGCCGCAGTGGCTACTATGCCTGGCTCACCCGCGCGGAAGACGACTCCCTCCGGGAAGAGCGTGATTATGCGGACTATCTTCTCCTGAAACATGTCCATGACCGCCGCGACGGGAAAATCGGTTATCGCGGGCTCTATATGGAGGTGCTCGATCTCATCGGGGCACCGATGAACCACAAGCGCATCCTCAGGTTGATGCGGAAATATGGGCTCGTCACGAAGATCCGCAGGAAGAACGCGTACCGGAAGCTCGCCAAGGCGACACACGAGCACAGGACGGTGCCGAACCGCCTGAACCGTCAGTTCGACCAGGACGAGCCGGGCAAGGTATTCGTGACGGACATCACCTATCTCCCGACACGGACAGGCCAGAACGTCTATCTCTCTTGTGTGAAAGACGTCGCGACACGCGAGATCGTGGCACACCATTTGTCGACGAGCCTACACATGGAGCTCGTCTTTCAGACGACGAAAAAGCTCGAAGAGCGTCTCCAGGGGAATCTGCATCCCGAGGCGATGATCCATTCGGACCAAGGGTTCCACTATACCCATCCGGCCTACCAGTCACGTATCCGTGGACTAGGCATGGTCCAGTCCATGTCACGTCGTGGCAACTGCCTCGACAACGCACCGATCGAGTCCTTCTTCGGACATCTGAAAGATCATATCGACCATCGATCGGCATCAGGCCTCACCGAGGTCCGGTCGATGGTCGATGCCTACATTGACTATTACAATAGTGAACGCAAGCAATGGAACCTAAAAAAAATGACTCCGGAGCAATACCGGAGCCATCTGATCGCCGCATAAAAGACGACGCACTTTTTATTAAACTGTCCGAAAAACAGGGCTCAGTTCA
>NZ_SJUU01000002.1:0-318014 GCF_004337115.1 Exiguobacterium sp. SH3S3
AGATGATTTTACTCATGGATGCGTTCCCCCGTCTGAATGAATAGGTTCATTATATCGATTCGACCGCACACAAAAAACCCTGAATGAGCACTTTTTATCAAGTGTCTATCATTCAGGGTTCAGTTCAGTACGCCTCACCCTTATTGTTCGATCAACCATGTCGCGAGCACGTCGGCTTCTTCGGCAGACGCGAGACCGGCCGGCATTGTACCTTGACCGTTGACGATGATGTTCGCGATTTCTTCAGCAGACAAACGTTCTCCGACTCCAGTCAACGCCGGACCGACGCCACCTTCAAGATTTCCGCCGTGGCAACCTGTGCAGCCTTTAGCAGCGTACAAGTCTTCCGGGTTCATCTCGGTGACGGCTGGACCTTCAGCGGCTTGTTGCGCTTGGTTTACGCCAAAATACGATAATGAGACCATAGCGATGATTGCGACGATCGCAATCGCTGCAAACGGTAACAATGGATTACGCATTGTATTTCCCCCTCATGTTCTTTCCAAATTTCTACCCATCACTATTTTACTCAAAAAACAATAAAGAAGGAAGGAAAATCACTCATTTTCCTTCCTTTCTTCTAAAACTTCACATTTTATTCAAAAACACGATTAATCGAGGAAGTCTTTCAAGCGTTTCGAGCGACTCGGGTGACGGAGCTTCCGTAACGCCTTCGCTTCGATTTGACGGATCCGCTCACGCGTGACCCCGAACACTTTACCGACTTCTTCGAGCGTGCGCGTCCGACCGTCATCAAGCCCGAAGCGGAGACGGAGTACGTTCTCTTCCCGGTCTGTCAACGTATCGAGCACGTCTTCGAGTTGTTCTTTGAGCAGCTCGTAGGCTGCTGCATCCTGAGGTGCCATCGCATCTTGATCTTCAATGAAGTCACCGAGGTGCGAATCGTCCTCTTCACCAATCGGTGTTTCAAGCGACACCGGTTCTTGCGCGATTTTTAAAATCTCACGAACTTTCTCAGGCGTCAATTCCATTTCCTTGGCAATCTCTTCAGGAGCCGGCTCACGCCCGAGGTCTTGCAACAATTGACGTTGAACACGGATCAATTTGTTGATCGTTTCGACCATATGGACCGGAATCCGGATCGTTCGGGCTTGGTCGGCGATGGCACGTGTGATCGCTTGACGAATCCACCACGTCGCATACGTCGAGAACTTGAACCCTTTCATGTAGTCGAACTTCTCGACTGCCTTGATCAGACCCATGTTTCCTTCTTGGATCAAGTCAAGGAACAACATACCGCGACCGACATAGCGTTTCGCGATCGAGACGACGAGACGAAGGTTGGCTTCAGCGAGACGTTTTTTCGCCTCGTCATCGCCTTGCTCGATTCGCTTCGCGAGTTCGGTCTCGTCTTTGGCACTCAACAAATCGACACGGCCGATTTCTTTCAAGTACATCCGGACCGGGTCGTTGATTTTAATTCCTGGCGGTACAGCCAGATCATTCAAGTCGACCTCTTCGTCTTCTTTTTTCGTAGGAGTCTCTTCGGCATCGGCCGCATCTTCTGTGACGCGGATGTCTTTGCCTTCTAAATCTTCAATGAAGTTATCGATAAAATCTGAATCGACCTCAAAATGGCTGAGGCGATCCTGGATCGCTTGCATCGATACGACACCCTTCTTTTTCCCCAACTTTTCAAGTTCGTCTATGGCGTTAAATAAATCCTCTTTTTTCTTCTCTGCCATCTAGCAGTTCAACTCCTTCCAAACTTCCTTCACGTTCATCGTTCACGTAAGCGGCGACTCCGGGTAATCAATTCTTGTAGCTTCGATGCCTGGTCTACTATACTTTCGGCATCCTGCCCGATTTCCCTTTTTGCTCGCTCGATTTGACGCTGTTCCTCATAACTGTTTATCACCTTAATGTATTCATCTAAAACCTCTTCAGTCAGATCATCAGGCGCTGACATGAGCCGAATCTCTGCATAGCGGTTGGCATAGTCAGGACGTTGGTCGCAGTGACGCTCCATAAAAGGCGGCATGACCTGCTCAAACTCTTCAAGCGTCATATCTTCTGAAACGATCTCATAAAACGCCGTCGCCAACATGCGATGAATCTCATCTTGGTAAGCTAGGCCGAGTCGGTCGCGGACGAAGCGAACCCGTTCCGGTCCGCTGAGCATCGCCCGTAACAGTAATTTTTCGGCCTTCACAAAACGTGGTTCATTCGCCTTACTCGATCGTTTACGGATTGGTTCTGGTTCACGAAGCGCTGGCGATGCCTGCACTTGGCTCGACACCGGTCGCGGCATTCGATTCGCTAGCGTTTCGACAGGAATGTCAAACTCGTTCGCCAATTTTTTTAAATATAAATCGCGGCGAATCGAGTTGTCCGTCTTGCTGATTTCCCCAAGCATCGCTTCAATAAACCGAATCCGTTCTCCTTCTCGATTCATATTTTTCCCGCGCCGAAGCGTCCGGTTCATGAAATCGAGGACGGATAAGCGTTCCGATTCGACAAAACGTTGCCATTGCTCCCGACCGTTCGTCCGAATATAATCATCCGGGTCCGTCTTCTCCGGTAGCATGAGCACTTGGACGTCGAGCGGATACGCCTCGAGCATGCGAACGACTTTGAGCGTCGCCTCTTGTCCGGCATGGTCTCCGTCGTAACAAATCACGACTTCATCGACCATCCGTGACAACGCCCGGGCATGCTGCGATGAAAATGCCGTCCCGAGTGAAGCGACGACCTCGGCCGTCCCGGCTTGGGCGACTTGGAGGACATCGACGTTCCCTTCGACGAGGAGCACCCGTTTTTGTTTCCGCATCGATGCACGTGCTTGTGAAAATCCAAATAACAGCTCACTCTTGTTAAAGAGTGGTGTCTCCGCCGTATTTACATACTTGGGCTGTCTGTCGTCAATCGCACGGCCGCTAAATCCGACGATTGTGCCGTCTCGATCCGCAATCGGAAAGACGACCCTTCCTTCGAACCGGTCAAAATATTCACCGGATCTAGATTTAGAAATAAGTCCTGCCTCGACCATGACTTCTAGGTCGAACCCTCTTCGCTCGAGTGAATCGACGGTGAAGCGGCGTTGATCAGGGGCGTATCCGATTTTGTACTGCCCGATCGTCGTCTCGGCCAAACCGCGTTCACGTAAATAAGTCAAGCCGACTTCTCCGGCCTCGGTTTTCATCAATACCTCGTGATACAGGTCGGCGATGATCCGATGAGCATCACGCATTTGTTTACGAACGACTTGATCGCGTGTCAGCTCTTCGTCACCGGCCACCCCTTCTACAGCGATGTTTGCCCGTGTCGCTAAGCGCTCAATCGTTTCCGGGAAGGACAACCCTTCCGTTTCCATGACGAACGTAAAGACGTTCCCGCCAGCACCGCAACCGAAACAATGATACATGCCTTTTTCAGGCGATACGGAAAAAGAAGGACTATTTTCCGAGTGGAACGGACAAAGTCCGACAAGACGGTGGCCTTGTTTCTTCAATTCAACGCGTTCACTGATCAAGTCCACGATATCCGTGGCTTGTTTCACTTCCGCAATGACTTCATCCGGTATCCGTGGCAACTCCACCACTCCCTATCCAATCTCGCAACGAAACGGAACGCTCACCACGTTCCGTTTCACTATCGTGTCAATACTCTATTATACCGTTAACACGCGTCGATTACTAATGCGAGCGCTCAGTCATCTTTCGACTGTTCAAGCTGACGTAAAATGATCCCTGCCGTCTCTTCGACCGCCTTATTCGTCACATCGATGACCTCGCAGCCGATTCGTTCGTATATCCCTCGCGCGTACTCGAGTTCCCGATTGATTCGCTCGAGTTGAGCGTAATCCGCTTCCGGTTTTAAACCGAGCGATTTCAAACGCTCCATTCGAATCGAAATCAACTTGTCCGGCGAAATGATCAAACCGACACACTTATCCGGTGACAGCTCAAACAGTTCTTCGGGCGGACGCGACTCCGGCACGAGCGGGACGTTAGCGACTTTATAACGTTTTAGCGCCAAATATTGTGACAGCGGCGTCTTCGATGTGCGAGACACACCGACGAGGACGATATCAGCCTTTTTCAAGCCACGCGGATCGCGTCCGTCGTCATACTTGACGGCAAACTCCATCGCCTCGATTTTACGGAAGTAATCCTCGTCTAGACGATAGATCAGACCCGGTTTCTCACGCGGACTCTCCCCCAGTTTTCCCGATAAGATGTCGAGGAGATCACCGAGCAGGTCGATCGTTTTGACGTCATACGTTTTACCGAGCGACACGAGCAATGAGCGATGTTCTTCGTTAACGAGCGTGAAGGCGATCACCGCTCCTTGGGCTCTAGCCTGCGTGACGACATCATGAATCGTCTGTTCGTCTTCGACGAAAGGAATCCGGAGTGTCTCGATCGCATTCTCATGGAATTGGATGCTTGCCGCCCGGACGACGAGCTCACACGTTTCTCCGACAGAGTCACTCACGACAAATACGAGTTGTTTGTTTATCAAACCAATTTCCTCCTCAGAACGATTCATCGTTGGCAAGTGCAATCAACACCTTGGTCATGTTCGTCTTCGTCATTCGGCCGAGCACGATGAGCGAACCATCCTTCTCTTCGACGACAGGCATGGCGTCAATCTGTTTCTCAATCAACTTCATCCCGGCCCGAATGAGCGTCTCACCTTTTTCACAAACGGTAATATTCGGCATCCGTGTCATAATGACGTTGACAGGCAATTGGTCGAGGTCCTGATTGCCGATGGCCGCCCGCAGTAAATCTTTGCGGGACAACACCCCGACAAGTTCATTGTCTTTTCCGACGACGAACAACGACCCGACATCTTCTAAGAACAACGTGACGACCGCATCATACACGGTCATTTCATTGCTGACGACTTTCGCGGACGACATGAAATCACCAACGGTCAGCGAATCAAGTTTTTCGCGGAGCAGCGATGAATTTCGTTTGCCGACGAACGTGTAGCCGACGCGTGGTCTTGCTTCTAATATCCCAGTCATCGTCAAAATGGCAAGATCAGGGCGGAGCGTGGCACGGGTGAGCGATAACTCTTGAGCAATCTGCTCTCCCGTGATCGGTCCGTTCACTCTCACAATCTCAACAATCTTCTGTTGGCGTTCATTCAGCTGCATAGCCAACCCCCTCTAGTTTAATCAGAGTACGAGCGCGCTGAAGTCAGCAACACGCTCGATCGTCGTAGCGAGTCGCTTCATCTCACTGAGACGATTATGGCGAATCGTTTCTACGTCGCTCATGACCATCGTATTTTCAAAATAAGCACTTATCGGTTGTTCAAGCGCTCGAAGTAATGTGATGGCACGCATGTAGTCGCCCACTTCGACCGCTTCATGTGTCTCGGGCAACGTTGATTCGACCGCGGCGTGAAGGGCTTTCTCTTCAGCATTCTCAAACAGGGCCGGATCCACTAGTCCTGGTTCGCCTTTTTTAGCGATATTGACGACGCGCGTCAACTGCTCGATCAACTGTTTCGCCTCGTCTGACAGCATGTTTTGAACCGCCTCCGCGCGAGCGTCGAGCTGTTCGACAGTCAGACCAGTCGTGAGAACGGCGTCAATCACGTCGTATCGTACTTGTCTCTCTTGCAGACGATACTTCAAGCGGAGCATAAAGAAGTCATTAAGTTGCGCCTTGACTTGTTCTTTATCGGCATCATAAAGTCCTGCTTCCACCTGAGATTCGACAACTTGTGAAAGTAATTTGTCGACTGGTAGATCGACGTGCCAATCTCCAAGAATTTGAACGACTCCTTGCGCTTGGCGGCGAAGGGCGAACGGATCTTGTGAACCGCTTGGAATCATGCCGACCCCGAAGAACGCAGCAATCGAATCGAGTTTATCCGCGAGTGCGAGCGCGGCCCCCGTCGGCGTGGCCGGTGAAGCGTCTCCGGCGAAGCGTGGCATATAGTGCTCACGGATCGCGGCCGCAACTTCTTTGTCCTCACCTTGCTGGAGTGCATACTTTTCTCCCATCACGCCTTGAAGCTCGGTAAATTCGTAAACCATCTGGCTAACGAGGTCGAATTTATGGATTTCCCCAGCGCGTTCGACTTTCTGAGCATCGGCATTGAACAGTGGAGCGAGCGTGAGCGCGAGTTGTTGGACGCGGCGAACTTTCGCGCCTGTCGTCCCGAGCTTCTCATGAAAGACGATGCGATCGAGACGGTCGAGCTGGTCGTCGATTTTCGTCTTTTTATCTTCTTCATAGAAGAAGACGGCATCGGCGAGTCGTGCCCGGATGACTTTCTCGTTCCCTTTGGCAACGTTTTGCAGATGGTCTGCGTTACCGTTACGAACCGTCACAAAATAGTGTTGGAGCGTGTCACCGATATAGACTGGGAAATAGCGCTGATGCTCTTTCATCGTCGTGATCAACACTTCTTCAGGAAGGTCGAGGTAGCTCGCGTCAAACTCACCGAACAGAGCTGTCGGCCATTCGACGAGGTTCGTCACTTCTTCAAGCAACGACGCGTCAAGTGGCACCGTCCATCCTTGTTCATTCGCCAACTGTTCGATTTGACGTTCGATGCGTTCGCGACGGTCGTCGTAAGATGCGACGACAAACTCTTGTTCGAGCGTGGCCACATAGCGGTCAGGTGATGAGATTGTCACGTCGCCTTTACTTAAGAAGCGATGTCCGCGTGTCACGTTACCTGTTTGGACGCCCTCGATCTCGAAATCGATCTGTTCTGTCCCAAACATGGCGACTAACCAGCGGATCGGACGCATGTAGCGGAGGCTGCTCGTACCCCATTTCATATTTTTCGGGAACGTCATGCCGCGGACGACGTCTTCAAGGCCGCCAAGTAATGAAGCCGTCGGCTGACCTGACTCGTGACGATCTGCGAAGACGTATTCGACCCCTTTTTCTTCCGCGAAGTAAAGGTCGTCGACTGACAGTCCGCGTCCACGCGCAAATCCCGCTGCCGCTTTCGACCAGTTTCCGTCTGCATCTTGCGCAATCTTTTTAGCCGGTCCCCGGAGCGTCTCCGTCAAATCTTGTTGACTCTCCTCGACGTCACGAACGAGTACAGCGAGACGACGTGGTGTCGAATAGACCGTGACAGCTCCGAAGTCGACGCGGGCGTCCGACAAGAACGCCGCCACGCGCTCTCCTAACTGTTTCTCCGAGCGGAGCACGTATTGGGCTGGTAGTTCTTCAAGTCCAATTTCTAGTAAAAGGTCACGCATCCAAGGCACCTGCTTTCTCTTGATTAAGGAGTGGGAAGCCGAGGCGTTCCCGTTCTTCGATAAATTTGGCCGCACATGCCCGCGACATGTTGCGGACACGTTGGATGAAACCGGTCCGTTCCGTCACCGAGATCGCGCCTTTCGCGTCGAGCAGGTTGAACGTGTGCGAGCATTTTAAGATGTAATCGTACGCCGGGAAGACGAGGTTTTCCTCGAGCGCCCGCTTCGCTTCTTTCTCATACGTATCGAACAACGTGAACAACATATCGACGTCTGACAGCTCAAACGTGTACTTCGAGTGTTCAAACTCTGGCTGATAGAAAATATCGCCATACTTGAAACCGTCTGTCCAGACGAGGTCGAACACACTCTCAACTTCTTGAATATATGACGCGAGACGTTCGAGACCGTACGTGATCTCGACGGCGATCGGGTCGCACTCGATCCCGCCGACTTGTTGGAAGTATGTGAACTGGGTGATTTCCATCCCGTTCAACCATACTTCCCAACCGAGTCCGGCCGCACCGAACGTCGGGTTTTCCCAGTTGTCCTCGACGAAGCGAATGTCGTGTTCGAGCGGGTTGATACCGATCAACTCCAAACTCTCCAAATAGAGTTCTTGAATGTTGTTTGGGGACGGCTTCATGATGACTTGGAATTGGTGATGTTGATACAGACGGTTCGGGTTTTCCCCGTATCGACCGTCAGCCGGACGGCGTGACGGCTCCGTATAACAAACGTTCCACGGCTCTGGTCCGAGACTCCGTAAAAACGTCATCGGGTTCATCGTTCCGGCCCCTTTTTCTACGTCATACGCTTGCATCGTCAGGCAGTTTTTCGACGCCCAAAAATTTTGCAACGTGAGAATGATTTCTTGCACCGTTTTGTGCTTCATATGTGACACCTCCAAAAGTATTGAAACGACAAAAAACGCCCCTATGTGCCATGCACATAGGGACGGGATTACCCGCGGTTCCACCCTACTTGCCTCGGTATCGAGGCCACTCTTTGGATTGGGGCGCTCCGGAATCGCCATTCGCTCTCTTCATGGCGTTCGGCTCTCACCTTCCCGAACTCGCTTTACCCATGATTTAAGAACTACTCATTTTCCCTCACAGCGCACGCTATTTCATTTGTCTAATCGTAGATTATGGTATCGAACCTTGCATGAATTGTCAATCATCGTTCAAGTAAAGTCGCTGCATCTGATCGAGGACCCGTTTCGTCTTGAGGTTCAGTCCGCTGTAAGAGTCCATATAGGCGTCAAACAGTTGCCGTAACAGGAGACGTGTCTCCTTCGTCAACGGGACGTTACTAAACTCTGACAACTCATGCCGGCTCAACAAGTAAAGTAACTTTGCCAGCCGCTCACTCATCTGAATCGACCCTGCCTCTTGGTGGCGCGAACAGAGAAACCCGCCCGACGTCACGGAAAAGAACATCGGGTCGGTCACATCATTGCACCGCACACAACCGGTCAAGACCGGGGCGACGCCGAGCAGATACATAATTCTGAGTTCGAAATGATGGGTGATGATCTCAGGGTCCATTCCGGCGTTCAGCGCTTGGAGCGCGTCATTCAAAATTCGGTATAATGGCCGATTCGGGACTCGATCTTCGACAGTTTTATCGACGAGTTCGAGCAAGTACACGGCATACGCCATCCGCTCGACATCTTTACGGATTTCCGGGTATGACGTGATCACGTCAGACGACTTGAGTTGACCGAGACCGCGGCTCGCCGGGAAGATATAGACGGCTTCGACGAACGGTTGGCTCGCTGCGTGCAGCCGGCTCCCCGGCTTTTTCGCACCGCGTGCCATGACGGCGACTTTCCCGAGCTCTTCTGTGAAGAGGGTCACGACTTTGTTGGATTCACCGTAATTGACGGTCCGAATGACGATGCCCGTGACTTTTTGTAACATGGCTCAATACTCGTCGTCGCGGAACCCGAGGTCACGGAGTTGGCCCATCTTATTGCGCCAATCTTTTTGGACTTTCACCCATAAGTTTAAATACACTTTCGTACCGAGCAAGAGCTCGATGTCATGACGCGCCTCCGTCCCGACCTGACGGAGCATCGCACCTTTCTTGCCGATGACGATTCCTTTTTGCGAGTCACGCTCGACCATGATGACGGCTTCGACGTCGACCATGTCCGAGTTGTCTCGTTTCTTGATCGATTCGATGTTGACCGCGATCGAATGCGGAATCTCATCGCGCGTGTTATGGAGCACTTTCTCGCGAATCAGTTCCGAGATGATGAAGCGCTCCGGGTGATCCGTCACTTGATCAGCCGGATAGTACATCGGCCCTTCTGGTAGCAGCTTCTTGATCTCACCGATGAGCGGTTCGACGTTATTGCCTTGCAAGGCTGAAATCGGAACGTACGCCGCGAAATCAAGTTGATTCGTATACTGTTCGATGACAGCAGGGATCTCGTCCGGATGAATCAAATCGATTTTGTTCATCACAAGGATGATCGGTGTGTCGAGTCCTTTCAACTTCTCGATGATGAACTCGTCACCGGCACCACGCGGCTCTGTTACGTTGACCATGAACAAAATCGCGTCGACTTCGCGCAACGCGTTCGTCGCCACTTTCATCATGAAGTCGCCGAGACGGTGCTTCGGTTTATGGATCCCTGGCGTGTCGATGAAGATGATTTGCGTGTCGTCTGTCGTATAGACACCTTGGACCTTGTTACGTGTCGTCTGGGGTTTGTCTGACATGATGGCGATCTTTTGACCGATGACCCGGTTCAAGAACGTCGATTTCCCGACGTTCGGACGTCCGATAATTGAAACAAAACCTGATTTAAAACCTTCTTGATACATAGTGCACCTGCTTTCTAAATTTCCAATACATTGATTATAAAGCGAATAAATACGGTCCGAAAATGACGAGCGCTGTTACGGCTGCTCCGCCCGAAGCGACGAGGACCGAGCCCGCCGCGACGTCTTTCGCTTGTTTGGCGAGCGGCTCGATGTCTTTCGTCACGAGATCGACCGTCCGTTCGACGGCCGTGTTCATCAATTCGAGAGCGATGACAAGCACGACCCAACCGAACAAGATGAGGTTTTCAAGCGTTGTCGTCGGGAGCCACCAACAAAACAATCCGACGAGCAAGCTTGCAATGAGGTGAATCAGCATGTTCCGTTCGGTTCGCACTGCGTGCACGATCCCGCGCACCGCAAACCAGAACGGATTCACACCTCGCCTCGCTTCAACTCAAAGTGAGCGAGCACTTGCTCCTGACGCGCCGTCATCTCGGCTTCTTCTTCTGGCGTCATATGGTCGTAGCCGAGCAAATGGAGAAAGCCATGGATCGCCAAGAAGCCGAGTTCGCGTTCAAACGAATGACCGTAGTCCGCCGCTTGCTCGCGGCACCGCTCCACCGAGATGACGATGTCGCCCAATAGACGAGGTTCATCCTCATCGAGCATGAAGTCCATCTCTTCTTCTCCCATCTCGTCAAACGCAAAACTGATGACGTCCGTCGGCGCGTCTTTGCCGCGCCATTCCTGGTTGATGACTTGAATCTCGTCATTCGTTAAAAACGTGACTGACAGTTCACTCGGTTCTTCGACTTGTTCCGCCGAGGCCGCGTGAACTAAAATCGATTCGACTAACTCGAGCTGAGACTCGGTCAACAGCCCTTGTTCATCGTTCGAGATGATTTGCATGTAATTCGCCTTCTTTCTTTAGTTCTGGGTATTCGATCCGTTCATGGAACAAGCCGGTCAACGTCTCGCACGCACTCTCGCCGACACGCCACACTTCCTTCGTCGTCAAGTCACACTCTTCGAACTGACCGTCTTGGAGCTTGTCGCGAATGATCGAGCTGACGAGCTGGCGTATCCGCTCCGGTGTCGGCTGTTTTTGCGACCGGACCGCTGCTTCGATCGAATCGACGATCATGACGACCGCCGCCTCACGCGACTGCGGTTTCGGTCCCGGGTAACGGAAGCGTGACTCCGACACGTCTCGTGACTCTTTCGCTTTCACATAAAAGAACTTGAGCAGCGACGTCCCGTGATGTTGCTCGGCGATGTCGATAATCTCTTTCGGCAGTTTATAGCGCCGCAACAAATCAGAGCCGTCGTAAGGATGCGCCATAATGATGTCGGCCGACTCTTCCGGTGTGAGCCGGTCGTGCGGGTTCACGCCGTTTTGTTGATTCTCGATAAAGTGGAGCGGCCGTTCCGTCTTGCCGAGGTCGTGATAATAGCTCGCGACCCGGGCGAGCAGACCGTCGGCCCCGATCGCCTCACACGCCGACTCGGCGAGATTGGCGACCATCATGCTATGGTGATACGTACCCGGAGCCTCCATCAACAGTTTTCGCAGCAGCGGGTGCGTCGGGCTCATCAATTCGACTAAGCGTCCGGACGACAACACGCCGAACCAAGGCTCTAGAAACGGCAGGAAGCCGAACGTGAGAACGATCGACAACAAGGCGCTCGTGATCGCGAAACCGGATAAATAGGCGACCATCTCCCACGTCACTTGCGTGTTCCGCAAGAACAGGAGCGCGAGCACCATGATGATGTTGATGATTCCGAGCAAGACGCCTGAAAGGAACAAGCGTTTCCGTTGAATCTTCGGTTCGACCAAAAAGACAGCCAGGAAACTCCCGGTCGCAAAGTAAACGACCGTCATAAAGCTCGTATTTTGGCCAAAGCTCGCAACAATTGAACCAGCGATCATCGTGATGAGCGCCGAAGCCAACGCGACCCGTTCATCGACTAAGATACGGAGCAATAAGACGACGAACGCCGTCGGGGCGATGACGTACGCATACGTCGTGAACTCGATCCCGATATAACCGACGCCGAAGAAAATACCTAGTTGCAGCAATAGTAGGCCATAGACAGTAATCAAAATTTTAGGTCGGAGCAAAAGTTCTTGAATTTTTGAACGGATCAGCATGAATAAAAATCCGACCGTCAAGAGTCCGCTGAGCAAATAGGCACCGAACAAAGGCGCGAACGAACGGTTCGGGTCAATCGCACCGGTCAATTCGAGCTTCCGATAGATTTCACGGGTCACGACTTCCCCTTGGTTGACGAGGAGCTGTCCTTCTTGAATGATGACCGGTTCAACGGCGTCGATCGCTTCTTGTTCTTTCTGACGAGTCGCTTCCGAATCGAAAACATAGTTCGGGACGATCAGTTGGTCACTTAAACTCGTCGCGACCGCTCGGAATTCTAACGACAACGGTGATTGGTCGATGACCGTCGACGCCCGGTCTCTCGCCTCGGCAATCGACTCGGAACTCGTTTCGATCCGATTCGCCATGACTTCTTGAAGCGCCGTCACGGCGACGTCTTCGACGGTACGACGCGTGTTCACGGTCGCCTCCAGGAGTGAGTTCAACTCATCGTCTGCAAGGAGCCCGTTCACTTCTGTAGAGTTCAATCGATTTTTGATATCAGACAGTTCAGTGTCCTCATCCGTGTCTTCGAACGCCGCAAACAATTGCTCGATTTTGGCAATCTGTTGATCGGCGAATTCACGGCGTAATGAGAACTGACTCCCGACGGCGTTCGTCGCGTCTTGTCTCAGACGGTCCGACGCGACCCTGTCCTCGATCGTGATCGGGGAGCGGATATCTTGTGCGGCGATGCCAAGCGGCTCTACGCTGATGATTGATGGGCGCACCGTAAAGTAGAGGATCGCGCCAAGGATGAGAAAAAAGAGGACGGAGATTGTGGCGACCGTCCAATGACGTGCTTGCTGCATCAGTGCCCCCCCTTTCGTCATGTAATATCTGTACTGTAGGCGTTGATGATTTTTTTGACGAGTGGATGCCGCACGACGTCTGAGGCGCTAAAGTGTTCGAAGTGAATCCCGTCGACTCCTTCGAGGAGATGGAGCGCTTCTTGAAGCCCCGACGCTTTCCCTCTCGGTAAGTCGACTTGCGTCAAATCACCGGTGACGACCATCTTCGACCCGAACCCGAGCCGTGTCAAAAACATTTTCATCTGTTCTTTCGTCGTATTCTGCGCCTCATCCAAAATGACGAACGCATCTTCAAGCGTCCGTCCGCGCATGTAAGCGAGCGGGGCGACTTCGATCGTCCCTCGCTCGAGCAGACGGTTCGTGTGTTCGACACCATAGACGTCAAACAAGGCGTCATAGAGCGGTCGTAAGTAAGGGTCGACTTTCTCTTTTAAGTCACCCGGCAAGAAACCGAGGTTCTCACCCGCCTCGACGGCAGGACGCGTCAAAATGATCCGTTTCACTTGACCTTCCTTCAGCGCCCGCGCAGCCAGGACGACCGCCAAATACGTCTTCCCGGTCCCGGCCGGCCCGATCCCGAACACGAGGTCGCGTTTCTCGATGGCCCGGACGTAACGGCTCTGTCCGACCGTCTTCGCCCGGATCGGTTTTCCTTTGTTCGTCGTGAAGACGACGCGGCCATAATGTTCGAGCAGTTCTTCCCCTTTGCCGATCTTAATATGTTGGATGACACTGATCGCATCGCCCTCGTTCAACCGTGCACCTTGTTTAACGAGTTGTTGCAACGTCTTGATCACACTTTTCGTCAATTCGAGCGTCTCCGCGCTGTCGGCTTGGATGATCAGCTCTTCGCCACGAGGCGTAAGTGCGACGGCAAGCTCGGCCTCGATCGCACGGAACACCTCGTCTTTCGGTCCGAGGAGTGCCTGCCCTTCGCTCGCATGTTCCATGACGAACGGTATCTTATCTGTCGTAATCAATGGATGTTTCTCCCCCTCATCTATAGATTGTTCCTTCTTTACTTTAGCACTATCATGCCGTTCGTGAAAGAAAGACCGTTAGCTCGAGCCACAAAAAAAGCAGCGACATCGAGTCACTGCTAAAAAATTACCGACGGCGGCGTTTCGAGACCGGCGGCTGAAGAATCTCACTCCAGACGATGGCTTGACGCGCTTGCTTCATCGTAATGCGCGGTTGCGCTGTCTGTCGTGAATCGGTCGCTTCCGTTATCGGAGGGATTTTGACTGCCTGTTCGAACGCAGCGCTCACTTTCGGGAGCGACTCACGCGACTTTGGTGCGTGCCGATTCGGATCAAACTCGTGCCGGTCTGAATTTTCGACCGGAATCGCGACACGACGACGAACTTTTTGCGGTACTTTATTCTGTCGTTCGTCTCGCGGATCGTTGAGTGGTCCATCGACTTCTTTCATCATGTCGCCGACCGTATCCAAATACCGTTTCAGATCCGTGCTCGGTGGCTTTTCTCCTGTAGATGACGACTTCTCAAGTCGCTTCATGACCGCGGAAGCGACCCCGAAGGCGACTAATAGTAAGATCCATAATCCATCCATATCGATTACTCTCTATCAGATTCGACTGGGTGCCCGATCGCATTACGCATTTGCGTATCCGCTTGGACGTTCAAGTAGTTGACGTAATCCATGACCCCAAGCTTGCCGTTACGGAGCGCATCTGCCATCGCGAGCGGAACTTCCGCCTCGGCCGCGACTACTTTGGCGCGCATTTCTTCGACCGATGACTTCATCTCTTGCTCGCGGGCGATCGCCATCGCGCGACGTTCCTCAGCTTTCGCCTGCGCAATTTTCTTATCTGCCTCGGCTTGGTCGGTTTGGAGCACCGCGCCGATGTTTTTACCGATATCAATGTCGGCGATATCGATCGACAAGATTTCAAACGCCGTCCCTGAATCGAGACCTTTCGTCAATACGGTACGTGAAATCATGTCCGGGTTCTCAAGCACGTGTTTATGGTTATGTTGCGAACCGATCGTCGAGACGACCCCTTCACCGACACGGGCGATGATCGTTTCTTCACCGGCACCCCCGACGAGGCGGTCGATGTTGGCCCGGACCGTGATCCGCGCTTTCGCTTTCACTTCGATCCCATCCATCGCCACACCGGCGATGAACGGTGTCTCGATGACTTTCGGGTTAACCGACATCTGAACGGCTTCTAACACGTTCCGGCCAGCAAGGTCGATGGCGGCGGCACGTTCGAACGATAATTCGATATCGGCACGGTGCGCCGCGATCAAAGCGTTGACGACACGGTCGACGTTACCGCCGGCTAAAAAGTGACTCTCGAGCTGGTTCGTGTTCAAGCCGATGCCTGCTTTGACGGCTTTGATGAGCGGGTTGATGATTTTAGACGGGACGACGCGACGAAGTCGCATCCCGATCAATGTGAAGATGGAGACGTGGACGCCTGAAGCAAACGAGCTGATCCACAGGCCGACCGGTACAAACGTGAAGAACACGGCGAGCGCGATCAATCCCCCACCTGTGATGAGTAACGTGCTTAATAGTTCTGGTGTCATTCTGTTACATCCTCCTTCGGTTCTACAAAGCGTCGGACGACAACGCGTCCCGAGTCGACTTTATACACCTCAATTTTTGTTTGTTCATCGAGATAGCTACCTTCTGCCACGACGTCGATTCGTTCGCCTTCAATCTCAGCAGTACCTGCTGGACGAAGCGGCGTCAATGTGACGCCGACTTTCCCAAGCAACCTCTTACGGTCGTCATGAGACAAATACCCCTTATCAGTCGACGTCGAATCGGTCAAAATCAAGCCTTTGTACATGAGTGAGCGATTCGACTGAAGTCGACGGTACGCCCAAAAACCGAGTCCCGCAACAAGCGCCGTCGCTAAACCAAGTGACAGCCAAAGCTGCCCGATCGTGGCACCTGCCATAATCAAACTCGCCACGACGGCGCCTATCCCGAGGACCCCGAACAATCCAAAACCGGCAACGAACACTTCAATTCCAAGAAGGACAATCCCGACGAAAAACACCGTCAGAATCACTCCGAGACCAAATGTCATCGTATTGCTACCCCCTTCCAAATCCAAAGCTACCTCTTATCTCTAGTGTATACGAAACAAGATTGAATGTGGTTTCATAATACGCAAAAAAAGGCAGAAACTTTTGGATTTCTCCAAAGATCCCTGCCTTTTATCATTAATTCGTCAATTGTTGTTTGACAATTCGGTTCACAAGACCACCGTCAGCCTTGCCTTTAACTTGTGGCATGACGACGCCCATCACCTTACCCATATCGGACGGACCCGCAGCGTTCGTCTCGGCAATTGCTGCCTTGACGATTGCTGTGACTTCGTCTTCAGAGAGTTGCTTAGGCATGTAGACCTCTAGTACGACAATTTCATCAGCTACTTTAGAAGCAAGGTCTTCACGACCAGCGCTTTCGAATTCTCGGAGGGAGTCTCTGCGCTGTTTCATCTCTCGGTTGAGCACCGTGAGCTCCTCTTCCTCAGTAAGATCTTGTCGACCAAGTTTGATGGCCTCGTTCTGGAGCGACGCTTTGACCATCCGGATCGTCGTGAGACGATCTTTCTGTTTAGCGCGCATGGCTTGCTTCATGTCGTCCGTCAAGCGTTCTTGCAGACTCATGAGCCAACACCCTCTCTACAAAAGAAACTTCAATCAGAATTTCTTGTTCTTGCGAGCAGCTTCTGATTTCAATTTACGTTTTACGCTTGGCTTTTCGTAGTGACGACGTTTGCGAACTTCGGCAAGAGTGCCATCTTTCGCAACACCGCGTTTGAAACGACGAAGAGCGTCTTCAAGCGATTCGTTTTTACGGACACGAGTTTCCACTAGTTTTCCCTCCCTCCGAATTACACGACTAAGGAAACGTGTTTCACACGTCATACCACATTATAGTGAAATTAAGTCGTGTGGTCAACTACTACTTCAATTAATAATCGCTGTCCGAACGCCCGCCTGTGACGATGGCAATTCCAGCAGAAGCGCCAATGCGCGTTGCACCAGCATCGATCATCGCTTGTGCGCCTGCGAAATCACGGACGCCGCCTGATGCTTTGACGCCAAGATCCGGTCCGACCGTCTCACGCATGAGTCGGATGTCTTCGACGGTAGCGCCGCCAGTTGAGAATCCAGTCGACGTTTTCACGAAGTCTGCACCCGCTTTGACTGACAGCTCAGCCGCTTTTTTGATTTCTTCTTTAGTAAGCAGGCACGTTTCAAAGATGACTTTGACGAGCGTACCGTTTGCTGCTTCGACGACGGCACGGATGTCGCGTTCGACGAGGTCGAAATCGCCGTCTTTCATCGCACTGATGTTGATGACCATGTCGACTTCGTCTGCGCCGTTGGCAATCGCATCTTTCGTTTCGAACGCTTTCACTTCAGGTGTGTTCGCACCGAGCGGGAATCCGATGACCGTACAAACTTTGACGTCCTCATCTAATTTAAGTTGCTCGGCAGCGTAAGCGACCCATGTCGGGTTGACACAAACGCTCGCGAATTTGTACTCAAGTGCCTCTGCACATAGTTTTGTGACTTGATCTTTCGTTGTTTCTGCCTTCAAGGCCGTGTGGTCGATATAACGTGCTAATTCCATAATAAATTCCTCCTCTGACATATAGGTCTGACATCTAACATATTATCATGTTTTTGAGAAATGTAACAGCTTTCACTTCATGCAAGTTGACGGCGTTTTCGCGTTTGGACCCAGCTGTTCCAACTGAAGAAAAAGATGGCGATCCAGATGCATGTGAACGCGAAGATATGATACGTCGTGAACGGTTCATCGTACAAGATGACACCGATCGCCAGACTGAGCGTCGGGGCGATGAACTGTAAAAAACCGACGAGCGTGAACGGGATATGTTGCGCCCCGTAACCGAACAACAGGAGCGGCAACGCCGTCATGACGCCCGTGCCTAAGAGCGCGGCCCAAACAATCGGTTCGCCCGTCATCGTGAGCCCGCCGCGCGACGTTTCGAAGGCGAGGAAGATGACCGCGACCGGAACGACCGCGAGCGTCTCGATGCCTAGACTGACCGTCGACGCAAGCGGCCGCCGTTTTTTGACCATCCCGTAAAACCCGAACGTACTCGCCAATACGAAAGCAATCCACGGGAACGACCCATAACCGAACGTCAAGACGAGCACCCCGACCGTCGCGACACCGACCGCGAGCCATTGGACTCGGTTTAATGATTCCCGAAAAACGAGGACACCTAACACCATGCTGACGAGCGGATTGATGTAATATCCGAGCGATGCCTCGATGATATAGCCGTGATTGACCGCCCATATGTAGACAAACCAGTTCGCACTGACGATAAAGCCGTTCAACATAAAGGCGTTCCGCGTCGCCCGATGTCTGAGCGCATAATTGAATTCAGTCCACTGTTTCGTCCATTTCAAGACGAGTAAAATGAATAGAAACGACCAGACGATACGGTGGGCGAGGATTTGACTGCTCGGTATTTCCTGTAGAAACTTCCAATAGATCGGCAGGATGCCCCACATGACGTACGCACCGATTGTGGGCATGACTCCTTTATTCAATCCGTTCACCCGCTCTCCTAATCAATTATCGTCAGTTTAGTCGATGCGTTTCGGACATTCAAGCGATTTCTTCCACCCTTCCCACGACAAAAGAGGCGCGCTCTGAGAGCGCACCTCTTGTCACACGTTCGTTCAGCTCGTGATTGTCGTCAAGGCCGCAAGTGCTTGCTCCAAGTCTTCAATCAAATCGTTCACATCTTCAAGTCCGACAGAGATACGGACGAGCCCATCCGTGATGCCGAGTTCTGCCCGACGTTCGGCCGGAATCGAGGCATGTGTCATCCGTGCCGGCACGCTGATCAAGCTCTCGACCGCACCGAGACTTTCAGCGAGCGTGAAGTAGTTCGTTTTCGCAACGACCGTCTCTGCCGCTTCGGCCGATCCGACGTCAAAAGCGATCATGCCGCCAAAGCCTCGGGCTTGTGACAGATGGACTTGTTTCGCCGTCTCGCTGGCAATGCTCGGGTGCAGCACCCGGCTGATCGCCTCGTGAGACGTCAAGAACTCGACGAGTGCGAGCGCGTTCGTCTCGATTTCTTCCATCCGGACCGCGAGCGTCTTGATGCCGCGCACGACGAGGAAGCTGTCTTGCGGCCCGAGCACGGCTCCGACCGAGTTTTGTAGGAACGCCAAACGTTCCCCAAGTTCTTCGGTCCGGGCGACGACGAGACCGGCGACGACGTCACTATGCCCGCCTAAATATTTCGTGGCACTGTGCAAGACGTAGTCCGCACCGAACTCAATCGGATTTTGGAAATACGGTGTCATGAACGTATTGTCGACGACGAACAAGACGTCAGCCTCGGTCGCAATGTCACGCACACTCCGCATGTCCGTGACGTTCAAGAGCGGATTCGTCGGCGTCTCGACATAAATCATTTTCGTGTTCGGTTGGACGGCTTCGCGGACTGCCGCCGCGTCAGACGTATCGACAAAAGATGCTTCCAAGCCAAGTGATTGAAATACTCGATTGAATACACGGTACGTTCCCCCATATACGTCAGAACCGACGATGACGTGGTCCCCTGATTTCATTAACATGAGAATCGTTGAGATGGCGGCCATCCCTGAAGCGAACGCAAAACCACGCGCCCCGCCTTCGATGTCGGCGATCAGCGTCTCAAGCGCCGTCCGCGTCGGGTTAGCCGTCCGCGAATATTCATACCCGTCCCGCAAATTGCCGATTCCGTCTTGTTTATAAGTACTCGTTTGATAGATGGCTGGTGTCACGGCACCCGTCAACGGGTCCGTCGTCTTACCGCCGTGAATAAGCGCTGTTTTTGTACGCATGTTCTGCCTCCTTGACTATTCCTTGACTTAAATATCGTTCGACACTGTCCGGTAAAATCGTGACGATGACACCTTTGGTCATCCGGTTTGCTTCTTGCACACAGGCGGCGATGGCCGCACCGGACGAACTTCCGACGAGCAGCCCTTCTTGCTTCGCCAAATGGGCGACGTAATAAAACGCGTCATCATCAGAAATCGTATAGATCCCGTCGACAAGTTCACGATCTAAAAATGGAGGCCACTTCTCGACACCGATTCCTTCTGTTTTATGGGGCCCTGGTTGCCCACCGTTTAGGATTGATCCTTCGGGCTCGACGACGACGTTGCGGGTGCCGTGATTTTTTAGAACCGCGGCCACCCCAGTGAACGTGCCACCCGAGCCCGCGCCGGCGATGAAGACGTCGATATTCGGTATATCTTGCAATAGCTCTTCGGCGAGTGAATCGACGTACGTATCCGGGTTATCCGGATTCGAGAACTGTTCAGGTAAATAGGCGTTATGTTCAAGCGCCAACTCTTTGGCCCGCTCGATCGCACCCTTCATCCCGAGCTCGGTTTCCGTGTTAATGACAGTCGCGCCGAGCAATGACATGAGCGCTTGCTTCTCTTGACTAAACTTTTCAGGCGTGACCGTCATCAAGTTCACTCCGTACCGCTGACAGGCGAGGGCGAGTCCGATACCAGTATTTCCGGCCGTCGGCTCAACGACCGTGCCACCTCGTTCGAGTTGGCCGCGTTCAAGCGCTTGTTCGATCAAATGAAGCCCGAGCCGGTCTTTCACACTCCCGCCTGGATTCATCATCTCGAGCTTGCCGTATATTTTAACGCCTTTCGGAACAGGCAACGTCCGTAACTCGAGCAGCGGCGTGTCCCCGATCAGTTCATAGACGTTGTTGACGAGCATATTACGCTTCGTCCTTAAAGATGATGTGCCACTCGTCACGTTTCGCGAGCATGTCGGCCGCTAATTTTTTTGCGCCCTCAAAGTCGTGGTGGTTGGCACTTCCGCATTGGATCGGGTTTTGCGCCGGCAACTCTTCCGCAGCGACCGCATCACGCAACGTCGCTTCGACGAGGCTGAGCATCGCTTCGTAGTCTCCATCGTTCAACATCGTCCAGTAAAAACCAGTCTGGCAACCCATCGGCGAGACGTCGACGATTTGCTCCGAGTGACTGCGGCTATTTTCAGCGATCAAGTGTTCGAGCGAGTGGACGGCCCGCATCGGCATGAGTCCCTCGTTCGGTTGGATGAAACGAATGTCGTATTTATAGATCGTATCGGCCGTCCCTTTTTTCACACCCGCTAAACGGACGTAAGGCGCTTGTACTTTAGTATGGTCCAAATTAAAACTTTCGACTTTATAACTTTTCATGATTGAGTTCCTCCAGATTGTTTCGTAGCCACGACGAGCCAGACGAATTTATTTTTTTGTGTCAGCGAGACCGTATAGCCGTTCGCTTCGAGCATTGCTTGGATCGTTTGCGTGTACGGATAAAACTCACGGTTCAAGTCTTCGATTAAATCGTCGTAACCGTTCCCGCTCGCCCAGTCGAGAATGTCTCGCTTCGCCTTTTGCGAGGCGAACATCGTGTCGAGTAAGACGAATCGCGGTGAATCGAGCTGCTCGACGTAACCTTGAATCGCTGTCCGTTTCTCTTCATCCGTCAGATGGTGAAATGCGTATGACGACACGATCGTATCTATCTGCTCTGTCGTCGGATAGTTTAAAAAGTCACCGTCGATAATATCAATCTCAAGTTTTTCGGCGGCGACAGCCCGCATCTCCGGTGACGGTTCGACCGCAACCAGCTCGTGACGTTCTAAAATCTTCATACTTAAGTTCCCGGTCCCGACTCCGAACTCCATGACCTTCCCTTCGAGATGATCCACGACCTCGCTCAACATCTCCTCATAACCTGCGAACACTTCTTTATATTGCTCGTCATGTCCGGCCACGGTCGTGTCGTATTGCGTTGCCCATTCCTTAAAAATGTCCATGAACTGTAATCCCATTGCTCCACCCCACCGCTTTATTCCGACTATGTCGATAAGTTTTATATGTTTTATCTATTCAGACCATACCAATTTTCCAAAAAAATCTCAAGCGAATTGTTCGGATCATTTTATTCGAGGGCATATCACGCCCCAATTTTGAAACTTGAGTTGAACGCGTGAATTTAGACCTAGCTGTTTTAGTAAAAGATAGGCCGAAAGTAATTGTCAGAATTTTTAAACTTGTTCAAATTCATTACCCTTTATTTCGAAAAAACCAAGGATTATCAGTTCGAATTAGGCTATCATTTTCCATAAATACATATACTTCTCAATTAAACGATTGGAGGATTTTCAAATTGCCAAAACTTAAATTTTATGTAAACGTCTCCCTGGCGACATGCCTGGCGTTGACACCTGGGCTGCTCGGACTCGGAACAGATCCGGTACTTGCCAAACGATCCGTTACGCCGAACGCTGAGATTGCCGACAAGCAAGAAAAATTGCGTGTCGTCGTCGAACTCGTCGGTGCACCTGCCATCGAACAAGCAAAAAAGAAAGGGAAAAAATTCAATGAATTGACGAAGGCCGAGAAAGACAATGCTCACGGGCTCGTCAAAGCCGAACAGAAAAAAGCGAAAGCCGCCATCTCAAAAAAAGGTGTGAAAGCAGAAACGATTGAAGAGTTCACGACCGTCTTCAACGGATTCAGTACGTTGCTCTCGGCTACAGACGTCCAGAAAGTTGAAGCGTTGCCTGAAGTCGCTCACGTCCATGTCGTCAATGAATACGAGCGTCCCGAGGTCAAACCGGATATGGTAACGAGTAACGGCATGGTCCAATCGCAACAGACATGGGGCGACTATGGGTATACCGGCGAAGGAACGATCGTCGCCGTCATCGATACGGGTGTCGATGCAGACCATCGCGACTTCCGCTTAACCGATGATACAAAAGCAGAGCTCACGCAAGGTGAGGTCGAGTCGGCAGTCAGTGAGTTCGGTTTGCCGGGAGCCTACATAAACGAGAAAGTTCCTTACGCTTATAACTATTACGACGAGAACGATGATATTCGCGATGATTCCCCTGGCGCCTCGATGCACGGGATGCACGTATCGGGTACGGTCGCGGCCAACGGGGATGAGGCGACTGGAGGTTTGAAAGGTGTCGCTCCAGAATCGCAAGTACTCGGTCTCAAAGTATTCAGCAACGACCCGAACTACGCCTCGACGTACGGCGATATCTATATTAAAGCGATCGACGATGCCATCAAACTCGGCGCCGACGTCATCAATATGAGTCTCGGATCGACGGCCGGTTTCGTCGATGCCGACTCACCCGAGCAACAAGCGGTACAGCGTGCTGTCGATAACGGTGTCTTCATGTCGATCTCAGCTGGTAACTCGGCGTACTTCGGAAACGGATACGATCTCCCTTATGCGAACAATCCGGATACCGGCGTCGTCGGCGCTCCGAGCGTGAGCTCGGCCTCGACTTCAGTCGCCTCACTCGAGAACGACCAAATCCAATTGGACGCTTTCTCGATTCAATCCGGTGACAAGACAGATAAAATCGGATGGAAGAAACAAGATGGCCCAGCTTTCACGAACGGGGACTATGAACTCGTCCATGTCGGTGACGGACAGCCTGGTCAATACGTCGGGAAAGACTTGAAAGGGAAGATCGTCTTCGCGGTGCGTGACGGCGCCTATTTCTACTCGAACATTCAAAAGACAGCCGAAGCGAACGGGGCTGCCGGTGTCATCGTCCGCGGTGCCGTCGGTCATGGTGATTACGTCAGTATGGCGCTAGCGAACCCACAAATCCCGATGGCGTCACTCAGCATTAAAGACGGAAATGAGCTTCAACAGCGACTCGTTGCCGGTGAACAAATGAACATTAAATTCGCAGGTGACCGCATTAGCGTCGCTAACCGTGCAGCCGGTTCACTGTCTAACTTTACTTCGTGGGGCGTGACGCCAAACCTCGATTTCAAACCTGAAATCTCGGCGCCAGGCGGACAAATCTTCTCGACGTTGAATGACGATCAATACGGATTGATGAGCGGAACGTCGATGGCTGCACCACACGTCGCAGGAGGCGCCGCCCTCGTGCTCGAACGTGTCGATCGCGAGTTCGCTTTAAGCGGTACGGCTCGGGTAACAATGGCGAAGAATTTGTTGATCAACACCTCGAAAGCCGTGACTGATATCGGTCCATACAACCAACAGTTGAATCAGAACCTCCCATACACGCCGCGTCGGGGAGGAGCCGGTTTGATGCAATTGCACGCGGCCGTCTCAACGCCAGCCGTCGCCTATGAAAAGACAACAAAAGAAGCAAAAGTTGCCTTAAAAGAACTCAACCGAAGCAAGGCGACGTTCACGCTTGTTGTCGAGAACTTATCCGACAAAGTCGTGTCATACGATGTTTCGTCTTCACTTCAGACCGACCTCGCCATCGAACGGACGGCCGGGACGATTCAAAATGCGATGGAGGCCCAACCACTCCAAAACGCCAGCGTGACGATCAACGGGAAGAAAGCAAATACGGTCAAACTGAAAGCGAAGCAAACAGTCGAACTCAAAATCGCGCTCGACGTCTCGAAAGCGCAGGTTCTCAATCCAAAGACGCTGAGCGGTCTCGTCTCGGCCAAAGACGTATTTGAAAACGGCTATTTCGTCGACGGTTTCGTGCGCTTGACCGATGTGAACGGGGCAGAAGGCAATCCAGGACTTGTCGTACCGTTCGTCGGTTTCGAAGGCGACTGGGGCAAAGCACCAATCTTCGACGCTTCCATCTATGAATCAGGATCGTTCTATCAGACGGCTGGAATGGTCGATCAGACAGGGAATTATTTGGGCATGAACCTAGATGAGTCGTTCACGTCCAACGCAATCGCGTTCTCTCCTGACGGGGACAACGTAAAAGATGTGGCGACACCGGTCTTCTCGCTCCTTCGTAACGCCAAAGACGTCAAATATCGCATCGTCGACGAGTCAGGCGATGTCGTCCGCACGCTCCGGCAAGATGACGAGTTGCGTAAAAACTACTTCGATGGCGGACGCAATACACCTTACTACTACTCAGCCGACTACAAATGGGACGGACAATTGAACGGTAACCCGGCCCCGGCCGGCAAGTACTTCTATGAGATCGAAGCGAGCATCGATTACATGAAAAAAGAGGCACAGACGCTCCGCTTCCCGGTTAAAGTCGACTATACAGATCCGACGTTCTCGGCGAAGTGGCAAGATGACAGTTTGTCCGTAAAAGCGAACGACGACTTCTCTGGTATCCATTCTGTCGAATACTTCTTGAACGGTAAGTCTGTCGCCAAACTTGCAAACGGGTCGGCCAGTCATGCCTTCACGTCGCCACTTAGTGAGACCGATGAAGTCAGCGTCCGCGTCACCGACCATGCCGGAAATAGCACGACCAAAACAGTCGCCTATTCGACGGATTCAGAAAAACCTGGCGTCTTCTTGGACGCGCCGCTCGCTTTGTCACCTTACGCGACGTCAATCGTCCCCATCAAAGGATCGATTCAAGACGCATCAAACATCAACTCATTCCAAGTCGATGGGATTGATGTCCCGCTCACATGGAATGAAACAACGAAACGGTATGACTTCAGTACGAATCGGACATTTATAGATGGCGTGCACAAACTCCGCTTCGTCGCTGAGGATGCGGCTGGAAACGTCGCCAACTTCCAACGGACGATTTTCGTCGATGCGACACCAGCCGTCATCGAGATTGGGAAACTACCGAAACAAATCGGGAAAAAACAAACTGCGGTCAACGTCAACGTGACTGTCAAAGATAATTTTGATGAAGTGAAGCTCCTCGTGAACGGTGATTTGAAATTCAGCCAGGCACTAAAAGCACCTTACGAGATGCGCGCTTTCTCAAGAACTGAAAAAGTCACGCTTCCTGTGACGTCAGGAGAGAATACGTTCACGTTCGAAGCGGTCGACCTCGCCGGTAACGTGACGACGAAGACGATCACGTTGTTCAAAAAATAATCGGTCATGAAGAAGAGCCCTCGCCTAGATGAGGGCTCTTGTCATGTGGTCATTAAACATAAAATCAGCTCCCGCAGTTTGCGGGAGCTGATTTCGTGTTCAATTCAATTCAAGCGCATACGACAACGCCGCTAACGCATAGAGCGGAGCCGTCTCGGTGCGCAAAATCCGGGGACCGAACGCACACGGGCGCGCGCCTTGATTCGTCCAGGCGTCAATCTCCTGCTCGTCAAATCCGCCTTCAGGACCGACGATCAGCAGGAGACGCTGTCCGCGCTCAAGCGCTTTGAAGACAGCCGCGAGCGCCGCTTGTTCACCTTGCTTCGCCGACTCTTCATAAGCGATGACGACCGCATCGTAATTAGAAAAGTCGTCTAACAGGTCACGCGACGAGACGTACGCGCACGTCGGGACGACGGCCCGGTACGACTGTTCGGCCGCTTCTTGCATGATCTTCTGCAAGCGGTCGACTTTCTTCGGGGCTTTTTTAGCGTCCCATTTCGCGACCGATCGTTTCGACTCGAACAACTTCAAATGATGCAACCCGAGCTCGGTCGCTTTTTGAGCGACGAGCTCGACTTTATCACCTTTCGGCAGTGCGTAGGCGAGCGTCACATCAACGGGCAGTTCAGTCGTCGCCTGCCGCGCTTCGAGTACTTTTGCCGTCCCCGATTTTTTTTCGAGCGCAATCACCTCACAGACGTACTCGACACCTGTACCGTCTAACAACACCATCTGATAACCCGGTCCCGCCCGCAACACCGTCCCGATATGATGGACGACGTCTTGCGGCAATGCGACCGTGTCTGTTTTAAACGCATCACGTTGTAAGAAATAGCGTTGCATGGCTTACCCCTTCTTCGCGATGATGGCGACCCAGTCTTCCATGACTCGCGTCTCTTCGATCGAGAATCCAGCCGCCTTGAGCGCTGCCGTCACTTCATCTCGTTTTTGGCCGATGATGCCCGACGTGATGAAATAGCCGCCTGGTTTGACGCGCACGTAAGCATCGTCAACGAACAGCATGATGACGTCAGCTAAAATGTTGGCGACGATCAAGTCATACTCACCGCTCATCCCTTTCAACAAATCACCCGTCTTGACGTCGACGACGTCCAGAACGCCGTTCGTCTCGACGTTTTGGCGGGCCGATTCGACCGCGACCGCATCCAAATCGAGCGCCTCGACTCGTTCCGCGCCAAGCTTCGCCGCCGCGATGGCAAGTACGCCTGAGCCCGTCCCGACATCGATCAAGCGGTCACCCGGTTGGATATAGTTCTCGATCGCTTGAATGCATAGCATCGTCGTCGGGTGCGTCCCGGTCCCGAACGCCATACCCGGGTCGAGCAAGATCACGTTCTCTTCCGGTTGTGGCACGTATTCTTCCCACAGCGGCACGATCGTGAGATGTTGCGAGATCTTGACCGGTTTATAGTACTGCTTCCACGAGTGGGCCCAGTCCTCCTCATCCATCTCGAGCGCCGTCACGGTACCAGCGCCGACTTCAAAGATATTGCGCAGCCGTTCAATTTCTTTTTTCAGTGTCGAGAGCGTGTCCGGTAGGTCGCCTGAGACAGGAACGTACGCTTTCACGTGAACACCCGACGTTGGATACGTATCGCGGCCGGATTCGTCCCAAATCTCTCCGAAATGATCTTCTGCCATCATCCGGTCGTAGTCTTCGACATCCTCGATGACGACACCTTGTGCCCCCACTTCATGTAGTAAATTTGATACGGCTTCGACTGCCTGCTGTGTCGTGTGGACACAAATTTCAGACCATTTCATCGCTTGTACACGCTCCTTTTACTGGCTAAAAAACTTTTTCATCTTTTGGAAGAGGCCGTGCTGTTCTTCCACGCCCGCTTCTCCGCTGATCTCTTCAAACTCGCGGAGCAATTCTTTTTGACGATCTGTCATGTTCGTCGGTGTCATGATGACGATATTGACGTACTGGTCGCCGTTGCCGCCGCCGCGAACGCTCGGCATCCCTTTTCCACGCAAACGGAATTTCGATCCGGTCTGTGTTCCGGCTGGCACTTTCAAGCTGACCTTGCCGTGCACGGTCGGGACTTCGAGTTCGGCGCCGAGTGCTGCTTGCGCGAACGTGACCGGCATCTCCATCGAGATGTGCTGGTCGACACGCTCGAAGATTTCGTGCGCCCGAACGCGAACGACGATGTAAAGATCGCCGGCCGGGCCACCGTTAGCGCCAGGACCACCTTTGCCGGACATGCGGATCTGTTGGCCGTTATCGATACCGGCAGGAATTTTGACTTCGACTTGCTGTGTCTTCTTGACGTGACCAGAGCCATGGCACGTCGTACATTTCTCTTTGATCGTCTTGCCTGTTCCATGACATTGGCTACACGTCCGCTGATTGACCATGCGACCGAGCACCGTGTTCTGTTCGACCGTTTCGACACCGCTACCGCCACAACGGCCGCACGTCTCTGGTTTCGTACCCGGCTTGGCACCGCTACCCATACACGTGTCACATTCGACTTCGATCTCAAGGTCGATCGTTTCCGTCTTACCGGTCACGCTCTCCATGAAGTCGAGGTCGACGACGTATTGATAATCTTCTCCGCGTCGCGGTGCGTTCGGGTCTTGACGACGTCCGCCGCCGCCGAAGAACATGTCGAAGATGTCGCCGAATCCACCTTGGAAGTCACCGCCGCCTCCGAATTGGCTCGCTCCTTCAAATCCGAAGCGGTCATATTGAGCCCGTTTCTGCTCGTCTGACAGCACTTCATACGCCTCACCGAGCTCTTTAAATTTATCGGCCGCATCCGGCTCTTGGTTGATGTCTGGATGATATTCCCGTGCCAATTTGCGATAGGCCCGTTTGATGTCTTGCGCCGAGGCCGATTTGTCTAGGCCAAGCACTTCATAATAATCTCGTTTCGCCACGTTACTCTCTCCTCTTTACTGTTTCAAGTTCGATTTTACCGATTCTACCTTAACATGGAAAGAGCCAAAGCAGAAACCTGCTTTGGCGCCATCCAATCTATCGGTTGCCTTATTTACGATCGTCGAGATCTTCAAACTCCGCGTCGACGACGTTATCGTCTTTCGCTTCTGTTTGTGTCTCAGCGCCTTCAGCACCTTGCTGTTCAGCCATGTTCGCATATACTTTTTGCGTCAATTCTTGTACGACTTCAGATAGCTCATCTTTCGCCGTACGGATTGCTTCGAGGTCTGTACCTTCAAGTGCTGATTTTGCTTTTTCTTTCGCTGCTTCGGCTTTGTCTTTATCCGTTGCGTCGACTTTATCTCCAAGGTCTTTGATTGCCTTGTCCGTCGCGAAGACGAGTTGGTCCGTTTCGTTACGGAGCTCTGCTTCTTCTTTACGCTGTTTGTCTGCTTCCGCGTTCGCTTCCGCTTCTTTCACCATGCGCTCGATTTCAGCCTCGTCGATACCTGAAGACGACTGGATCGTGATCGACTGCTCTTTGTTCGTACCGAGGTCTTTCGCCGATACGTGAACGATTCCGTTCGCATCGATGTCGAACTTGACTTCGACTTGTGGTACACCGCGTGGTGCCGGCGGGATGTCCGTCAATTGGAAACGACCGAGCGTCTTGTTGTCAGGCGCCATCGGGCGTTCCCCTTGCAAGACGTGGATGTCAACGGCTGGCTGGTTGTCTGCCGCTGTCGAGAACACTTGTGATTTCGATGTCGGAATCGTCGTGTTGCGATCGATCAACTTCGTCATCACGCCACCCATCGTCTCGATACCGAGCGAAAGCGGAGTCACGTCGAGAAGGACGACGTCTTTCACGTCACCGGCAAGGACACCACCTTGGATCGCTGCGCCGAGGGCAACGACTTCGTCCGGGTTAACGCCTTTGAACGGCTCTTTCTTCGTGAAATCGTGAATCGCTTTTTGGACCGCAGGGATACGGGTCGAACCACCGACGAGAATGATCTTGTCGAGGTCAGACGGCGTGAGGCCTGAGTCTTTCAACGCGCGGCGAGTCGGTTCCATCGTGCGCTCGACGAGGTCTGCTGTCAATTCATCGAATTTCGCACGTGTGAGTGTTGTTTCGAGGTGAAGCGGGCCAGCTGCTCCTGCTGTGATGAACGGGAGGCTGATGTGCGCGCTTGTCACGCCTGAAAGGTCTTTCTTCGCTTTCTCGGCCGCATCTTTCAAGCGTTGGAGCGCCATCTTGTCTTGCGCGAGGTCGATACCGTTCTCTTTTTTGAATTCAGATACGAGGTAATCGATGACTTTTTGGTCAAAGTCGTCTCCACCGAGTCGGTTGTCCCCTGCTGTCGCGACGACTTCAAACACGCCGTCTCCAAGCTCAAGAATCGAGACGTCGAACGTACCGCCACCGAGGTCATAGATCAAGATCGTGTGGTCTTCACCTTTGTCGAGGCCGTAAGCGAGCGCCGCTGCCGTCGGCTCGTTGATGATCCGTTTGACATCGAGACCGGCAATTTTCCCGGCGTCTTTCGTCGCTTGACGCTCAGCGTCGTTAAAGTAGGCAGGAACGGTGATGACCGCTTCAGTTACTGACTCACCAAGATAGTCCTCTGCATCTTTTTTAAGTTTTTGCAAAATGATGGCCGAAATTTCTTGTGGCGTGAATTTTTTACCGTCGACTTCGACCGTATGTGACGTTCCCATATGACGCTTGATCGATTGGATCGTGTTCGGGTTCGTGATCGCTTGACGCTTCGCGACTTCACCGACTTGACGCTCTTCCCCTTTGAATGCGACGACAGACGGTGTCGTACGGTTCCCTTCTGCGTTTGAGATGACGACCGCTTCGCCACCTTCCATAACTGCTACACAAGAGTTCGTTGTTCCTAAGTCAATTCCGATAATTTTAGCCATTGTCTATTCCTCCATCTAGTTAAGTAATTTTATTCCGAAACTTTTACCATGCTTGGACGAATGACGCGTCCGTGCAACGTGTACCCTTTTTGAAGCTCCATCGTTACAATCCCAGAATCGAACTCATCGCTCGGTTCTTGCATGACCGCTTGGTGATAATTCGGGTCGAACGGCTGACCGACCGCTTCGATCACTTCAACGTTCTCGGCGTTTAACACGTCGAGCAATTGACGGTGGATCATATCGACGCCCGCTTGAATCTGTTTAGCGTCATCCGATGACGCTTCGACTTGAAGCGCACGCTCAAAGTTATCGATGAGCGGAATCAATTTCTCGATGACGGCTTGCGAAGCGAACTTGACGCGTTTCGCGTTCTCTTCGTTCGTTCGGCGGCGGAAGTTGTCAAAATCAGCACGAATCCGAAGCTCGCTCGCTTTGAGCGCTTCGATTTCTTGTTGCAAATCTGGTCCCTCAGAACTTTCTTCCACTATTTCAGCATTTGAAACCTCGTCAGCGTCCGCAGTCTCTGACTGCAACGCGTCGAAATCTTTCTCTTCGAGCACTTCTTCTTCTTGGTCTGGCCCGTTTTGATTTTCAGTAGTCATATTGAGGCTCCTTTCGTTCACTCTTCTAGTTTCGTTCGCCTTAACGCTTCAATGATTTGTCCCATCATCCGCACCCCGTGCCGATAATCCATCCGGGTCGGACCGATCATCGCGATCGTCCCGAACGTCTTGCCGTCTAGCGTATAGTCCGAGGTGATGACGCTACAATTTTGAAGCGCAAGGATCCCATTCTCGCTCCCAATGCTCACATAAATCTCGCGATTTGGCAACGATTCGAGCCAGTCGGTCAACCGTTCTTGCTCGTCGATCCACTCTAGGAACGGACGTAACGTATCGAGCGTTTGAAACTCGGGTTGGTTGAAGATGTTTTTCTTCCCACCAAGATACAGCGAGGTCGGATGATGTACCCCGACGGTCGCTTGAATGAGTTGCATCATCGACTCATATTGTTGTTGATGAGCGAGGCGAAGGTTTGACACTTCTTCTCCGATACGGAACTTCAGTTGACCGAGCGGAGTTCCTTTTAGACGATCGTTTAAAAATCGGATTGTTTGTTCGACCAGATCCGGCGCCATCGGCGATTCGAACACGACCGTTCGATGTTCGACGTGCCCTTGATCCGTTACGATCAAGACGACACCGCGCCGTTCATCGAGCGGCATCAAATCGATCCGTGCCAGCCGGTTCATCTGACTGCTCGGGCCGAGCGCTACCGTCGTATAATTGGTCAAATCAGAGAGTAGGTCAGCGGCTTGACGAATGAGGACTTCTGACTCTTGGGCGGACGCTCGCAAGCGTTCCCCGAGCCGATATGTTTCCCGCTCGTCGATGAGTTTCGTCTCGACAAGGTGATCGACGTAATAACGATACCCGACTTCAGACGGGATTCGTCCTGCTGAAGTGTGCGGTTTTTCGATCAAGCCCATGTCTTCTAAATCCGCCATGTCGTTTCGGATCGTCGCCGAACTGAACGACAAGTCATCCCGTTTCGAAAGCGTCCGTGAACCGACGGGCTGGGCTGTCTGAATGTAATCATCAATGATCGCTCGTAAAATAAGCAATTGTCTCTCTGTCAGCACAACATCACTCCTCTCTGAAGGATTGGCCTCACTTTTATTAGCACTCATATTTACTGAGTGCTAATCACACTTCAAATATTATCATGTTCTCCTTATTTGTCAATTCAAATGCATCATTTTTTCCATCGATTGAAAGTCATTCGAAATGCATCTTCCGCGCACTTTCGGTATGATACGAATTGAGGTGATCATATGTTTACAACTAAACAATTTAACGTGTTTACGCAAGACGGGCTCGACGCCCGCATGTCAGGTATTCGCGCGGACATTCAACCGCTGTTCCATCGCATCTATGACGAGGTCGGTCCGCAGCTTGAAGCCGACGTCGGCATCCCGCTCTATCTCCACGTCGCCAAGCACGCCCGTCGGACGGTCAATCCGCCGAAAGATACGTGGATGGCGATCTGTCACGATAAACGTGGCTATAAGAAACATCCGCATTTCCAAGTCGGTCTGTTCGACGACCGTGTCTTCGTCTGGCTTGCCTTCATCTATGAGATGCCGAACAAAGATGCAATCGGCAAACGACTCATGACAATCGATTTTAAACATGAATTTCCCGACTTCCATCTTGCCGGCGATCATATGAAAAAAGAGGCGTTCTTGATCGAAGAGACGTCTTCTGCGTCAATCGATGCCATCGTCGAGCGCTTCGCGACCGTTAAAAAAGCCGACTTCTTGATTGGTCGTCAACTTTCGGCCGATGCCTCGATCCTCCAAAACGAAGCGGCGTTCCTCGCCCTCGTCGAGGATACGTTCGGACGGCTCATGCCGATCTACCGCGAGCTCGTTCTCTAACTAAAACAGGCGAATCCGATGTCGGATTCGCCTGTTTTTACGTTGTCACATCATTTAATCGTGCCTCACCGATGAATGCCGCGAACGCCTCGTTGGCGAGCGGGAGTCCCGACTCGGTCAACCGGACGTGCGTGTCCGTCGTTTCAATCAACTGTTTCGCTTTCAGTTCGGTCAAGACGTGCCCGAACACCGACTCCATCGAGACACCGTACTTCGCTTCGAACGTCTCGAACGACACACCGCTGCGCATCCGGAGTCCGAGAAACAACTCTTCTTCCATCCGCTCGAACGTCTCGAGTGTCGTCGTACTTCGAACCGGTAAACCTTCCGCCTTGATATAGTGCGGGATCGGCGCGACGTTCGCCCGGCGCTCGCCGTTCAAGTAACTGTGAGCCCCGGCTCCGAAGCCAAAATACTCCTCGTTCCGCCAATACACTTGGTTGTGACGGCTCTCCCGTCCCTCGACACTGTAGTTCGAGATCTCGTACTGCTTGAGCCCACGGCGTTCGAGCGTCTCCATGACTTTCAAGTACATGGCGACTTCGATGTCCTCACCCGGCAGACGAAGCTTGCCCTTGCGGTCTTGGATCGCGAAGACGGTGTGCGGTTCGAGGATCAAGGAATAGGACGAGACGTGTTGGATCGGCAGTTTGAATGCCAAGTCGAGGTCCCGTTCGATCTGTTCGAGCGTCTGCTCCGGTAGTCCGAACATGAGGTCGATCGAGATGTTGTCGAACCGTTTCGCCGCCTCCGTTACCGTCGCGAACACGTCATCCGCCCGATGCGTCCGCCCGATCCGTTCAAGCCCGCCGTCGTCGAACGTCTGGACGCCGAAACTGACGCGGTTGACACCGCCTCGTTTCATCGTATCGAGCTTTTCCGCGCTCACAAAGTTCGGATTCGCCTCGACCGAGTATTCTATATTCTTTGTAGCGAGCGGGAGCAAGTGCCGCTCGACCATGCCCATGAGACGTTTCATCTGCACCTCATCGAGCGCGGTCGGCGTTCCTCCGCCGATAAAGATCGTCTCGATCTCATCTGTCGGATATTGTTCAAGCGATAGGACGATCTCTCGTTCTAACGCATCTAAATAGTCATCAACTGGTTGGTTCTTTAAGAACACCTTGTTGAAATCGCAGTAATAACAAATATGTTCACAAAATGGAATGTGAAGATATACGGCTTTAGCCATGGCGGCCACCCCTTTCTTCTCCTTCCATTTATAACGCTTTTTACGTCTTCACGCCACTGTCTGCATTCAATCGAAACGATGGATGAACAATCCGCTCTTCAGTTTCGGATCGAACCAAGTCGATTTCGGTGGCATCTGTCCGGATTCATCGGCGACCTGCATCAACTCTCCCATCGCCGTGGCGTGACATGTCAACACGACGACATCCGGTCGTTCGGCCAACCGTTCTAGTTGTTCGACGGCGTCTGAGCCGCCGACGAAGTCAATCCGTTTATCGGTCCGGACATCGTCCACTCCGAAGTACGGTTCGAGAATATCCCGTTGTAGCGTGGCGACGTCGAGAGCCGCGGTCGACTGTCGTTTCGTCAACTCATACTGTTTGCCGCGGTAAGACAATCCGAACGAACCGCGCGCTTGCGGAACGACGAGGCCGTCAGTCGACACCACTTCGTACGAGAACGAAATCCCGTCCAATAAAGCCGCGACTTCTTCAGGCGTAACATCGGTCAACAGGCGATGGTACGGCAAGATCGTCAACTCGTCGCTCGGGAAGAGCACACCTAAAAAGTGATCGCGCTCTAGTTTCGATTCACCTTCAGGCAGTTCTCGCGCCGCGACGACAGCCGCCGCTTTGGCCCGATGATGTCCGTCGGCGATATAGATGGACGGAATCGTCGCCCCGATCATAATGACACGCGCCTGGTCTTTCGACGGCACCGCATAGCCTTCGTGCAAGACACCTTGATTGTCCGTGAAGGAAAATAGAGGTCGTTCGTTCGTGGCGGCTTCAAGGATACGCCGTAACGCCTCGTCCGGCTCATGGCTCAGTAAAATCGGTCCGGTGTGCGCTTTCGTCGCCGCCACATGTTCGACGCGTTCCCGCTCTTTCACTTCTCGTGTATGTTCATGGATCTTGATTCGGCCCGCCTCATAATCCGCGACCGAAAACGTCGCTACGAGACCGGTTTGACGCCGCCCTTGATTCGTCAGCCGATACACGTAAAAGCCGTTTGCCTGTTCCGTCAGTTCAGTCGCGTACAACCGTTCCAACTCGGCCCTCGCACGTCGTCCCCACGCTTCGAGCGACAGATCAGCGGCAAACAGTTCCGGCTTATCGACCGAGAGAAATGAGTTCGGACGTCGCTCGACGTCTCCTCGTGCCTGTTCGACGTTCACGACGTCGTACGGGTCAGCCGCCACAGCTTCAGGGTAGGTCGGCATATACGGTTTAAACGGTTTAAATATGACCATATTGATCCCTCCTTAAAATTCACGGACGCGCATGACGCCCTCGATGTCGTACAAAGCATGCACGGACAGTTCTTCTTGTTTATGGTTATCGATGTCGATCATCGTATAGGCCACATCGTTCCGGCTACGATTCACCATGTTATCGATGTTGATCCCGTTCTCGGCGAGCCGGCTCGCAATTTGACCGACCATGTTCGGGACGTTCAAGTGCAGCACCGCCAAGCGTCGCTTGCCGACATAAGGAAGTTCAGTGTCCGGGAAGTTAGCGGAATTCCGGATGTTTCCGGTCTCTAAATACAGTTTCAGCGTATCGACGGCTTGAATCGCGCAATTCACTTCGGATTCTCGTGTCGAAGCCCCAAGATGCGGAAAAGCGACGACTTGAGGATGGCCGAGTAACGCCTGTTGCGGGAAGTCTGTAATGTACGTCGCCACTTTATCTTGCAACGCCTCAATCAAATCAGCGTCGTTCACGAGCTCGCCACGGGCGAAGTTCAATAACGTCACTCCTGGCTTCATCCGTTTGAACCAACTAGCGTCGATCAAGTTGCGTGTGTCGTCCGTGAGCGGCATATGGATCGAGAGCAAATCGACGTCTCTAAGCAAGTCGTCCAAGTGCTTGGCTCGTTTTACTTGCTTCGATACGTTCCACGCCCCATCGACCGATAAATGCGGGTCGTACCCGACGACGTCGACACCGAGCTGGAGCAGGTCGTTCGCGAGCGACGCCCCGATCGCACCGAGGCCGACGATGCCGACCTTCTTCCCTCGTAATTCAGAGCCGACGAAACGGCGCTTCTCGTCTTCCATCGCTCGCTCAAGTAACGCTTGGCTTGGGAACGTTTGCTCGTTGACCCAACGCGCGCCTTCAAGGATCGGCCGGACCGATAAAAGCATGCTCGCGAGTACGAGTTCTTTGACCGCGTTCGCGTTTGCCCCTGGTGTATGGAACACGACGACCCCTTGACGCGCCAAGCGCTCAAGCGGGATGTTGTTCACCCCAGCCCCGGCCCGGGCGATCGCGAGCAAGTACGGGGGAATCTCGGCGTCGTGTACGTCATGGCTCCGAATGACCCAGGCATCGGCCTGCTCCACTGCGTTGACGGCGTATTCTCTCGGCTCAAAACGCTCTAGCCCGGCTGATGCGATTTGATTATATGTTTTGATGTGGAACATCGTATCCCTCCTGTTCAAATGCTTGCATCACTTCGACTAGACGTACGACCCCTTCGAGCGGCATCGCATTGTAAAAACTGGCCCGCAGCCCTCCGACCGAGCGGTGGCCACCAAGTTCGATCAATCCACGTTCCTCGGCAAACTGTTGAAACGCTTGATCCGTCTCGTCCCGTCCCGTCGTGAACGGAATATTCGTCAATGAACGGATATCTCCTGTGACGAGCGACCGGAACAACGTTGAGCCGTCTAAATAAGCATACAATCGCGCGCTCTTCTCACGGTTGCGCCGTTCCATCTCGGCGACGCCACCCGTCCGTTCAACCCAGGCGAGAACCCGTTCGGCGACATACATGCTAAACGTCGCCGGTGTGTTCAAAACGGTGTCGGTGTGACGGGCGTAGTTCAAATAACTTGGCAAATCACGGTCGACAATCAAGTCGCGACGAATGATGACGACGCTTAACCCGGCCGGTCCGATATTTTTTTGGGCGCCTGCGTACAGCAGACCATAGCGGCTCACGTCGATCGATTCTGCCAAAATATTGGAGGACACGTCCGCGACGAGCGGGATGCCTGTATCCGGAAGCATCGTATAACGTGTCCCTTCGATTGTATTGTTCAGCGTCAAATGGAGATAATCGGCGGTCTCGCCATCCCCTTTATAGTCAGGCAGTTCCCGATAATTCGAACTCGCCGAACTGCCGACGACTGAGACGTCCCCATAGTGGCGGGCATCAGCGATCGCTTTTTTCGACCACGTGCCACTGTCGAGATAAGCGAAACGCCCTGTCGTACGCAAGTTCATCGGAATCATCGAGAACTGGAGCGTCGCCCCGCCTTGCAGCCAAAGGACGGCGTAATCGTCTGAGATGTCCATCAACCTCCGCAGCCTCGCTTCGAGCGCCTCGGTAATCGCAATGAAGCGCTCCGAACGGTGGCTCATCTCGACGATTGAGACACCCGTTTTTTGATAAGACAGAAACTCGTCTTGCACTTCTTGTAGTACCGATTTTGGCAAAACGCTCGGCCCTGCCGAAAAATTATAGACGGTCACCGCTACTCCTCCTCTATTTTTCTGTAAGTGGGTACTATTCCGTACCGGACGTCACGAATCCTGCCAAATGAAAAAAATCGCCCTTATCAACGGATAAGGGCGACTACTCATTCTTCGTCCATCGATAAGACGGACATGAACGCTTCTTGCGGCACTTCGACGGATCCAACCATCTTCATGCGCTTTTTACCTTCTTTTTGTTTCTCGAGAAGTTTACGTTTCCGCGAGATGTCGCCGCCGTAACATTTGGCAAGGACGTTTTTACGCAACGCCTTGATCGTCGACCGGGCGACAATTTTCGTACTGACCGCTGCTTGGATCGGCACTTCGAACTGCATCCGTGGGATGAGCGCCTTTAACTTTTCAACGATGACTTTCCCACGTTCGTAGGCAAAGTCGCGGTGAACGATAAAGCTGAGCGCATCGACGAGCTCGTTGTTGAGGAGAATATCCATCTTGACGAGGCGTGACGGACGATACCCGATCAAATCATAGTCAAGTGAGGCATAGCCTTTCGTACTTGATTTCAATTGATCAAAGAAGTCGTAGACGATTTCACTGAGCGGAATATCGTACGTGATTTTAACACGGGTCGTATCAATATATTCCATATCAATAAAACTGCCGCGTTTCTTCTGACAAAGTTCCATGATCGAGCCGACGTAATCGTTCGGTGTCATGATCGCCGCTTTGACGTATGGCTCTTCGATCAATTCAACTTTTTGTTGCTCAGGCATCTTCGACGGGTTATCGACGTGGATGACGTCTCCTGACGTCGTCGTGACGTGATAGATAACCGACGGTGCCGTCGTGATCAAGTCGATTCCAAACTCGCGCTCGATCCGCTCTTGAATGATTTCCATATGAAGCATGCCGAGGAATCCGCTACGGAAACCAAATCCGAGCGCTTGTGACGTCTCGGGCTCGAACTCGAGTGCCGCATCAGATAACTGGAGCCGCTCAAGCGCTTCACGCAAATCGTTATACTTCGCCGCATCAATCGGATAAAGACCGCAGTATACCATCGGGTTCATCTTACGGTAACCAGGAAGTTGCTCGGTCGATGGGTTTTTAGCGAGCGTGATCGTATCACCGACACGAACGTCGCCAACCGTTTTAATCGATGCCGAGAGCGTACCAACGTCTCCGACATTCAACTCTTTCACAGATAACGGTTTAGGTGTCGAGACACCGAGATCCGTCACTTCGAACGATTTACCGGTCGACATCATTTGGACTTTATCCCCGACTTTGACCGAACCGTTGACGACTCGTATCGAGGCGACGACGCCACGATACGCATCGTAGTACGAGTCGAAGATCAAAGCCTGAAGCGGTGCTGACGGATCTCCCGTCGGCGGCGGCACAAGCTCTACGATCTGTTCAAGAATTTCTTCAATCCCGATTCCTGCCTTGGCAGAAGCTGGCACCGCATCACTGGCGTCCAGTCCGATCACGTCCTCAATCTCTTGACGGACGCGTTCGACGTCAGCCGACGGTAAGTCGATCTTGTTGATGACCGGGATGATCTCGAGGTCGTTGTCGAGTGCGAGGTAGACGTTTGCGAGCGTCTGCGCCTCGATCCCTTGGGCGGCATCAACGACGAGGACCGCACCTTCACACGCCGCGAGTGAGCGCGAGACTTCATACGTGAAGTCGACGTGTCCAGGCGTGTCGATCAAATGAAGGATGTACTCAACTCCATCTTTTGCGGTATAGTTCAATTTAACAGCGTTCAATTTGATTGTGATGCCACGTTCCCGTTCGAGATCCATCGCGTCAAGCGTCTGTTCTTTCATTTCACGCGCCGTAAGCGCACCAGTTCTCTCGAGAATCCGGTCAGCTAGCGTCGACTTACCATGATCGATGTGGGCGATGATGGAAAAGTTGCGAATCTTCTTCTGACGGTTCTCTAATTCTTGTTTATTCATATATGGGTTCACCTATCCTTCTCATGCATACCGTGTCATTATATCAAAATCCTAAGTTAATGTGTACGACCTACTACAACAATACCACATATAGTTTTCAGAATAATCATCAAGTGGTTGCTTTTCGAATAACCGTTTGCTACAATTGTGCTTGTTCTGTTGAATGATTACTTGAAGTAATGAGAACATACACTTTCTTGTTTCAGGAGGTGAAATAACATGGCAAATATCAAATCAGCAATCAAACGTGCAAAAACTTCTGAAAAACGTCGCGTCGCTAACTCGCAAGAGAAAGCAGCAATGCGTACAGCAGTAAAACGTGTCGATACTCTCGTCGTCGAAGGAAACAAAGAAGCAGCTCAAGAAGCTTTCGTCCTCGCTACGAAGAAAATCGACAAAGCTGCAGCAAAAGGTCTCATCCACCAAAACAAAGCAGGTCGTGACAAATCACGTCTCGCAGCTCGTATCGCAGCTCTCTAATTAGAGAACAAACGAAACAGCCGCCTCCGTTCAGGAGCCGGCTGTTTTTTTGTATAGCATGACGTAATGTGTCCCGATGCCTTCGATTTCGAACGGATCCCCGATGATGACGAGGCCGTTGCGTTCGTAAAACCGGACCGCGACTTCGCGAGCGTTACACCACCAAGAAGCGTTCAGTTCACGATGGACCGCCTGTAAGAAACGAGATCCGACGCCCGTCCCGGCGACGTCCGGATCGGTGGCCATGCCGCGCAGTTGAAACGAAACTCGCTCGCCAGACAGCTCACGGTCTTGTCGTATCACCGTCGCAATCGATAAGATATGCCCGTTTTCAGCCCAGGCGTAGTGACAGGTCGTCTCAGCGTCATCCCCGTCAAAATAACACGTCTCGACCGGGAGACCCGGCCTTAATACGAGGTGTCTGAGCGGGATCACTTCTTCAAGCAACACTTGCTGCAACATACAACCACCTCACAGTAATGTTAATTGACAGACGAGCGTGTCAAACACGATCTGTTTGTCGCCCCGTCCTGTCTTCATCGCTTCGTCCGCATCGGCGATGAGCGTGAGCGCCTTGGCGAGCTGCGCCTCTGAAAAGTTACGGCTCGCTTGCGTCGCCAGTTTCACCGTATAAGGGTGGGCGCCAATTTTTGAGGCGATTTGCTTCTCGCCGTACCCTTTCTCGGTCAACTGCTTGGCGAGGTACATATTTCGATATTGACGAGCGAGCAGTGCCAAGAGACCGATCAGTTCTTGGCCTTGTTTTTCTAAATCACGGACGAGGCGCAGCGCCAAATCGGCCCGTCGGCCCACCAAATACTCGGACAGTTGGAACACGTTGTCCTCTAGCGTCCGAGGCACGAGATCGTTGACGATTTCAAGCGGGATGTTGGCTCCGTCGCCAGCATAGAGCTGGAGCTTCTCCAGTTCCCGGACGAGCTTGCCCCAGTCGTCTTGACAAAGGAATAGCAAGCGTTCGACCGTCGTACGCTCCATCGACTGCCTGCGCCGGTTCAGCTCGTCATTGACGTAGCGCATGAGCTCGCTTTGGCTCGGCTTCTTCGCCTCGAGGACGATGGCTCGCTCTTTCAAGCGCTTGACGACTTTCTTCCGTTCATCGAGTTTTTCCGCTTCAACGATGAAGACGAGCACCGAGTAAGGCGCCGGCTGCAACACGTACTCGGTCAACCGCTCGAGATTTTGCTTTTGCTTTTCTTTGGCGCCGGTTAAAAATTGGGCCTGTTTGACGATGACGGTGCGGTAGTCACTAAAGAACGGTACCGTTTCAGCTTCGTCTAACGCCGTATCAAGTGACGTTTCATGTAAATCGAGCTGCATGACGTCAAATTTGTCGCCGGACGGACTGGCCGCCTTGACGATTTCTCGTTCCCACGTCTCGAGTAAGTACTTCTCTGTCCCATACAGGACGTATACGTTCGACAACTTGCCGTTGTGCAACCACGGTTCATTCAACACACACACCACTTTCACAATTTATTCTTATCTAAAACATAGATTATCCTTCGTTGATTCGCTATACTTAGGAAGGAAACATTTTAAGGAGGGACTCACTATGCATATTAACTCGGTTCGCCCGCAAAGCGAAAACCCGTTTGAGAACGACGTGCAGTGCAAACGTAACGATGCCATCGATTCAGCAATCGGCTTCATCGTCCCGTTCGGCTTTTTCGTCACAATTTTCGCAATCGGTGTTCTCATCAAATTCTTAAGTCTTTAAGTCGTAAAGCGATTGCCCCGGGGGAGCAATCGCTTTTTAGTTTATCATAGTTTTCATGGCCTGACTGCCCTTCTCACGCTCCCGAAACACCCTCCCCGCTCACAGACGACCATCCCGTCCTCATCCGTCCGCAGCAACCGCCTTCCCTGAATACGGGCGAGCGTGTCTGGGTGCGGATGACCGTATCGGTTGTTGGCGCCGACGCTGACGACCACAAATTCTGGATCCACTCGAGCGATCAAGTCAGCACCGGAAGACGTTTCGGCCCCGTGATGGCCTAGTTTGAACACATCGACGTCGACAGTCGGGATCAACCGCTCGTTCGCCTCCGGTAAGTCACCCGTCAATAAATAGGACAAGTTTCCGACTTTCATAAAAACCGACACTGAATTCGCATTCTCGTCCTCACCCGCATCAACCGGTGTGACGACCCACATCCATGGATAAGGCCGCTCTCCTGCTTCTAACAACCGCACGTTCACGTCATACGGTTCGAGCTCGTCAACTAACGCCCGCCGCTTCGTTTCATCGGCCACTTCCGCCGCAATCCACACTTCCTCGACCGGAATCAGATCAAGCACGCCCGTCAGCCCACCGATATGGTCATGGTCGGCATGCGTCAGCAAAATGAAATCAAGTCGGGTCTCGCCTCGTTTCCATATGTAAGGGACGACGACATCGGCACCCGGGTCGAACGTCGACCGTTTCTGCTCGTCCGAATGTTGAAACACGCCGCCGACATCGATGACACCGGTGATACCGGCTTGCTCAACGACGATGGCGTCCCCTTGCCCGACGTCTAAAAACGTCACCCGTGGCTCCTCCGACCATTCTAACCAGACGTGCAGCGCAAGCAGCGAAACTGCCGCAAAAATCCATCCGACCGAACGTCTCTTATCTAACAGAATCAATCCGATCCCGAGCAAAACGAACAAATAGACCGCATGCCAAAATGTGATGTCGTGCAACGGGACCCACGGACGATACGTATGATGCATCTGAAACATCCCGTTCAACCCGTCGAGAACCGGATAGAGCGACGGTTCGAACGACGGCATCACATAAGCGACGAGCGCGAGCGGAAGAATCGCCCAGGAAATCAACAATCCGGCAATCACGTTGTACACCGGAGCAAAGATTGAGATGACCGGCTGGACTTGCCATAAAAAAATCAAGCCGAACCATTGGGCGTAAAGCGCTACGCTGAACAGATTAGTCCACATCGACCGCGTCAAAAGCAAAAACAAGGTCATGCCGACGGTCAACTGAAATCCGAGATTCCATAGCAAGTACGGTTGAACGGCTAACAGGACGGCTGCACACCAACTGAGCATACGAACCGGGTCGCGAATCGTCTGACCGCATAGCGACAAGACGAGCACGACGTCAGCGACAAGCACGGCTCGTGCCACCGGCGGCGAAAACCCGGTCAGCCAACCGAACGCGGTCACGCAGACGATCACGAGGCCAAGTTTCGTCTCCCGATGAAGCGGCAACGGACGAAACACCCATCTGAGCGCAAACACGAGCAAGGCGATGTGGGACCCGGAAATGACGAGCAAATGAAGCAGACCCGTCACGCGATAGGAGAACGATGTCTCCTCGTCGAGCAGACGGCTCTCGCCAAACAGTAACGCCTCCATGTAAAGCGCCACGTCCGGACGGTGCGACGCTTCGATCCGTTCGAGCTGACGTTCTTTCCAGCGCAGCATGCGCCCATTTAATCCGTCACTCGGTCGACACCGCTCGACATGGACATCCTTCCCTTTAAAAGACAATCCAGCCCCGTGCGCCCATTTCGCCTCGTCAAAACCTCCCGTATTTCGAAGCGGTGAAAAAGGGACTGGTTCGAACGTGACGAGACACGTCTCACCCGGACGCCCGAGCTCGACTTCGCGCCCGATCAAGACCCCAGACATCCCGTTCGATTCACCATAGAGTCGAACCGAGTGACCGTTGTCGCGTCGGCTCTCGATGGCGAAGACTGAGTCCCCGGCTTCATGTACCTCTTGTACCGACGGAGTAGAACTTTGTAACAGGACTAGGAAAACGAGTGAGATCGCACCGACATGTGTGTAGATCGCTTGCCGACGCCACGTCAGGAACAAGGCTAGCCCGAACAAGAGCACGACACCAAAAGCCCCGGACTTCCAAGCAATGAATAGACCAATCGGGATCAATGGATAGATCGGCATATCACGGGACCAACAAATAGCCTTCCATGCTCTCGAGCGTTTTCTCACCGAACCCTTTGACGTTCCCGAGCTCGTCGTACGATTTAAATGGACCGTTTTCTTTCAAATAGTTCAAAATAGCGTCCGCTTTGGCCGGACCGATCCCGGGGACGGTCATCAACTCTTCTTTCGTCGCACTGTTGACGTGAATGCCGTTCGTCGTATCGGTTTCCGGGACTGCAACGGCCTCTCCTTGTTTCGGTACCGTGATTTTCGTGCCGTCTACGAGCAATTGGGCTAAATTCAGCTGTTCAGGGTCAGCTTCGTCCGTCAACACGGCGAGAGACAAGACGTCCCCGACTCTAGCCCCTTGCGGCATCGTATACGTGTCGGGCGCTTTGACCGCTCCCGTGACGTAGACGACAACTTCTGTCACCGGGACAGCCTCTGCTTTTTCCACCGTCGTAAACTCCTCGACCATCGTCGTTTCCGGCTCTTTCGAATAGAACATATAGCCGACACTGACAAACAAGATGACGAGCAACGCGACGACATACCGTTTCCACTTCTCCATATCGTTCCCCCCACATAAACGAATGTCTCTTCATTAGTATGCGAGAAATAGCCGGCTCACGCTCAAGTCCTAGTTGCTAGATGCGGTCGCAATGATTGAGCGGTCACCCACGGATCGATGACGTATCGGAACGCAAAAAAGAGACAAGCCGAAACTTGTCTCTTTGCTCTTCAACTTGTCTCATTGCTCTTCAAAATGTTGGACTTGGCTCGCCAGTGAGGCGGCTTGTCCTTCTAGCTCTTGCATCAGGGCAAAGATTTGATCAAAGCTTGCCTGTTGCTCTTTCATCGAGGCAGCGACTTCTTCGTTACCGGCTGCTAATTCTTCGGTCACACCACTCACTTCTTCGACGCGTTTCAACACGTTCGTGACTTCACGGCTCGAAGCGACCATTTCTTGTTCGATCGTGCCTACGAACGAGGCCACGTGATCGGTCCGATCATGGATGCGTGTGAACGCTTGCTTCGTCAGTCCGAATGCTTGAAGTTGCGCCGTTTGCTCGTGGCTCGACTCTTCGACCATCTCTGTCAAATTACCGACCTCGTCTCGAATCGTTTGGACGACCCCGAAGATCGAACGCGTCGCCACATTACTCTCCTCAGCCAATTTCTTCACTTCACTCGCGACGACAGCAAAACCTCGCCCGGCCTCACCGGCTCGTGCGGCTTCAATCGCGGCGTTCAAGGCAAGTAAATTCGTCTGGGCGGCAACGTCTTCCACGAGTTTTGCCATCTTCTCGATTTCTTCTGTTTTTCTCGCGAACTGGTCCATCCGTTCGACGAGCGATTGGTTGCGCTCGCCCGACCGACGTAAAATATGTTCTTGATCCGTCAACGTCTCGATTCCGGCCGCCACTTCACGCGTCATCTCGGTCGTCTCTTCAGTCGTTTGTTTCGTCTGGTTCAAGCTCGTCTCGAACGATGTCGCCATGATCCCGACCGACTCGAGCGTCTCTTGAAGTTCAGTCGCGATCGATTGGGCCCCGTTCGCCATCTCATCGACCGCGTTCGTGATGTTCGACGTCGTACTCACGACCGCTTCATTTTCAGCGGCGGCCGTCTCTGTCATCTCATTCACTTTGACCGACGTGACCCGAATCGAGCCAATCACGGTTTGAAGCGACGCCGTCATATCTCGCATGGCGCGTTCTAGTCGGCCGATCTCATCGCGTCGCGTTGAATCCGGCAACGTGATCAAGTGCCCGGCCGCGATCGCCTCGGCTGCTTTTACGTTCCGTTCGAGCGGAAGTGTGATCGAGCGGGCGAAGAAGAAGTTGTACAGGCTTAACACCGTGACGACGAACACCGTCAACAAGATTGAGACGAGGAACAGGCGCTTCGTCTCGTCGGCAGCTTCTTTTTGCAACGCCTCGTAAAACGTTCCGTTTTTTAACAACAACGTGTTCACGTCGTTCAAAACCCCTTCTAGTTTCGCCGCTTGAATCCGGGCAGCAATGCCGCCTGCTTGAGCCGTTTCAATATTCGCTCCAATGCGCTCATATTTGGCTGTGGCTCGGTCAAGGTGCGTTGAAAACTCATCGATCAAATAGGTTTGATTCATCTCTTGGAACGTCTCCGTGTTCGTGGCACGAATCCGCTCGAGCTGTGTCAGCGTCGATTGACTCATCTGTTCACCGAGCGACGTCCAAAGGGATTGTTCTTGTAAAAGTGACGTCTCGAGTTGAGATAACTCGATCATCTGGGTGCCGTATTGCTCATTGTACGTCTGCAACCGGTTCAACGTCGTCAATACATAACTCATCATCAAGACGATGAGTAAGACCGTGAATACGGTCGAGAAGATAAAGCGTTTGCGTAAACTCATTGTAACGCCCCCTCCAGCAACCGTTTCTGAACTGCTTCAAACTGCTCTGTCTCTTCATCGGTCCATTGCACACGGCGCAGCGCTGCTAGCCCGATACCGCCCTCGTCGATCCCGAGTTCGATATGGTCGTTGATCGCTTCTGTTTCAAGGCTGTCCGCAATCTTGACGATGGCCAAGTCGACTTGCTTTAACATCGACGTGATGACCGCATCAGGTGCGATCATCGATTGATCGCTGTCGACGCCGATTGCCTTGATCCCGTTTCGTTCAGCCGTCTCGAGTACACCGACACCGGTCAGACCGGCCGCTGCGTAGAGTACGTCGGCCCCTGCGGCAATCTGTTTTTCCGCCAATTTCCGTCCGATCTCAGGCGAGGCGAAATCGTTCGCGTAGTCGACGATCATTTCGACGTCCTCGTTCACGCTTTTCGCCCCTAATTCGAACCCGGTTTCAAATTTCTGAATCAGCTCGTTGTCGACTCCTCCGATGAATCCGATTTTATCGGACTCCGTTTCAAGTCCCGCGACCGCACCGGCCAACGCGCTGCCTTCTGTCTCTTCGAACGTGACCGAGATGACGTTTGGTAACGTCGATACCGCGTCGACTAAGGCAAATTGTTGATCTGGGTGCTTCGAAGCCACCGTTTCTAGATCAGTTTGACTCGCGAAACCAAGACCGACGATCACATCATGTCCGTCTTCGACCAATTGCTCAAATCCTGCTTTGTATGTTTCAGTCTCGTCCAATTCTCGATAATCGACGAACCAATCTCCCGCCTCTCGCAACTGTCCCATGCCACGCATCGCAGCGTCACTGAACGATTGGTCCCCGAGACCAACGTCAGACAGGACGACACCCATCGATTGGCGGGGTTCGACCGTCTGTTCCGGTTGATCGATGACAGACTGACACCCGGATAGCCAAACGATACAAGTCGTCAGTGCGCCGATCATGATTGTTTTGTTCATAACATGTACTTCCTCTCTCTAATGGTCTGACATCTCATGTATCGTCTGATTTACGCCGGATTTGAAGTCAAACCTTTTAAAACTTAGGGTAATAATTTGAACGACGTCACGACAAACAAGGCTGCAGACGATTGCCTGCAGCCTTGTTGATTCAACTTATTCTTCCGACGCCGCGACGGTCGTTTCCGTCAACTTCCGTTCAGGTGTCGGTGAGGTCGGTACGTTTCCTTTCCCGGCAAAATTATCAAGTAAGTCTTTCATATCGATGCCAGACGACGCTTTGAGCGTCTGCTGCAGTGAAGCCATCAAATCAGTCGCGTAACCCGTGACTTTCCCGGCTCCCCCGTCTTTACCGCTCCCCGTATCGACGACCGTGATTTTGTCGATGTTACCGAGCGGTGCCGCAATTTGCTTCGCGTAGTCAGGAAGCATCTTGACGACCATGTCGAGAATGGCGGCTTGACCGTACTGTTCGAACGCCTCGGCAATCTTTTGTTTCGCTTCGGCTTCGGCGAGACCAGTAAGACGAATAATATCGGCCTCTGCTTCCCCTTTCGCCCGTTCAGCATCGGCTTCGGCGACACCAGCGAGACGGACGCGTTCAGCATCGGCTTTCGCCTCAGCCTCGATGCGGTACTTCCCGGCATCTGCTGCGGCGATTTGACGCGCTTTATCAGCTTCCGCAGCCTGTTCGATCGCATAGCGGTCGGCGTCGGCTTTTTTCTTCACTTCTGAATCATATTGCTTTTCACGACGCATGATTTCTTTCTCTTCGAGCTCGATTTGCTTTTGACGCTCGATGATCTGAACTTGCATCTGTTGCTCTGTGACTTCTTGTTTGGCCTTGGCTTCTTCAAGCTCGTACGATTGGTCAGCCCGTGCTTTAGCGACATCTTGCTCGCGGCGGTAGTCGGCGATGCGGAGTTGGTTCTCTTTTTCCGCTTCCGCGATTTCAGAGTTTCGTTCAAGCTCCGCTTTCCTCGCGTCCTTCATCGCTTCCGCTTGTTTGATGCGCGTTTCTTTATCCGCTTCGGCCGTGGCGATGTCGGCGTCACGTTTTACTTGGGCGATCCGTGGCTTCCCGAGCGACTCGAGGTATCCGTTCTTATCCCGCACGTCTTTAATCGTGAACGAGACGATGACGAGGCCCATCTTCGCTAAATCTTGCGAGGCGACACGTTGCACTTCTTGCGAGAACTTGTCGCGGTTTTTATAAATCTCTTCGACCGTCATCGAACCAAGGATCGAACGAAGGTGACCTTCGAGCACTTCTTTCGCCTCGTTCTCACGCTCGATTTTCGGTTTGCCGAGGAATTGTTCGGCCGCTGTCGCGATCTCACTGATCGAGCCACCGATTTTAATAATGGCCGTCCCGTCAGCCATGACCGGGACTCCTTGCTCGGTATACACTTCAGGCGTCGTTACTTCGAGCTTGCTCGAGAGCAAGCTGAGCGGTTCCGCTTGTTGGAATACTGGCAAGACGAACGCCCCGCCGCCGCGAATGATTTTGACGCGGTTACCGGAAGCGTCACTGTGGACGTTCTTTTTACCTAAGTAGCTCCCGGTGACGATGAGCGCCTCATCCGGTCCGACTGTACGATATTTCAAGACAAACACGAAGATCAAGGCGAGCAAAATCACCCCGACGATAATACTGACTAAAATGGTTGTGTCCATACATTATTGCTCCTTTCGAATAGTGGGTTCGTCATATTCCATGACGACCGCGATATTTCGTTGTACTTCGATGATGACGACTCGACGATCACTAGGAATCGCTTTCCCGTCAATACTTTGTGCCGTCTTCAAAATCGAACCGACGACCGACTCGACGAGCACTTCACCGTAACCGCCTTCAGGGACGGGGACGGTCAATCGCCCGACCAATCCGACGAGCGACTCATCAGTCATACCAATCGACTCTTCCGCATTTGACAGCGGTAGGAGGACGAACAAGTATAGTAACGTCGTGAGCGCGAATGAGCCGGCGAGCGCCACCGCGAGACCGATCATCGGCGACACATGGGCGAGCGCGTTCAAGATTAACCCGATACCTGCCCCGAGCGCCAGGAAAGAGAGGATGACGGCCGGATTGAACCAGCCTTCGAAGAAATCGAACGCGTCCGAGAACAGCATGTATAAAAATGTGCCGAGACCGGCAATGATGAGTACCCACCAGTACAGTTGTTCTAACGATTCCATTACCATCCCTCCTCGGTGCGGCGCTGTTGTTCATATGCGAGCACACGTCGCAAATGTTCGACTTCAAGCGCGAGCGCCTGTTCAATCGTATCCCATTCCGATAACGGCCGGGTCGGATACTGTACCGCCTTCCGCACGCGACCAAGCGTTCGTTCAAGGTTTAAACGATCATACCGGTCAACCTCTTCGAGCCGTTCCTGACGCAGTAGTTTTAAATAGTGATCGACTTCGCCCTGTAACGTAATAATCTGCTCTGTCGCCGCCTCCGACGACTCTTGCATCAGCAGGCGACGCACCCTGACTTGATGGGCAACCAGTTTGGCAATCCTGGCCTCGAGCTCGAGAATATGTTTATAGAGGAACTCTGCCTCATCTTGGTCCGTGTCATCGCGCCACCACATCTCCGTCTCACCTCACTTCTTTTCTACTCACTCATTCATACGTATCAATTGAATCATTGGTTTCAAAATGCGCGAAAAAAATGTAAGATAAATTTGCGAACGTTAAGAAAGGAAGTGCTCACTTTGGGCAATCAAGTCATCAAATTATCAACCGCGGCTCAAGAACAATTAATCCAGAGCTATCGCGCTCACGCGGTCAATCCGCCACCACACGCTCGCTTCAGTGCCAAGACGCCCCACTGTGTGGTCACCGTGTACAATTCGGGAAAAGTCATGTTTCAAGGTCGGGCTGCGGATGAAGAGGCGGCCAAATGGGGAGATTCCATCAAAAAGGAAACGTCCGTTCCAAAACATACGTTACCGGCCGGTTTTTCCGATTGGTCCGTCATCGGGAGCGATGAAGTCGGGAAAGGTGATTATTTCGGTCCGCTCGTCGTTGTTGCCGCCTACGTCCCGAAGGAAAAGATTGCCCTCGTCAAAGAACTCGGTGTCAAAGATTCTAAATTACTTACCGATAAAGATATTTTACGCATCGCTAAAGACTTGCACGTCACGATTCCCTACCAAAAAGCGACACTGCACAACCCGACGTACAATAAAATGCAACGGACGATGACGCAAGGGAAGATGACCGCAATCGCCCATAACGCGGCGTTATCGGCGCTCTTGAAAAAGTTAGACGAGACGCCAGAAGCGATTCTAATCGACCAGTTCGCCGAAAAAGCCGTCTACTACAAACATTTGAGTTCTGAGACCGATATCGTCAAAGACGATGTCTACTTCTCGACGAAAGCGGAAGGTCTCCACGTCGCCGTCGCCGCCGCCTCGATCCTCGCCCGCGCTTTTTTCTTGAAAGAGATGGACAAATTGAGCGCGACACTCGGTGTCACGTTACCGAAAGGGGCCGGAGCGAAAGTCGATCAAGTGGCCGCGACCTTGATCCTTCGCTACGGTCAAGAACGTTTGAACGATATCGCTAAAGTTCACTTCGCGAACACGAAAAAAGCGATGCGTTTGTGCGAGCAGAAACGATAGTTCTCACTTCAAAGATATGTTATATTTATTTTATGGTTCAATGAACTTAAAAACTTTTGGGGGATAGCGTTCATGTTGCATTATAAAACGTACACATTAAGCGACGACCATCCTTGGGTCATCTTCATACATGGCGCAGGCGGGAGTCTATCTCACTGGTATCGTCAAATTCGTCCATTTCGAAAGAAATATAACGTCTTGCTGCTCGACCTCCGCGGTCATGGCGGCTCATATAACGAAGAACAATCTTTGAATCAACCACTCAACGCCTACACACTCGATGTCGTCGTCGAAGACGTCGTCGAAGTGATGAACCATTTAAATATTGAAAAAGGCCATATGGTCGGGCTATCGCTCGGGACGATCGTCATCCAAGCGATGTTCGAGCATCACCCCGACCGCATCGCCTCTGTCGTCTTAGGTGGTGCGATCGTCAAGTTCAACGTCCGCTCGACATTGCTCATCCGGCTCGGCAGCCTCATGCAAAGCTTCGTGCCTTACATGTGGCTGTATCAACTATTCGCTTGGATCTTGTTGCCGAAGAAACGGCATAAAAAATCGCGGATGATGTTCGTGCGCGACGCGGCGAATTTGTGCCAACGCGAGTTCATCCGTTGGTTCAAGATGACGGAAAACATGAATCCGTTGCTGCGTCACTTCACTTCAATCCAAACATCCGTCCCCATCCTCTACATTATGGGCGACGAGGATTACATGTTCCTTGAGGCCGTCGAACGAACGGCGAAGCATCAACCGACGGCACACGTCCAAGTCGTCCACGATTCGGGGCATGTCGTCAACGTCGATCAACCCGATACGTTCAATTCCATTTCAATGGACTTCATCGATCAACAAGTCGGTTTACTGGCAGCCAGTACGTCTTAAGTCTATACCTTTCAACAGAGACTCACTTCCTTAACCGGAAGCGGGTCTCTGTTTTTGTCTGTGGAAAAAATATTTTCCGGAAAGTTTTCAGAAAATATTGATTATTGAAAAATATCGTGTTACTCTTAGACAAATCTTGAACAGAGGAGCTGGCGACGATGCGTACACCATTACATAACGGCCTACTGATTATTATTCGACTGAGGGACTGAAAAATCGACTCGCTGACCGAGACGAATTTTTGGGCCCTTGTTTCGATGGTTTCGGACGAGGCGCTCATGGTATGACCGACGCGCCTATCCAATCAGGATAGGTTTTTTTATTGGATCGATACACAGAGGAGATGATGGAAGTGAAACAGTACGCAATGGATCGGATGATTAAAATATCAGCAGGGATGGCTAGCGCCGTCTTGGTCACACTCGGGGTCGGACTCTTGATTGAAACGATCGGTAAGATGGCCGGAATCGAGACGCTCGTCTTGATCGGACAAGTCGCGAAGTCACTACTCGCCCCGGCGCTCGGTGCCGGAGTCGCCTATCAGCTCGGCGGCAACACCCTCATCTTATTCAGTTCGATGATTGCGGCGACCGTCGGGGGTGCGGCTCTTCAAGCGACGGAGAGCGGGCTTGTCCTCGTCCCCGGTCAACCGATCAGTGCCTTGATTGCCGCAGCGGCGGCCGTCTGGTTAGGCAAACGCGTCCTCGGTAAGACGAAGTTCGATATGATGGTCGTCCCGGTCACGGCCGTGCTCGGCGGAGGCATCGTCGGTGTCGGTGCCGCTGCCGTCACGACACCGCTCATCAACTCGATCAGCGCGAGCATCACTTCGTCGGTCAACACATCACCGATCGCAACGTCACTCGTCATCGCTCTCGTCTTCAGTGTCATGCTCATGTCACCTGCCTCATCAGCCGCGCTTGCGATCGCGCTTCAGCTCGACCCGGTCGCGAGTGCCGCCGCCTTGATCGGCTGTACCGCTCAATTCGTCGGCTTCACGCTCATGGCTTATCGCCAAACCGACCCAGGTGGCTTAGTCGCATCGTTTTTCGTCACACCGAAAGTCCAGTTCCCGAACGTCGTCAAAAATCCACGGGTCGTCATGCCACCGTTCATCGCCGCGATGATCAGCGCTCCGATCGCGACGCTTTGGTTCTCACTCGAGGTACCATATGAGATTGCCGGGCTCGGCTTGAACTCAATGATCGCCCCGCTCAATATCCTTGCCGCACAGGGCATGGAAGCGTTTCTCATCTTCGTCGGCACCGGCGTCATCCTACCGGCTGTCATCACATTCCTTCTTTATAAAGTGACTTGCCTCGTCGGTTGGACGAAGTTCGGTGACTTGGCGCTTGAAGTTCAATGAATTCTAAAAACAGCGATTCCCACAATAAAGGGAATCGCTGTTGTCTGTTAAGCGCGTACTTCTGCGCCATATTCGATTTTGACTGCTTCGATGATTGCATCATACGACGCTGTCACTTCCTCATCAAGAAGTGTACGCGTCGGATCTTGATATTTGAGCGAGAAGGCAATCGACTTCTCCGTTTCACCGACGTTATCGCCCGTGTAGACGTCGAACAGAGCGAGCTCGATCAAGAGCGGACCAGCCGCCTGTCTGATCGTCGCCTCGACTTGACCGGCCGGAATGTCACGCTTCAACACGAGCGCAAGATCTCGCGAAATCGATGGGGAACGTGGTACGTCTTGATAGACGAGCATCGCTTCAGACTTCAATGCGCCAAGGTCGAGCTCGAAGACGTACACTTCTTTCAAGCCGTATGCGTCTTTCGACACGGCCGGATGGACTTGTCCGACGTATCCGACGACGTTCCCTGCGATGAGAACGTTCGCCGTGCGGCCAGGGTGCATGTCTGAAATGACGGCCGCTTCATATGTCACGTCGATGCGTTGCGAGCGCATGAGTGTATCGACGATGCCTTTCGCGACGAAGTAGTCGACCGGGACGCGTGTTCCTTGCGAGCGGTGATCGTACCAAAGTCCTGTCACTACGCCCGCGACGCGTTCCGTTTCGCGTGGTAACGTCTCTCCGTGCTCTACGTACACACGTCCTGTCTCAAATAGACGGACGTTCGCTTGTTGACGCGCCGTGTTATAACGGGCCGCTTCAAGCAATCCCGGAACGAGTGACGTCCGTAGCACCGAACGCTCCTCGCTCATCGGCATGGCGAGTCGGACAGTCGTCGCTCCCTCGCCGTCGAACCGTGACGCATGAAGCTCGCTCGTGAGCGAGTAAGTGATCGCTTGTGACAAGCCCGTTCCTTGAAGGACGCGGCGCACTTGACGACGAAGTACGTTGTCTTTTGGCAGGTAGCCTTTCGACTGCGATGCTGGGAGCGTCGACGGAAGGCTGTCGTATCCGTATAGTCGCGCCACTTCTTCCGTAATATCAGCCGGCACTTCTAGGTCCGGTCGCCGCGACGGGACGTGAACCGTCAACGCTTCGTCTCCTGTCACGTCTAACCCGAGCCGCTTTAGAATCTGTTTGATCGTCGTCTGGTCGAGATCCATCCCGAGTCGATGGTTAATATAATCGATTGACACGTCAATCGTGCGGGCGTCGGACGCTTTGCTTCCAGCGATGACGGGTTCACTGATTGTCCCGCCGCTCACGTTGACGATCAGCGCAGCGGCACGGTCAAGCGCGAGGAGTAAACGTTCCGGATCGACTCCTTTTTCGAAACGGGCGCTTGAATCGGAACGAAGACCAAGCGTTCGGCTCGTCTTCCGGACCGAGGCCGGCGTGAAATAAGCCGACTCCAGGATGATGCTCGTCGTCGTCGCGTCGACTTCGGTATTCGCTCCGCCCATCACTCCAGCGATCGCGACCGGATGTTGTCCATCGGTAATGACCATCATCGATGAGTCGAGTGTGCGCGTCGCATCGTCAAGTGTGACGATTTCTTCTCCGTCCTGGGCTTGGCGAACCAAAATGGTACGGCCGAGCTTAGACGTGTCAAACGCATGGAGCGGTTGACCGAGTTCGAGCATGACGTAGTTCGTCACATCGACCACGTTATTGATCGGGCGCACACCTTCCGCGATCAAGACGTTTTTTAACCACTGTGGCGACTCGCCAATCGTTACCCCGTCGACGCGTCGCGTCGCGTAGTATGTGCAGTTGTCTGTCTCGAGTCGAACAGACACGTCGTTCGGTGTATCCGTTTCGACATCGGCTGCTGGCAACGTATACGGGCGTTCTAAAATCGCCGCGACTTCATGAATGATGCCGTATAGGCTAAGGCAGTCCGAACGGTTCGGCGTCAATCCGAGTTCAATCACTTCGTCATCGAGATCGAGCAAGCTGATGACGTCCGCTCCGACTTCAACTTCTTCCCGGAACGTATGGATGCCGTCCTGTTCGTCTTCGCGAATCTGTTTTTTCTCGAAACCGAGTTCTTCGAGCGAACAGATCATGCCTTGCGACTCGACGCCACGAAGTTTTGCTTTTTTGATTTTAAGGCCAGGTAGTCTTGCGCCGACTTTTGCGACGATGACATGTTGTCCGGCCGCGACGTTCGGTGCACCACAGACGATTTGGACAGGGCTGTCGTCACCGACGTCGACCGTCGTCACGCTCAACTTGTCCGCCTCTGGATGTTTCGCGCATGAGAGGACGTGTCCGACGACAAGACCTTTCAATCCTTCAGAGCGGTCTGTCACACTCTCGACTTCAATCCCGTTTTTCGTGATCAAATCGCCTAACGCTTGCCCGCTCAAGTCTGAGACGTCGATATATTGGTTCAACCATTTTTTCGATAATAACATGTATGATCCTCCTTAGAATTGCTCGATGAAACGTAAGTCGTTTGTATAGAAGTGACGAATATCATCGACACCGTGTTTGAGCATCGCCATCCGTTCGACACCGATCCCGAAAGCAAAGCCAGACATTTTCGTCGCGTCGTAGCCCGCCATCTCGAGGACGCGCGGATGGACCATCCCGCCTCCAAGAATTTCAATCCACCCTGTCCCTTTACAGACGTTACAGCCTTTGCCGCCACACTTGAAGCATGAGATATCGACTTCAACGGACGGCTCTGTGAACGGGAAGAAACTTGGACGAAGCCGGATTTCTCGTGTCTCACCGAACAGTTGCTTGACGAACACTTCAAGCGTGCCTTTCAAGTCGGCCATCGAGATATGCTCATCGACGACAAGTCCCTCGATTTGCATGAACTGGTGTGAATGGGTCGCATCATCTTCGTCGCGACGGTACACTTTGCCCGGACAAATGATGCGAATCGGTTTCCCGTCCGCATCGAGCATCGTCCGTGCTTGCACCGGCGACGTATGCGTCCGCAGCAGCGTCTCGTCCGTGATGTAGAACGAGTCCTGCATGTCACGTGCCGGATGATCTTTCGGCAAGTTCAGCATTTCAAAGTTGTACAGATCGGTTTCGACTTCTGGGCCTTCGGCAATCGTATACCCGAGACCGACGAACAAGTCTTCCATCTCGTCGACGATTTGTTGCAGCAAGTGGCTATGTCCCGGAAGTGCCGTTCGACCAGGGAGCGTGACGTCGATCGTCTCGGCTGCGAGTTTCGCTTCGAGCTCGACCGCCTTCACGTCCTCGATCCGTGCCTCTAACACCTCTTGAATCGTCGTTCGCACCGTGTTGGCGAGTTCACCGACGACCGGGCGCTCTTCGGCGGACAACTTGCCCATCCCGCGCAATACTTCGGTCATCGGGCCTTTTTTACCTAAATACTTAATCCGGACGTCATTCAACGTTTTTTGTGATGACGCCGTTTCAATTTCTTGAAGTGCCTCACGTTGTAATTGTTCTAACTGTTCTTTCATCAATGTTTCCTCCTCTACAAAAAAAAGTCCCTTCAGTCGATGACTGAAGGGACGAATAAACGCGGTACCACCCTACTTGGCCGATCAGGCCCACTTGAGAGCATCGGTATCGGGATGCCAGTTCGGTGTTGTCTCCAACACGACTCCAGAGTGAATTCAGCGCCGACCTCGGCATCGGCTCTCAATCTAGGCCGATGCTCCCTGTGCTCGTTCGGGGGTTCGCGTACTATGCTCTTTCAACGTCTTACCTATATTGTTCGATGTTTCTAAATTATCACGATTCTCAAGCGGTGACAAGGTTATTGTAGCGCGATGCGATACATGAGAATGCCGGCGGCGACTGCCGCGTTCAATGACTCGGCTTCTCCGATTACAGGAATGTGGACACGTGTGTCACAAAGGGCGAGCACGTCGTCATGGACGCCTTGTGCTTCATTCCCGATGACAAGCGCGATTTGATCGTTGAACGCGACTTGGTCGTATGACTTCGCATTCGAGAGTGCCGTCCCATAGACGTGAAACCCTAAACTTTTCAGTTCCGGCAACGTGTCGAGCAAGTCGACCGATTGAATGTTCACATGGAACAACGATCCTTGCGTCGCCCGTACGACTTTGGCATTGAACGGGTCGACCGTACCTTTGCCGAGAAACACGGTATCAAATCCGGCTGCGTCTGCTGTCCGAATCATCGTCCCGAGGTTACCCGGATCTTGAATGCGGTCAAGGACGAGCACATGCTTCATCTTGCGTTCGACCGGCGTCATCTTGACGACAGCGAACACCCCTTGCGTCTTCTCTGTTTCTGATAACAGATCGGCGACATGGTCGGACAGTTCGAGCACCGGCATCTCATCTAGACGCCATGAACTTTTCGGACGATAGGATTCGCCCATAATCAATTGGACGAGTCGTCCGGCCCGGATCGCTTCGTCGACCAAGTGTTCACCTTCAACTAAAAATTGCCCAGACTCTTGTCTGCCTTTTTTCGTCATCAAGCGCTTCAAACGCTTAATCGTCTCGCTTTTCGTAGACGTGATTTTCGTCATATTATCCCTCTTTCAACCATTGAACCGTTTCGTTATCCAACCGCTTGGTGAGCGCCACGACTAAATCGATGGCCGCTTCATAATCGGCTTTATGGATGATTGACACGTTCGTATGCAAATAACGGACTGGAACCGTGAGCGCGACAGCCGGCATCCCGACTCCTGATAAATGGAACCGTCCGGCGTCGGTGCCGCCGCCCGGTGTCAAATCTAACTGATACTTAATGTCTTCTGCTTTCGCGACTTCGACGATCAAGTCGATGAGGCGCGGGTTCGTGACAGTCGTCGCATCAAAGAAGATGACTTGAACGCCTTCACCAAGTTTTGACAAACCTTCTGCCGGTGTCATACCTGGCGTATCACCTGGGATACCCGTATCCACGGCAATCGCGACGTCCGGTTTAATCAAGTTTGCCGCTGTGACGGCTCCACGCAATCCGACTTCCTCTTGAACCGTGGCCCCCGAGAAGACGGTTCCTGGCGCATCATTTTTCAGACGTTTGGCCGCTTCAATCGCGATCGCACATCCGATTCGGTTATCCCATGCCTTCGCCATCAAGAAGTCTTCATTTTTCATGACCGTGAACTCGCAATGCGGCACGACCGTGTCACCTGGACGGATTCCCCACTCGACGACTTGTTCTTTTGACGTCGCTCCGATATCTAAGAACATGTCTTTGATCTCGACCGGTTTTTTACGAGCTTCGGCTGGAAGGACATGCGGTGGCTTCGCACCGATCACGCCTGGGATTTTCTCTCCAGAGCGTGTGACGACGTCCATGCGTTGAGCGAGCAATACTTGGTTCCACCAGCCACCGAGTGCTTGGAAGCGCAGGAAACCACTATCTTCGATGCGTGTGACCATAAAGCCGACTTCGTCCATATGACCGGCAATCATGACACGCGGTCCCTCACCGTTCCCTGTCACACGGCCGAACAGACTACCGAGACCATCCTGTTCGAACGCCTCGACGTGGGGCTCGAGATACTCGCGCATGAGTGAACGGACTTCCCCTTCGTTTCCCGGAACGCCAGTCGCATCCGTCAGTCGTTTTAGCATATGTAAAGTTTCATTCATCTCGTATCGCTCCCTTTCGACTCCATTAGTAGCCTTGATTTTGTCGCTCATGGTTGACTTCATTCTTCGATACATACGCCGTCAGAATCAATTTCTCGTTGAAACCTAGCGTATAGCCTAGTTCGAGATATGCCGCCATCAGCGTCTCGTACATCGCTTCTGTCTTCGACAAACCAAAATTCGTCACTTTTCGAAAGATATCTAAAAAAGCATCAGTCGCGTCAAGATACGAGCTTCCTGCCGGGAACGACTCCCGTTCGTATCCGAGGGCGAGTCCGAGTGACAGTAAGAAATGGATACCGTCAACGTACTCTTCTAAGATCACGTCTTGAGGCGACGGGCCTTTCGTTGACCAAAATTTAAAACTTCGGGTCTCATTGGCGAGTTCACCGAGTTCGACGAGTAAAGCGAGTAGCCGTTCATCGAATTGGTTGCCGGATAGTTGATGTTCTTGTTTGATCCGCTCATCTAATTCACGTTGCCGATCAAATAATGTTGTCCAGTTCACCGGTTGCTCCTCCTATTCTCCACTTAAAGCAGTACTAAAATCATTAAAGACCAGCCCACTGCTAAAATCAATACTTGTATTTGCATGCTTTTTGGGGCATGAACCGTCTTTTGGCGTGTCAAATGAAGTCCAAACAACGCTCCAATGGCTCCTCCGGCATAGGCGTATAGCACGTTGAACTTCCCTTCACCGTGCGTATACTGCTTCGCCTGAAAATACGTATAGACGTTTAAAGCGATGAGCGCCAACGCGACGATGGCCAAGATAGATTGATCCATAGCGTGTCCTCCTTATCTTCATCTTAAGAAATTTACGAGAAAAAAGAAAGCGCCGAGATAGAGTCTCGGCGCTTTCGATTGAACGATTACGCGTTCAATTTTGATTTAGCTGTGTTAGCGAGTGAAGCGAACGCTTGTGCATCCGATACTGCAAGCTCAGCAAGCATCTTACGGTTGATGTCGATCCCTGCAAGCTTGAGTCCGTGCATCATACGGCTGTATGAAAGACCGTTGATACGTGCTGCCGCGTTGATACGTGTGATCCAAATACGACGGAAATCACGTTTCTTTTGACGACGGTCACGGTATGCGTACATGAGTGACTTCATGACCTGTTGTTTTGCTACTTTAAATAGAATATGTTTCGAGCCATAATAACCTTTGGCAAGTTTGATTTGCTTTTTACGACGTTGACGAGTCGTATAACCGCCTTTTACGCGTGGCATATAGTTTCCCTCCTAAATTCCTTCTGTATTACTTCGCAATCATGTTGCGAATACGTTTGTAGTCTCCAGCTGATACGATAGCACCTTTACGGAGCTTACGTTTCGCTTTCGTCGATTTGTTACCGAACAAGTGACTTGTGAAAGCGTGTGAACGTTTGAGTTTACCTGATCCTGTACGTTTAAAACGTTTAGAAGCACCGCGGTGCGATTTCATTTTCGGCATGAGTATTTCCTCCCCACTATGACTCGATGATTAATCTTCTTTCTTCGGAGCCAGCACTAAGAACATGCTGCGTCCTTCCATCTTCGGCTTTTGTTCAACTATTGCCAAGTCGGCACATTCCGCCGCCAATTTTTCCATAACACGTCTGCCGATTTCCGAGTGTGTGATGGCACGTCCGCGGAAACGGATCGACGCCTTCACTTTGTTTCCATTTTCAAGGAACTTGCGAGCGTTACGCAATTTGGTTTGGAAATCGTTGTCCTCGATTGTAGGACTGAGACGTACTTCTTTCAATTGGATGACTTTTTGGTTTTTACGCGCTTCTTTCTCTTTTTTCTGGAGTTCGAAACGGTATTTACCGTAGTCCATAATTTTAGCGACCGGTGGGTTTGCTTTGTCAGCGACCAAGACGAGGTCAAGTTCAGCTTCTTCCGCCAAGCGTAATGCTTCACTACGCGATTGTACACCGAGTTGTGCACCGTCCGCTCCAATAAGACGAAGTTCACGGGCACGAATGTTTTCGTTGATAAAGAGCTCTTTGCTAATGGTTAGCACCTCCATCGTGCGATTGCACGAGTTTTAGATTTTTAAATAAGACAACATAGTAATAGTAACAAAAAAAGCGTCGGCAGTTTCCCGCCCACACATCATTGCGTACTCAGAACGGCAAGACACCGAAACTGAATTACGTACATGATGGACCTGACCGAACCGATTCGGACGAGGTGAGAAGCGGGCGCTTCTGCTTTGTTGTATTTACTCACTAAGTCATCTTAACACTAGCAGAAAAAGATGTCAAGAATTCGCGCATGAATAATTGATAGCTCGCACTTTTATGATAATAACAGTCATTCCGTCGTTTCGCAATACCTTTTCAAAGGGAATAAAATAAAAAAGGAGGCGATGAGGATGAACTGGAGAAAAGACGTGAAACAAGATCACGATTATCATGATCAAATCAAACATATCGTCCAAGAAACGATGCGTCACCATGAAGTGAACGACGCCAAACTTGAAGCTGTATTGACCGATCTGCTTGAAGAGATGAACCGCATCACGTTGAAGATCGTCGATGACCATGAGTCTGCTCGGGACTATATCCATAAACGTTGGTATTAAAAAGCAGAGCCTTCGCTCTCAGCTTGTTGACTAACATGATTGATATCGCTCGTCCTTCCGGCGCCCACGCTTTCCGCAGGCAATCCCGGAGCCGCATCGCGACTCACGTCGCTGCTGGGTCTCCGTCAGATTGCTTTCCTGCGGGAGTCGGGGCGTCGTCGGACGAGCAACGCAAACGGTCGCCATCTGGCGGCCGTTTACATAGCATTTCTTCAATTTTATGTCGGGCAGAGCGCCTCGAAGTCTTCGCACATAAAAAAAGACGAACCAGATTGCTTTTAGCGACCTGGTTCGTCAACAGCCTGAGAGCCTTCGCTCTGCTTTTTCGTTTAGTTCGTCAACGACTTGAAGAAATTACTGAGCGACTCAAACAGCCGCGCAAAGAAACCTTGCACTTCTTTCGTCTCTAGAAACGCCTGCACGTCTTGGCCCGTTCCTTTTAACCCATCACTGATCGCTGTCCAATCCAAGTTGGCTTGTTGCATGTTCTCGAACAACGTCGTCAGCTGGTTCAATTGCGTATCTGACAATTGAACGTTGTTTTGATTCAACACTTGAATGACGATATCACGAATTTCAATATTCGTCTCGGGCATTTGATTCGCGATTTCCGCTTTGATCTCATTCATCAGCCCGGCCACATCTTCTTGACCGACCGTCTTCCCGATTTCTGACGTGACCGCAAGTTCTTCTTGCGCGAGATTTTTACGTTCCTCGGTCAGTTGAATCCCAGTCTCGTCAGCCGTCTGGTCGTACGCCTTCATAATACCTGTCAACGCAGACGTCCCGGTCACACGGATCGGGGACGTGATGTAAATATCAGCGTCAGTGACCCCGGCCGTGACGAGCGCGTTCGCATACATATCTTCCGTCACCCACGTGACGTTCTCGGTTTGAATATCAAGACCCGTCCCCTCAGTCAGCTTGATGCGTGCCGATGAGTACATGCCGCCGCCACGTTGTGCCTGGGGTACGGCGTCACCTAAATACTTCTCTTCGTCAGCTGCAGTCGTGATAATCGGTTCGATTCCTGCTGGCGCTTCGACACGCTCGAGCACCCAGTCTCGCTGCTCTGCTGATAATGTCTCCCCGAGGGTGACGATTGTATCGTCGACGATCGCTTCGGCGTTTACTTTAGGAATCATGCTAGTCGAGACGACCGTCCCGATCGTCAGCGCGATAATTGGTTTCATATAATTCAAACTGAATCACTCCTTTCTTCTACCATACGTGTTCTTTCATACATTGCGCATCCGTCTCTGGACCGAAAAGAAGACCACCCTTCCGTTGAAGGATGGCCTGCCTTTACCGTGAACGATTCGCGATTTCTTCAGTGAGGGACGTCAAGAACTCATCAAGCGTTGCCGACACTTGTTCTTGTTGACCGTAGCGACGGATGTTGACCGAACGCTCATCACGTTCTTTATCACCGAGTACGAGCGTCATCGGAATCTTCTTCATCTGTGCTTCACGGATCTTATAGCCTAACTTCTCATCCCGAAGGTCTGTCTCGACACGGACACCACGTGATAACAGTTTTGCTTTCACTTCAGCCACATAAGCATCATGGACGTGAGACACCGGGATCAATTTGACTTGGACTGGCGCGAGCCATGTCGGGAAGGCACCTTTGTACTCTTCGATCAAGTAGGCGACGAACCGTTCCATCGTCGACACGACACCGCGGTGGAGGACGATTGGACGATGATCTTTGCCGTCAGGACCTGTATACGTCAAATCGAAACGCTCTGGAAGCAAGAAGTCGAGTTGGACTGTCGACAGCGTCTCTTCTTTCCCGAGCGCTGTCCGGACTTGGACATCGAGTTTCGGTCCGTAAAACGCCGCTTCGCCATCCGCTTCGAAGTATGGCAGGCCGAGTTCGTCCATCGTTTCTTTCAATTGACGCTGTGCCGATTCCCAGATCGCATCGTTGTCGAAGTATTTCTCTTTATCGGCTGGGTCGCGATAAGACAGGCGGAACCGATAATCTTTAATCCCGAAGTCGGCATACACTTCTTGGATCAAGTGAACGATATCTTTAAACTCTTGCTTCATCTGCTCCGGTGTCACGAACGTGTGTCCATCGTTCAATACCATGTAACGGACACGTTGTAGACCTGTCAAAGCACCTGACATCTCATAGCGGTGCATGCCGCCAAGCTCGGCGATACGGAGCGGCAACTCACGGTATGAGCGCGGCTCATGCTTATAGATCGTCATATGGTGCGGACAGTTCATCGGGCGCAAGACGAGCTCTTCGTTATCCATCTCCATTTTCGGGAACATGTCGTCTTGATAGTGATCCCAGTGACCTGACGTCTTGTACAAATCGACCGAACCGAGCACCGGCGTATAGACATGCTGATAGCCGAGTTCGAGCTCTTTGTCGACGATGTAACGCTCGACCGTGCGACGAATCGAGGCACCTTTCGGGAGCCACATCGGCAAGCCTTGGCCGACTTCTTGCGAGACGAAGAACAAATCAAGTTCTTTCCCGAGTTTACGATGGTCGCGTTCTTTCGCTTCTTCAAGCAGACGCAAATGCTCGGCGAGCTGTTCTTTCGTCGCCCACGCCGTACCGTAAATCCGTTGCAACATCTTGTTGTCAGAATCTCCGCGCCAGTAAGCACCGGCGACGCTCATCAATTTAAAGACTTTCAATTTCGACGTCGACGGGACGTGCGGTCCCCGGCAAAGGTCAAAAAAGTCACCTTGATGGTAAATCGTAAGTGTCTCACTTGCCGGGATATCTTCGATCAACTCGACTTTGAGCGGGTCGCCGAGCTGTTTGTAACGCTCGAGCGCTTCGTCGCGCGTGACGACTTCACGTGTGATGTCGAGGTTTTCGTCGACGATCCGTTTCATCATCTTCTCGATTTCCGGCAAATCTTCTTCATTGATACGACGGTCCATCTCGATATCGTAATAGAACCCGTTCTCAATCGTCGGTCCGATGCCGAAATGAATCGTCCCCTCTTCGCCGTACAACCGCTTGATCGCTTGAGCCATCAAGTGAGCAGATGAATGGCGCATCAAGTCGAGGCCTGCCTCCGAGTCCGGCATGACGAGCTCGATTTGACCGTCGCGCTCGATCGGACGACGATAATCGATCAGTTCGCCATCGATTTTTGCGGCGATGGCTTTCTTACGAAGTCCCGGGCTAATCGAACCGGCTACTTCTTCTGCTGTGATACCAGCTTCAAACGCTTTGACTGCCCCATCTGGAAATGTCAATTGAATCATGTGTCTACTTCCCCTCTCTATTTGAAAAAAATAAAAAAAGCCCATCCCTATGAAAGGGACGAGCTTTGATTCTCGTGGTACCACCCTCGTTCCCAAGCTGTAAGCTTGGCTCGAACACACGATAACGAGTGTGAATCGCCGCACGATTGACCCGTGCGGTGCTCCGAGGGAGTAAGTCGATCGGCGTGTTTAGGAAGCTCTCACCATTCTTCCTTCGCTTTGAAACCCGTGACGATGTCTCGTATCCTCTTCTATGCATCAGTTATATGGTTATTAGTATAGTCAACTCGTTCGAGAAATACAATCCTTTACCGGCGACGATTTTCGCCTTTCAGTTCGATCTGTGTCGTTGTCGTCGAGATCCGTTGCATGAGCCGCTGCGCTTTCATCTTGTTTTGCGGCGATCCGTCAATCGAGAAGTGCGTCTCGAGCTCTTCGCTACTGAAGTTTGAGCTGTAGAGCGTCGGCAGACGATGCATCATGCGGTACTGCAAAATGATCCCGAACAGTTCGTCTCGTACCCACGGGCTGATCGCCTCGGCGCCGATATCATCAATCAACAAAATCGGCACGTGCTGGAACGAGGTCAAAAATGAATCGAACGAATCGGTACGAATTTTACGTTTCGCTTCCGAGACGAATCCTGGAGCGTGGACTAAAATCGTCTCGATGTCGGCGACTTTGAGTTCGTTGGCGATCGCGGCGAGCAAGTACGTCTTCCCGACCCCGAAACTGCCGTACAAGTAAAGACCGTTCACTTTTTGACGCGTCTTCATCCCCGAGACGAATCGCATCGCCTCACGGAGTGCGATCTTTCGGGCATCGTCCGAATAATCAAACGATTGAAAGCTCGCTTCCCGCACTTCTTCCGGTAAAAATAAGCTCTTGAACTTTCGATCCATCTCTTTTTGACGTCTCGCCTGGCGGTGAGCGACCGTCTCTTCATAGCGGATCGCAATTTGACCGAGATCGACATAAAGGACCGGCTGATGCCCGGGGATGACGGCTTGTTCATCGACAAGTTTCTTCCCGTCCATCTGCTCGGCATATTCGCTCAGTTTCGTAAATCCGACTTCAATCGCCGTCTCGTCGAGTTCTGGATGCGCCTTTAAAAATGTAATGACACCAGGGTGCTCGAGAGTTCGTCTGCGAATCGACTCGTACGCTTCCCGCACTTCTTTACGATTCATCATCTGGGCGAGCGTCTGATTGATCCGTTCCATGTCGCTCATCCTTTCTCTTTCAGTTCATTCAACAATTTGACGAGTTCCGCGTCATCTGGCACTGATGATTCGAGCGCCTCTTTTCGCTTCTGATCGTAAGACCGTTGCTCTTTCGCATCGTCTTCGAGCCATTTCGGTAATTCGGTCTTGTCTTTCCGACGCGAGCCGACCGTCGTACGCTGGACGTTTTCACGTTTTTGTTGCTTCTTCTCGATCAACGCGTCTTGCGTCGCTTCACGTTCTAACGCGTCACCCGCGTGCAAATAGCCCGCCGTCTTCCAACTCGTGGCGATGCGCATCACGTAATTCTCGCTGAGCCGCGTCTGTTTCTTCACTTCGATACAATAATAGAACAGCGCGTTGATCACACCTGGTGCGAGACCGAGTGTATCGACCATCTCGATGATGAGCTGTTCGTCACTTTTCGAGAGTTGTGGCGTCTTCCGAAGCGTCGATACGTACTGGTGCGGGTGCGCTTCCTCCATGACCGTTGCGTCATGCAGATCGCCGACCTCCGCCTGCTCCGTCTCGTCCGACTTCACTTTACGATGTCGCGTCTGTTTTTTCTTCAATTGTAATACCATCTGCCGGCAACCATCACGCTTCTCTTGTTCGCTGAGCGGTAAGTACGCTTCGTGAACGAAATACTCTTTTAGCATCTCGGCCATCGTCTCTTCATCGATTTGCGACACGTACGCGAGTTTTGTGATCGTCTCGTCTAACTTCTTCGTGAAGAAGCCGATTGGGAAGTTTGCCAGTTTTTTGACGATATCCATATCGAACGTATAGTTGATCTCGATCTTGGCGCGGTCCGGCTTCTCATAATTTTTTTGCGTGAACGCCATCTGGTTGACCCCTTTGACGTCGAACACTTCATTGAAATCTTTCGTCACTTCGACGATGCCTGCCGGTAACGGGTCGATCGTGAACCGTCCTTGCAACTGCTTGAATCGTACCTCCCCTACTTTGTAGAAGAGAAAACTCGATAACAGCCCATCGTTTAGGAACGTGTGGGGCGCGAGCGGGACTCTCAGTTGATAGACGTATTGCGTCAGCCGTGCGTCTTTCGTCTTGTACGTCCGGACGAGGCCGATCGCTTCGAGCCGGAATAGACTGTCCGCCAGTTCGTTGATCGAATAATCAAGCATTTCACACAAGGCGCTATGTGATATATAGTTCGACTTCATTTTGCCCGGCTTCAATTCACTCCAAAGCGTTTGATACAACGCGAGCGCCTTCACGCCGATGACGGGTTGATATAAATGATAAAGTGACTGATAAGACTCGCGATCAATGAGCCCAGTGCTCATGATCAATAGCTCATCAGTCCCGTAAAGAATCCGTTCTTTTTCCATAACGTTTCTCCCCTGAAAAAAGACGACCAGAAGGCCGCCCCTTTAGTTGGTCGATTTTTCTTGTTTCATTAAATCCTCTAACTCTTTAAAGAACACAGAGATGTCCTTAAACTGTCGATAGACCGATGCGAAGCGGACGTACGCCACTTCATCGACGCGGGCCAGTTCGTTCATGACGAGTTCGCCGACTTGTTCACTCGGGATCTCGGACTGTCCGAGCGCCCGTAACTGTTGTTCGACTTTCGTGACCACACCCTCGAGTTGCTCGAGTGTGACCGGTCGTTTCTCACAGGCGCGAATGATCCCGCGCAGAACTTTCTCTCGACTGAACTCTTCGCGGTTCCCGTCTTTTTTGACGATGATGAGCGGCGTCTGTTCAACCGTTTCAAACGTCGTGAAGCGATAGCCGCACTTTTCACATTCGCGACGGCGTCGAATCGAATAATAATCTTGGACTGGTCGGGAGTCGAGCACCCTCGTTCCGTTATGATCACATTTAGGACAACGCATGCTCAGCCCTCCTTATCGTTCGACAGATTGATTCCCGATGGCACGGAGTGGGAACTTATTTTGTAAAGCATCATAATACGCAGCGACAACTTGTTTCAGGTCAGGACCGAGCATTTGTTCACGATTCATCGTGAAATCGACGGCGGTCCGCCCTCCGTCCACTTGAACGACTGTGGCCAACGCGTCCCAACCGTCACCGTAAAAGGCGAGCTCGCCTCGCTCGGCGTCGATCCGGCGCACCGTCTGCCCCTCCGTTTTAATTCGTTCATCTAACCATGTCAGGACTGCGTTCGGCGACGTCGCGAAATAGCGCGTGCGCAACGCCTCATTTTTATGCGTATCATCCGTTTGGATATGTGTTTGAAACTTGTCTAGTAATCCCATTGTCCACCTCGGCACCTAATTTATATACGTTAAGCATATCAAAATTAACGACTTAACAAAACAATTAAAAAGGCTGACCGAAAATCGGCCAGCCCCAAAAGGTCAATCGGATTATTTGTTGATCGCCACTTGTGCTTCTGGAACACGAATCGGTCCCATACCGCGGTCAAGTTTGACGTCTTCGCGAACTTTCGCTTCCAAGCCTTCAGCAATGTATTGTGAAGCTGTCGCTGGATCGATCCGGTCCCCACATGTGAACACATCGACTGATGCGTAACCATGCTCTGGGAAACTGTGAATCGTTAAATGTGATTCTGAAATGATAACGACCCCACTCACACCATGCGGCGCGAATTTGTGGAAAGCGACTTCGCGGACTTCAGCGCCCGAGCGAAGTGCTGCATCGACGAACAAACGCTCGATGTAGTCGATATCGTTCAATTTGTCGGGATTGCACTCCCAAAGTTCTGTAATAATGTGACGTCCCATAGTATCCATATTAGTGGATCCCCCTTTACATCAATGGTCTCAAAGTAGTTGATGATCACTCACTTTGTGCCTGAATCGCCCACAACCACGGGGGCAAGTTAGTCCAAAGAGGTCCTAACCCTTTAAGTTGCGTTTGTCAGACCAATTGAAGTTCACGAGATTGAGTGTATCCTGTTTGGGACGTCGATACAAGCTATTTGTTTGAATTCGTTAAAATATTTTTGACGGAATATATTTTTCTCAAGCGTGCGTTTCTTGTTGGCCAATTTGCAGGTAGCTCGCCACCATATCCAAAAGATCGACGACGCGGCACGAATAGCCCCATTCGTTGTCATACCAAGCGAGCACTTTGACGTGGTTGCCGCCGAGCACCATCGTCGAATCCGCATCGATAATCGAGGAGCGTTCGTCTCCATTAAAGTCGATTGAGACGAGCGGTTCGTTCGAGACACCGAGAATCCCGGTCATTTCTCCGTAAGCGGCCCGTTCGAACGCTTCGTTCACTTCGGCGGCCGTGACATCACGACGTAGCTCGACGACGAGATCGACGAGCGAGACGTTTGGCGTCGGGACACGAAGCGCCATTCCGTTCAACTTGCCTTGCAGCTCGGGAAGCACAAGGCCGATCGCCTTGGCTGCCCCGGTCGACGTCGGTATAATCGAGCCACCACAAGCCCGGGCCCGGCGTAAATCTTTATGCGGATTGTCGATATTGTTCTGGTCGTTCGTGTAGGCGTGTACGGTCGTGACAAGTCCTGTCTCGATGCCGAACGTCGAATCGAGCACTTTGACGACAGGTCCGAGGCAGTTCGTCGTACAAGAGGCGTTTGAGATGATATGGTCTTGCTCCGGCATATACTCGCGATCATTGACCCCCATCACAATCGTCCGTAAGTCGCCTTTTCCCGGCGCCGTCAAAATGACTTTCTGCGCCCCGGCCGTCAAATGCTTGCGCGCCCCGACGTCCGAATTGAATTTCCCCGTCGCCTCAACGACGATCTCGACATCTAGTTCTTTCCATGGTAATCGTTCCGGATCACGCTCTGCGATTAACCGAATCTGTTTCCCGTCGACAACGAGCATATCCCCATGCGCCCGAACAGTGAGCTCAAACGGCCCATGGACCGTATCGTGCTTGATTAAGTGAGCAAGCGTCTCCGCCGGATAACTCGCATTGATCGCCACGACGTCGTGACGCCCTTCAATCATCAATTTACGAAACACCATTCTCCCGATTCGTCCAAACCCGTTGATTGCAACTTTCGTCCCCATTCCAGTTCCCCCTTTTTTCTGCGTTACGACACCATTATAACGGAAAAATGGAAGCGTTTTCACTATGTATCGTCACATTTTTATCACTTTTTTACAGTTTCGTTTTTGAAAAAGAGGGAAATTTGGTGTAGAGCTTTGGAAAGGAGCTACGTTATATGTTTGATTGGACAGACTTAGACCAATTTGTCATCTCGTTTTTTATCATCTTACCGATTGTGACAATTATCCATCAATTCGGTCATTTCTTTTTTGCGAAATTATTCGGGGGATCACTAGATATGGAGATCGGGACCGGGAAGAAACTATTCAAGGTCGGGCGCATGCAGTTTAACCGCGTCTACTTCTATGACGCCTGGTGCCAATTCTCAGACTTGAAATACAGTAATCGCTTGACGAGGAGTATCGTCTACGCGGGCGGATCGATCTTCAATCTATCGAGTATCTTGATTGTGAACGGGTTTATCCTGACACGGGAGATTGAACCGACCCTCTACACGTATCAGTTCGCCTATTTCTCGTTTTACTATGTGTTCTTCTCGCTCTATCCGATCTATTACTCGAACGGACATCCAAGCGACGGGCGCGCCATTTTCGACACATGGAAAAAAGGGGGACCGGACTCAGACCCGCTCAACTGAACAAAAAAAGAAGGCGTCAGTCGCCTTCTTTTTTCATGTCTTGAAATTGTTCGACGAGACGCGTCACTTGGGGCAACAAGTCCCCGAGCGCCCCGTTGTTGTTGATTAAAAAGTCAGCGTGATGCTTCTTTTCTTCAATCGGCATTTGCGAGTGGATCCTTGCGAGCGCTTCTTCTTTCGTCAAGCCGTTACGCTCCATGAGACGCATCAACTGCATCTCTTCCCGGCAATAGACGACGACCGTATAATCGACGAGGTCACGCATCGTCCCTTCGAACAAGAGCGGGATGTCAAAGATGACAACAGCTTCCCCTGCTGCCGCAAAGATCTGCATCTGCTCCTGCATCTCTTCCCGGATCGCCGGATGCATGAGCTGATTCAACAATTTCCGCTTCGCTTCATCATGGAAGATCTCTCGCCCGAGCGCCGGCCGGTTCAACTGCTCACCTTCAAAACAGCGCGGAAACGCTTCTCGGACAGCAGAGTAAGCTTTACCTTCAGGGTCGACGACGGTACGGGCAATCTTGTCGGCATCGATAATCGGGATCCCTTGTTGTCGGAATAGGCGGGACACCGTCGACTTCCCTGTCGCGATGCCGCCTGTCAAACCAATTTTCAACATTGTGTCCACCTCTTACTGTTGGCAGTGCGGACAGTAATGCGTCCCCCGTCCACCTAGTTTCATCTTTTCAATCGGCCGGCCGCAATTGTTACACGGTTCACCGGTCTGTCCGTAGACGTAGAGCGTCTCTTGAAACGTTCCGGCCTCCCCGTCCGGATTCGTATAGCTGCGGATCGTACTTCCGCCCCGCTCGATCGCTTCTAATAACACGGCGACCGCTTCTTGACGGACGGTCTCAACTTCAGTGAGTGAAAGCGAGGCTGCTGGCCGGGTCGGATGAATCCGTGCCCGGAACAACGTCTCGTCGACATAAATATTGCCGAGACCGACAAAAATCGATTGATCGAGCAACGCCGTCTTGATTGCTCTCACGTTCATGCGTTTCAGACGGGCGTGCAACGTTTCGGCCGTCACTTCAGGGTCGAACGGCTCGAGCGCGAGCAGCGACAGCGGCGGCGTCACGAACAACTCGTCGTTCGTCCGAAGTTCCATCGTGCCGAACTTCCTGACGTCGTTATAGTGCAGGCTCGTACCGTCGGTGAACGTGAAGACGACGTGCGTATGCTTGACCGGATCGACGACTTCGCTGTGCGGAAAGAATTTCCCTTCCATCCGTAAATGGGAGACGAGGTAGCCGTTCGTCAATTTAAATAAAATGAACTTGCCGCGCCGCTCGACGTCGACCATCGTCTCGCCGATCAACTGTTGTACCCACACGTCGGCCTCATGTCCACGAATGATTTTCGCGTCGCGTACATCGACGTCTTGAATCGTCTTTCCGGAGACGAACGGTCGCAGTCGGCGACAGACCGTCTCTACTTCTGGTAATTCTGGCATATCGATTTCCTTCCTTTACTTTATTTCGTGTCGAACCACGTCTCACCGAACGAGCCGTCCGCCCGAAGCGGGACGTCGAGAGTGATCGTATGTTCCATCGCCTGCTTCACAAGTTTTTCAAGCGCGGACGTCTCAGCAAGCGGTCCTTCAAAGATGAGTTCATCGTGAACTTGAAGCAATAGTTTCGATTGCAGGCCCGATGCTCGAAGCGCCGTATCGACGTCGATCATCGCTTTTTTAATGATGTCCGCCGCCGTCCCTTGAATCGGCGTGTTGATAGCCGTCCGTTCGGCAAAGCCGCGCAAGTTGAAGTTGCGGGAATGGATGTCCGGGATGTTACGGCGACGTTTGAGCATCGTCTCGACGTACCCATGTTCCCGCGCCCGCTCGATGGCGGCATCCATGAAGCGCTTCACGCCAGGGAACTGCTCGAAGTACGTGTCGATGAACGTCTGCGCTTCTTTCCGGCTGATCCCGAGGTTTTGCGACAATCCATAATCACTGATGCCATAGATGATCCCGAAGTTGACCGCCTTCGCTTGACGCCGCATGAGCGACGTCACTTCTTCTTTGGCGACACGGAACACGTTCGCCGCCGTCGACGTATGAATATCTTCGTCATTCAAAAATGCCTCGAGCATCTTCGCGTCTTGCGACATATGCGCCATGATCCGGAGCTCGATCTGCGAGTAGTCGACCGCATACAGCACCCAGCCCGGCTGACTTGCCGTAAACGCCTTACGGATTCGGCGTCCTTCCTCGAGTCGAATCGGGATGTTTTGCAAGTTCGGATTGACCGATGACAGTCGCCCTGTCTGTGTGAGCGTCTGCGTGTAGCGTGTATGAATCTTCCCGTCCGCTTTGATGACTTTTTGCAAGCCCTCGACGTACGTCGACTGCAGTTTTCCGAGCTCACGGTAATGCATGATATGTTCGACGATCGGATGGAGCGGCGCTAGCTTCTCTAACACGTCGGCCGCCGTCGAGTATCCGGTTTTCGTCTTCTTCACGGGTGGGAGTACCAACTTTTCAAACAAGATGACGCCAAGCTGTTTCGGCGAATTGATATTGAATGTTTCGCCGGCCAACCCGTGAATTTCTGTCTCGAGCTGATCGAGCCGGTCCCTGAGATCGGTTTCCATCGCTTGAAGCGTCGCCACGTCGACGTGAATCCCGGCCCACTCCATTTCCGCGAGCACCGAGGCAAGCGGACGTTCTAAATCTTGATAAAGTGACGTCTGCTCATTTTGATTGATCTCCGGAATGACTTTCGCGAACAACGTGAAGATGGCCATCGCCTTCTCGCCGAGATGCTGGTCGAGCACCGCTTGTTCCGGCACGTGCAGTTTCGCCCCTTTCCCGTAGACGGCCTCGTCTTCAGGCAACGCGTAATCGAAGTGCGCGGCGATCGAATCGAGCGTCGTTCCGCCCGACAAGTTGAGCAAATAACCGGCGACGAGCAAGTCTTCGTAGCCGCGAAGTGTCAATTCGTTCCGTTTCAATTGAATGATCGTCTGTTTGGCATCCAAACAGATCGTTTTCCGGGTCTCGTCCGCTAGCCACACCTTCACGTCCGGTACGTCTAACAACGACATATCCCCGACGGTCACACCGACTTTCGACGCGATTGCCACACCGATGATGTCGTCTTCGAAATAGTCGTCTCGCAGCTGTTCGAGAAACAGGACGGCTTCTGTCAAATCTTGCTGTTCGATGCCGACGTGCGTCACGTCTCGCGCTTCTGCCGCCTCTTCCGTCGTCGCATCGGTGTTCAGCTTGCCGATCAGTGATTTGAACTGAAGGCTCATGAACAACGGTTTGACTTTTGCCGCGTCATACGGATGGAACCGTAAGTCGTCCACACCGACGTCGATCGGGACGTCCGTATGGATCGTCGCGAGTTGTTTTGACATCCGGGCTTCCTGCTCGTTCGCCTCGACTTTTTCTTTTTGCTTCCCTTTTAACTCATGTGTATGTTCATACAGCCCTTCGACCGAGCCGTAATTTGACAGCAACTTGAGCGCCGTCTTCTCGCCGACACCCGGAATTCCCGGTATGTTATCGGATTTATCGCCCATCAGCCCTTTGAGATCGATCATTTGGCGAGGTGCCAAGCCCTCGTAACGTTCGTGGAACGCCGCCTCGTCCATCGTCTCGACGTCAGTGATGCCACGTTTTGTTAAGTAGACGGTGACCCGCTGATCAATCAGTTGAAGTAAATCTTTATCACCCGTGACGACCGTGACTTGTTCGAACGCCTCGTTTTTCGACAGCGTCCCGATTATGTCATCAGCCTCATATTGATCGAGCTCGAGCACTTTGATTCCGAACGCCTCACACAGTTCACGAACGATCGGGAACTGTTCGCGGAGCTCACCTGGTGTTTTCTGCCGCCCACCTTTATAGTCCGCATATGTATCGTGGCGGAACGTCTTCTTCGACGCATCAAACGCGACCGCGAAATGCGTCGGTTGCTCGTCTTCCATCAACTTTAAAAGCATCATCGTGAATCCATACACCGCGTTCGTGTTTCGTCCCGATGCATCCGTCATCGGAGGCAACGCGAAAAACGCACGATACGTCAGTGAGTTTCCATCGAGAAGCAGTAATTTATTCATCGTCCAACCTCCATTCTCTTCTGTATCCATCATATCATACGGGCACATGCGTTCGAAAAAAAGACCCTTTTCTAGTTACTAGAAAAGGGTCAATCTTCTCGACCGAGTGGAGATGAGCACCGGCCGGGATACGAGATGATGAAGAGGTCTCATCAATAGAGTAGCATCTGTTTGTAAAGGTCGTGTGAACGCGACATAAATTCCTTGTTAAGCGAGCGGGAATTCGATTGTGAACGTCGTCCCTTCATCTTCGACGCTTTCGACATGGATCGTCGCGTGATGAAGATCGACGATGTGCTTGACGATGGCGAGGCCAAGGCCGGTCCCTCCGGAATTCCGGCTCCGGGCCTTGTCGACCCGGTAAAACCGTTCGAATATGCGGCTCACTTCTTTTGGAGCGATACCGATCCCGTCGTCTTTGACGATCAAGCGCGCCGTCGTCTCCCGCTTCTCGACCGTAATCTCGACCCGGCTACCTTCAGGCGAATAGTTGATCGCGTTCGCGACAAGGTTCAAGATGACTTGCTTGATCCGATTCAAGTCCGCTTGCAGGACGACGCTACCTTCGTGACGCGCCTCAAGATGGATTGATTTTTGCTCCGCCTTCTGGCTTAAGACGAGACACACTTCTTCGACGAGCTGATTGAGTTGGACAGGTGTGAACTCCAAATGGAAATTTTCCTGCTCGAGCCGCGACAGTTCGAGTAAGTCCTCGACGAGCATTTGCATGCGTGTCGCTTCTTTTTGGATGATATCCAAAAATTGATCGCGCAACTCGGGCACTTCTTTCGCCCCGTCGAGTAACGTCTCACTGAAGCCTCTGATCGAAGTGAGTGGCGTCTTCAATTCATGGCTCACGTTCGCGACGAAATCTTTCCGCATTTTCTCAAGCCGTTTCAGTTCGGAGATGTCATTAAACAATAGCGTCGTGCCGCGCAACATGCCGGTATCGCTAAAGATCGGGGCAGCTGACACCATATACGTCTTCTGATTGAACCCGATTCGAATCGATAGCTGGCGACGTTGCGGCTCTTCTGTCAAATAGACGTCCTCGATCAATGTCTCGACGTCCGGACTCGGTAAAATGCCATGGTAAAACTGGCCGATCATCAAATCGTCATATTGGAACATATCCCGGTACGATCGGTTGACGAGCGTGACGATACCGCGTTCATCGACGAGCAACAGACCGGCTCCCATATACTCGATCAGTGACTCGAGCCTTGCCCGTTGCACCGACTCCCCGAGCGAGATCGTCTCTAAGTTACGAGCGAGGACGTTGATCGATCCGGCCAGACTTCCCGTCTCTTCATCGTTGCGCAATTCATACACACGGGCCCGATAATTCCCGTCGGCGAGTTCGCGTAACACGATCGTCGCCTCATCGATTGGCCGGATGAACTGGTTCGTCAAATTGTGGAGGACGAATAGAATCAGGAAAAATGAGAAGAACAATGCGAGCGCGACCGTCAGCCAAATCCGGTTGTAGACACCCTCTAAGTCAGAAATATAACGGATGAAGCTAAGGTAGACCGTCTCACCGGTCGACAGTTCGATTGGTTTCGTAAACTGGATCAAATCGTCGCGTGTCGCGTTGCCGAACGCACCGTTAGCCGGAATCGCGTTGGCGTCAATCCGGTATTCGAACGCTCCGACGCGGAACGGCGTGCCAGCAATCACTTCCATCCGGCGGTTCAACAGCAAGATGTCGAAACTGCTCTCATCGTCGATTTGTCGAACGTAGTCACGAATCTGCTCAAGTTCACCCCCGTCCAAATACAAAGCGGCGAGTTGGGCGTCTTCTTTCAACCGGTCGCGCTCCGAGTCCAAATAGAAATCTTTGAACAGTTGACCGAGCACGATCCCGAGTGTCAGCAACACGCCCGTCACGAGCAGGATGAGTGTCGTCAAAAAACGCGAGCGATACGTCTTCATTCGGGCATCGGTTCTTCCATCTTATAGCCGAGGCCTCGGATCGTCTTGATGTACGTCGGCTTCTTCGTCACCGGCTCAATTTTTTCACGCAAATGACTAATATGGACGTCGACGATGCGCGTATCACCGACAAAATCATAGTTCCAAATGGCTGACAGCAGTTGATCACGCGTCAACACACGGCCTTTGTTTTTGGCGAGATAAGCCAGCAGTTCAAACTCTTTCGGCGTCAATTCGAGACGTTCGCCTTTTTTGAAGACCTCATAGTTCGAAGCGATGATTTTGACGTCCCCGATCTCGATGACGTCGGCATCGACCGCCGTCGTTTCCTGGGGACCTGACCGGCGCAAAATCGCTTTGACCCGGGCCACGACTTCGCGCGGGCTGAACGGTTTCGTCAAATAGTCGTCAGCACCAAGTTCGAGACCGAGCACTTTATCGAACTCGTCGTCTTTTGCCGTCAACATTAAGATCGGCGTGTTCACTTTTTGTTGGCGCAGCCGTTTACATACTTCAAGTCCGTCCATCTCCGGCAACATCAAGTCGAGGATGATCAACACCGCGTCTTGTTTCTCGGCTAATTCAAGCCCCGCTTTTCCATCATGGGCCGTCTCGACCTCAAATCCGGCTTGTTCTAAATTAAATTTTAATAACGTCGCAATCGATACTTCGTCATCCACAACAATTACTTTATCGGCCACACTAGTTCCTCCTCGAATCTATCTGTTCAGTCGTTTACACTACCTATTTTACAAATCAATCCCACTCGCGACCAACTTCAAAGCAATTCTTTACAAAAACAAAACAAATCCACTGTCTATCTCCAGTTTAGCACGCTTGGAAGAAAAACGAATCCAACAAAAAAAGTCTAGCCTGCGACGCAGACTAGACTTGCTTTCAAGTTAGGACGTTCAAGACGGAACGGACCGAGTCAGCCGAGCGCTTGAGCGCGGCTTGTTCTTCGTCCGTCAGGTCAAGTTCGAGCACACGCTCGATCCCGTTCGCACCGAGAACCGTCGGCACGCCAAGATACAGGTCACGGAAGCCATACTCTCCATCAAGATACGTGATGGCCGGTAAGATGCGGCGTTGATCTTTTAAAATCGCTTCCACCATCTCGACGATGGCCGCGGCCGGCGCGTAGTACGCCGAACCGTTGCCAAGGAGTTGGACGATCTCACCGCCGCCTTTACGCGTTCTCGCGACGATCGCGTCGATGCGTTCACTCGGCAACAACTTCTCGAGCGGGATGCCTCCTGCATACGAATAGCGGATCAGCGGCACCATGTCGTCGCCGTGACCGCCGAGGACGAACCCGGACACGTCTTTCACAGAGACGTTCAACTCCGAAGCGACGAACGTCCGGAACCGCGCCGTGTCGAGCACACCGGACTGGCCGATGACGCGCTCTTTCGGGAAGCCCGACTCTTTGAACACCGTATACGTCATCGCATCGACCGGGTTCGTCAAGACGATCAAGATCGCGTCAGGTGAATACTTGACAATCTCTTTCGTGACCGACCGCATGACGCTAGCGTTCGTCGTGACGAGGTCGTCCCGGCTCATGCCCGGCTTGCGGGCGATACCGGCCGTGATGACGACGATGTCCGAATCAGCCGTGTCGGCGTAATCCGACGTCCCGGTGATCAATGAATCAAATCCTTGAATCGGCGCCGTTTCTTGCATATCGAGCGCTTTTCCTTTCGTCGGGTTCTCAAACTCTGGCATGTCGAGAAGGACGACGTCTCCTAACTCTTTTTGAGCCAAGTATAGTGCCGTCGTGGCCCCCGTGAATCCGCTACCGATAACAGAAATCTTGTTGCGACGAATCATTGTGCTCTCCCCCTTGGTTTAGTCCAAACTTGAGTGCTACTTACATGTTTTTGATCAGTTCATCCGCAAACTCTGAACATTTCACTTCTGTCGCGCCGTCCATGAGACGGGCAAAGTCGTATGTGACGACTTTCGATGCGATCGTATTCTCCATCGAACGAACGATGAGGTCAGCCGCTTCGTTCCAGTTCATGTGACGGAGCATCATCTCACCTGACAAGATGACAGATGACGGGTTGACTTTGTCAAGACCGGCATACTTCGGTGCCGTACCGTGTGTCGCTTCGAAGATGGCATGTCCTGTCACGTAGTTGATGTTCGCACCTGGTGCGATCCCGATTCCGCCGACTTGGGCAGCGAGCGCGTCCGAGATGTAGTCACCGTTCAAGTTCATTGTCGCGACGACGTCGAACTCACGCGGACGAGTCAAGATTTGTTGGAGGAAGATATCAGCGATTGAATCTTTCACGATGATCTTGCCTTCCGCTTCCGCTTTCGATTGCGCTTCGTTCGCAGCAGCTTCGCCTGACTCTTCTTTGATGCGGTCATACTGGGCCCATGTGAACACTTTGTCGCCGTACTCTTCTTCTGCGAGTTCATACCCCCAGTTTTTGAAGGCGCCTTCTGTGAACTTCATGATGTTTCCTTTATGGACGAGCGTGAGCGATTTACGGTTGTTCGCGATCGCGTATTCGAGCGATGCCCGAACGAGACGTTTTGTTCCTTCTGACGAGATCGGCTTGATGCCGATACCCGATGTTTCTGGGAAACGGATCTTGTTGACGTTCATCTCTTCTTTCAAGAACGTGATCAACTTCTTCACTTCGTCGCTGCCTGAAGCGTATTCGATCCCTGCATAAATATCTTCTGTGTTCTCACGGAAGATGACCATGTCTGTGTCTTCAGGACGTTTGACCGGTGACGGGACGCCAGTGAAGTAACGGACAGGACGCAAGCACGTGTACAAGTCAAGTTCTTGACGGAGCGCAACGTTGAGTGAACGGATTCCACCGCCGACCGGTGTCGTGAGCGGTCCTTTGATGGCAATCAAATATTCACGGATCTCGTCGAGCGTCTCGTTAGGAAGCCACTCACCCGTTTGGTTGAACGCCTTCTCGCCAGCGAACACTTCTTTCCATTCGATCTTCTTCTCGCCGCCGTATGCTTTCTCGACAGCTGCATCAAAGACGCGGACTGCAGCGTTCCAGATGTCTGGGCCTGTTCCATCTCCGATGATGAATGGAATCGTTGGTACGTTTGGTACGTTGAGTGCACCGTTTTCTACTGTAATCTTTTGACCTTGTGTTGACATATGAATCCCCCTAAGTACATTTATGTAGGCCGACGCGAGCGCCGACCTACGTCATCTGTTAGTTTACCAAAGTTTATGTCTAAATTGTGACGCAATCTTCGAACGATGCGTCAATTAACGCTCGTTTACCGGTACGTATGAACGATTCGTTTCGCCTACGTACTCGGCACGCGGACGAATGAGACGGTTGTCGGCGTATTGCTCGAGGATGTGTGCGATCCAGCCTGACATCCGCGAGACCGCGAAGATCGGCGTGAACAGCTCTTCGTCAAGACCGAGCGCATAGTACGTCGAAGCCGAGTAGAAGTCGACGTTCGGTTTGAGCCCTTTTTCAGTCTCGACGAGGTGGTCGATCTTCTCAGACATCTCGTACCAGTGTGGCTCATTGATTTGAGCCGTCAGTTGGCGACTCATCTCTTTCAAGTGTTTCGCACGCGGATCGCCGTCCTTATAAACACGGTGACCGAAGCCCATGATCTTCTCACGGCGTTCGAACTTGCCGCGCACGTAGTCTTCGACTTTGTCGACCGAACCGATTTCGTGAAGCATCTTCATGACCGCCTCGTTGGCGCCACCGTGAAGTGGACCTTTGAGTGCGCCCATCGCTGCCGTCACACCAGAATACATATCTGAGAGCGTCGCTACGCAGACACGGGCTGTGAACGTCGAAGCGTTCAACTCATGATCGGCGTGAAGAATGAGCGCCTTGTCGATTGAAGTCTCGGCGACTTCATTCGGCTCTTCCCCGTTCAACATGTATAAGAAATTGGCTGCATACGACAAGCCTTGCTTCGGCGCAATCGGTTGCTTGCCTTTCCGTAACCGCGCGAAAGCAGTCACGATCGTCGCGATTTGTGCTTGAAGCCGAATCGCTTTACGCATGTTTGCCTCTTCACTCATATCCTCAGCCTCTTCATCGTACAACGCGAGTTGAGAGAGTGCCGTGCGAATCGTGGCCATCGCGTTCGCAGACTTTGGTGCCCGCTCGAGTGTCGCGATGACATCTTCTGGCAACTTCGCTTCTTGAACGAGCGCTTCTGAGAGTTTCGTTAATTCATCTGCCTTCGGAAGGCGGTCGTTCCATAATAGAAAGACGACTTCTTCGAACGTGGCATGGTCTGCCAAGTCATCGATTGTGTATCCTCCATAAGTCAATTGTCCGTCAATGATCGAACTGACTTTTGAGGCTGCTGCCACAATTCCTTCTAACCCTTTAGTTGTTGACATTCATAACTCCCCCTCAGTCTTTGAAAGTAGTCGACCGCATCATACAGTCTGTTTGCAGGGAATAAGGGTGGGGGTTCGATAAATCTCCCCAGCACGTATCGAGTTCGCGCCACCCTGTCCTCCGTCTAGTATAAACAATTTACTGAAAAAAAGAAATGTAAGCGTATCCAGTCGTAAAAAAATGTCAAACCCACTTCTCGATAAGGTTATATCCCCCTAAAATGAGCGCGGCAATCCCGGCACCAATCAGTGGTCCGACCGGAACGCCTTTCATGAATCCGACCGCGAGAATGGTGCCTGCGAGCAAGGCCGTCGTCACGACCGGATCGACACGCATCAATTGCACGCCCTGGGCGGCGGCGAGGGCAACAAAGATACCGGACGAAAAGGCAATGATGCCGACCGGTCCTTTAATACTATTCCACAATTCTCTAAAACCTATGTCTCCGGTCGCGATTGGGACGAGGACGGCGATCGTGATGATCGTCACACCCCAATGAATCCCTTTTGCGGCGAGCGTCGGGAACAACTGGTCTCCGAAGCCGATCGCTTTAATGATTAAGAGTACGCTGCTTGCGATAATGATGGACTGATTATGAGCAATCACCCCGATCAAGACGAGTAATAGCAGAAATAAATAAGCACCCATGGTTCATCCCTCTTTCTGAATGGAAAAAGAACCGACCTCATGAGAAGGTCGGTTCGATTGTCATTCGATTACGCGTTATAAATTTTTCCAGTAAGCGGGTCGATCGAGATCATCTGTCCGTCACGGAACGTAGACGTTGCAGATTCAACACCGACGATAACCGGTTTACGGAGCGATGGTCCGACGATGCCGGCATGGCTCGTCAATCCGCCGTCTTCCGTGATGATGCCGGCTGCTTTTTCGATCGCTGGCATCATTTCTTTATCAGTGAACGGTGCGACGAGGATCATGCCGTCTTTTGCTTTCGCGTTCGCTTCGTCCGCATTGTTCGCAACGACGACTTCTCCGACGAGGCCGCGCTCACCGATGCCGCGTCCGTTTGCAAGAGCGTGTCCGACGATGTGAATTTTCATCATGTTCGTCGTACCAGAAGTCGCTGCCGGAATACCTGCTGAGATGACGACGAGGTCGCCGTCTGTGACGAGTCCAGCGTGACGAGCTGCTTCAGATGCTTGAACCAACATCTCATCCGTGTTGTTCGGCATTGTAGCAGCAACGATCGGGTATACGCCCCAAACGAGGTTCAACTGACGAGCGACGCGCTCTGATTCAGTCACCGCGATAATGTTTGCTTCCGGACGATATTTCGCTGTACGGGCAGCCGTGTAACCTGATTGTGTTGGCGTCAAGATCGCTTTCGCGTTCAAGTTGATTGCCGTATGGGCAACCGCTTGTGAGATCGCATCCGTTACCGTATGCTCACTGCGTTTTTGACGATCTTTGAGCAAGTTTTTGTAGTCAAGCATACGCTCTGTACGAACAGCGATCGCTGCTTGCATTTGAACTGACTCGATTGGGTAGTCCCCTGCAGCCGTCTCACCTGAGAGCATGACCGCATCCGTACCATCGAGGATGGCGTTGGCAACGTCAGACGCTTCCGCACGTGTCGGGCGCGGGTTGCGTTGCATCGAGTCAAGCATTTGTGTCGCTGTGATGACCGGCTTACCGAGGTCGTTACACTTCTTGATCAATTCTTTTTGTACCGGTGTGACTTCTTCAGTCGGGATCTCGATACCGAGGTCACCACGCGCAACCATCAAACCGTCAGAGATAGACAAGATCTCGTCGATGTTATCGACACCTTCTTGGTTTTCAATTTTCGGGTAAATCTTGATGTGCGACGCATCGTGCTTCTCGAGAAGTTGACGAATGGCGACGACGTCAGACGCACGACGTACGAATGAAGCCGCGATCACGTCGATATCTTGCGAGATACCGAACTCGATGTCCGCGATATCTTTGTCTGTTAAGGCAGGAAGGTTAACCTTGACGTTCGGCAAGTTGACACCTTTCTTCGTCTTGATGACGCCTTCGTTTTCAATGATGCAACGAAGATCGCGGTTCGGAAGTTTTTCGACGACACGGAGACCGATGAGTCCGTCATCGAGCATGATGCTAGAACCGACTTCGACGTCATCGAACAATCCTTCGTACGTGACCGAGAAACGGTCTTTCGTTCCGACGATTTCTTCTGTTGAGACGATTGTCACTTCTTTCCCTTTTTCAAGGAGTGCCTTTCCGTCTGCGAACGTATGCGTCCGAATTTCAGGACCTTTCGTATCGAGAAGGACTGTCACGATTTTGCCTGCGACGCGTGATGCTTCACGGATGTCGCGGATACGTGCTCCGTGCTCTTCGTAGTCACCGTGTGAGAAATTAAGGCGAGCCACGTTCATTCCAGCTTCAATCATTTCTGGGAGAAGCTTCTCTGAAGCTGGTCCGATCGTACATACAATTTTCGTTCTACGCATAAATAAAAACCTCCTAGGGGATGTATTACATTTACACACAGAAAACGGGGGGTCGATTGACCTGATCCCGTCTCTGTGGAGTTCACTGTCACTCGTTAAATCGAAAGTTGGTTCGACAGGTCGATCAACTTCATGTCAAGCGTATGCTTGTTATGGTCGAGCGCCTCGTCGATATCGAGGTCCATCATTTTACCGCCACGGATTCCAACGACCCGTCCAGCTTTGCCTTCTAACAGGATTTCAACGGCGTAAGCGCCCATCCGGCTAGCAAGCACGCGGTCGGCGGCAGTTGGTGAACCACCACGTTGGATATGTCCAAGGATCGTGACACGTGTTTCCGAGTTTGTCTGCTCAGCAATGAGCTTACCAATCTCTTCGGCACTGCCAGCTCCTTCAGCAACGACGACAATCGAGTGTTTCTTGCCGCGGGCAACACCATGGTTGATCCGCTCCACAATCGCACTCAAGTCTTCAGGACGTTCTGGGACGAGGATCGACTCCGCTCCACCGGCAAGACCGGCGTAAAGAGCGATGTCACCCGCGTCGCGACCCATCACTTCAATGACATACGTACGTTCATGTGAAGAAGCCGTGTCACGAATCTTGTCGATCGCATCGAGCGCCGTGTTGAGCGCTGTGTCAAATCCGATCGTCGTGTCCGTTCCCGGAATATCGTTGTCGATCGTACCAGGTAGTCCGATTGTCGGGAAACCGAGATCCGTCAACTTCTGAGCTCCACGGTAAGAACCGTCTCCGCCTACGACAACGAGCGCATCGATGTTGTATTTCTTCAACTGTTTGACCGCTTTAGCCCGGCCTTCTTCAGTTCTAAACTCTGGGCAACGGGCAGAACGTAAGAACGTTCCTCCGCGTTGAATGATATCGCCGACTGAACCTAGGTTCAATTCAACGAGATCGCCTTCAATCAAACCTTGATAGCCGTTATACACGCCGTACACTTCTAGACCTTCAAAAATTGCTTTTCGGGTCACTGCACGGACTGCAGCGTTCATTCCGGGGGCGTCTCCCCCACTTGTCAATACCGCAATTCGTCTTAAATTCACGTCACTCACCTCTTATGTGTTTTAACGAAATCTGAAATAAAAATACCATGTCTGACCTTTGTTTTACAACACAAGTATGTGAAAAAAATGCATGGGGTACCGTCGGAAGCAGTCATTTCGTGAGTCGTTTAACGTGAGCCTCAAGCGGTTGTTACCGTTTTCACGAACCAAATGTGCCAATTTGATGATATTTGGCAGCGCGCCCTTGCAGCAACTCATCACGCGAGCGTTTCACCAACTCACTGACGTGTTGTATTAATACAGGCTTCAAGAGCGAAGACTGTAGTGACACATCGATGTGAGCTCCACCAAACACTTCCGTCACAATCTCATCGACAATCCCTAAATCGAGCAAATCTTGTGCTGTAATCTTCATCGTTTCAGCGGCCCGTTCCGCCAGCTTCGCATCTTTCCAAAGCAGTGCTGCCGCACCTTCTGGCGAGATGACCGAGTACGTGCTGTTCTCGAGCATGAGCAGCCGGTCGCATACACCGATGCCGAGCGCTCCTCCAGAACCGCCCTCGCCGATGACGACAGAAACAATCGGGACTTTTAACGTCGCCATCTCAAACAAGTTGCGTGCGATCGCCTCACTTTGTCCGCGTTCTTCGGCCGCCTTACCCGGGTAAGCACCTTTCGTGTCAATGAACGTGATGACCGGCCGGTTGAATTTCTCGGCCTGCTTCATGAACCGTAACGCTTTGCGATACCCTTCCGGATGAGGCATGCCAAAGTTTCGCAACATGTTCTCTTTCGTATTGCGGCCGCGTTGATGGCCGATGATTGTCACCGGGACACCGTCGAGCGTGGCAATCCCCGCGACGATCGCCGCATCATCATATCCGTGGCGGTCGCCATGCAGTTCAATAAAATCCGGGAACAGCTGATCGATATAGTCGAGCGTCGTCGGCCGTTTCGGGTTCCGTGCCAATTGCACGCGATCCCACGGTTTCATATTCCCATAATTGTCTTTTTCTAATCGGTGGAGCTTCGTCTCGAGATGGCGGATCTCCCGGGATAGGTCGATCCCTTTCGTTTCCGCCATCTCGCGCAACTTTACGAGTTGTTCGTTCAATTCTTTCGTTGAGTCAAACATGGTGTGCCCCCCCGTCATGTAAATCGATGATGTTCTTTAAGAACGAACGCATCTGTTCACGATGAACGACGGCATCGAGTTGACCAGCCTCTAGCAAGAACTCAGCAGTTTGGAAGTTGTCTGGTAATTTTTCACGAATCGTCTGTTCAATGATTCGCCGTCCGGCGAAGCCGATCAACGCACCCGGTTCGGCGACGTTCAAGTCACCGAGCATGGCAAAACTAGCCGAGACGCCCCCTGTCGTCGGATGGGTCAAGTAGGCGATATACAGCAATCCGGCCTCGTCATGTTGCTTGAGCGCGATGGACGTATTCGCCATCTGCATGAGGCTGACCATCCCTTCTTGCATGCGCGCACCGCCTGAAGCGGTGAACAACACGACAGGTAACCGTTCCGCGGTCGCAGTCCGAACGGCTGAAGCGATTGCTTCCCCGACATAAGCCCCCATCGACCCCATCCGGAAGCGCGCGTCCATGACACAGATGACGGCGTGACGGCCAGAGATCATTCCGCGGCCGCAGACAATCGCCTCTTCAATCCCAGTTCGTTCCCTGTCTTTTTTTAATTTTTCTTCATAATCTGGAAAATCGAGCGGATTTTCTTTCACGCGCGGTCCAGCAAATTTCACGAATGAGTTCTCATCAGTGAGCAATCGAATCCGCTCATCTGCACTGAGCGGGAAATGGTAGCCACAATCGCACACTTTATGGTGTTCGTTCAATTGTTTCGTATAATGCATATATTTACAGGATGGACATTTCGTCATCAATCCTTGTGGTGCGTCAATTTTCGGTTCTCGTTGACGCAACGGCATGTATCGTTTTGGTTTCTTGAAAAAAGCAGTCATCGCTTCCCCCTCGTTCATTCCGGCATCCTCACCTTGCGCCACATCTCCAATAATTGTGTTCGTTCTTCGATCGTATACAGTTCACCTGCGTCCGTCCCGTCATAAAATCGGTTCACTTCACTCCAAATTCGAATGAAGAGCTCATTGCCTAGGCCTAGAATCAGCTGTTGTCGGAACTCGCGGTCATTCGCTAAGTTCACTTCGAGCAGCTTGACCCGCTCCGGTGTCGGCTCGACTTCAGAGAACGCCAGGCGCTCAAGCAACCGCAACACGTCGACGATGTCGGACGCTTTCGTCTGTTTCGTGACGATAAACTCAGACAAGATCTCGATGTAGCGGTGCCGATCTTGCTCGCACAAAAACGTCCCGCCCCCGTGACGCGTCTCCACGATCCCAAGAAAGCTGAGGGCCCGAAGCGCCTCTCGGACCGAAGCGCGGCTGATTGAAAGCGTCTCGGCAAGTTCACGTTCGGATGGAAGACGGTCGCCCGGCGCGAGCGATGCCTGAACGATCAACGATCTAATTTTAGAAATGTTTTCGTGAAATGAGGATGCGTATTTTCCATGCATCTGACCGTTCAACTCCTTTTCGGATGGCATTTTCTTTAAAGTGGTCAGACCAATCAAACAGATTATACCACTTTTTATGACTTGGTACTAGTTCCCGTGCTGGACGTTTTTGAATCGACCCGCTTTAAGACGACGTCCGCTTCCCCGAACCGGTTCTTCAAAGCGGTCATGAAGGATTCCGTCGGATTGACCGAGTAAGCAGACGCCAATTGCTTCACCTCTTTTGAGTCGGAGAAGCGACAAATTACCGGGACGTCCCCACTTGCTGTATGAAGGAGTTCTTCGAGCTCGGCGAACGATTCACGGCGAAGTCGGACGAACAACGCTTGACCGTTTAACGGCCGTACCCGCTCCACGACGAGTTGAATCCGCCCGTCCCGTTCGTTTGGATGAACCTCGAGCAATAGGACGTTCCCGACATAGAGCGAACGTGCGTAGTTTGCGAACACGCGCGGGAAGATGACGACCTCATCTTGCGAGACCCCGTCATCGACCATGGCGACACCCATCTCCTCGTTTTTCTTCGTCTTAAACGTCCGGATCGCATCGACGTAAACGACGATAAACCCTCTGTCGCCGCGCAACACTTCCTCGATTGTGGCCGTGTCCACTGGAAGGGGTGCCACCGTCGTCAAAGGTGAGTGGACGATCCACGTCCCGAGCGCCTCGCGTTCTTCCTCCGACCAATTCGGTTCCGGCATCTCGGTCCGTTTCAAACCGAGGGCCGACAGTTCATCCGGGAGCAAATGTGTCCCCGTCTCTTCCCGCAAGCGTTCCACAGCCCGGAAAGCTTGGCTCCGCTCCCCGTGGTACATACGGTCTAACGCCCCGGAACCGAGCAGACGGCGCAATTTCAACTGATCTTTCGCTCCCCAGTCCATCAGCTCCACGAGTCGTTTCACATCGGTGAACTGATCGTGATGCTCAATCAATCGTTCCACGTCCCGCTTCGTCAATCCTTGAATCGCCTTGAGGCCCAGACGGACACCCGGACCTTCTAGAAACGCTCCCGCTTTCCCGTGCAAGACGTCAGGAGGATAGACGGGGATTTTCCCTTTCCGGAGCATGCGCACGAGTTGATTCGTCTTATCATACGTCACGAGATAAAAAATGCGTTCAAAGTGAGCTTTCACATACGCCAATCGATAACTGATCAAACTATAGGCGACGGCGTGCGACCGGTTGAACCCGTAGCCCGCGAATTTTTCAATCCATGAGAATACTTGTCGCATCGAATCCATGTCGTGCTTCGCCGTCTTCTCCAAAAAACGGATTTTCTCGACCTCGATGGCGGCCATATCCTTTTTAGCGATGGCTCGACGAATCAAATCGGCCTCGGCGTATGAATATCCGGCGAGTTCGCGCAACAACTTCATGACTTGTTCTTGGTAGACGAGCACGCCTTTAGTCGTCTCCATCACTTCGCCAACGATCGGATGGACCGGCTTGTACGGCATCCCGTGCTTACGCTTGGCATACGTCTCGATGAACTGCATCGGTCCAGGGCGATAAAGCGACATCGTGACGACGATATCTTCAAACTCGGTCGGCTTCACTTGCCGCAGCGCCTGCTTCATCCCGTCCGACTCAAACTGAAAGACGCCGTCTGTATCGCCTCGTGCGAGAACGCGTAACGTCCGGTTGTCATCGAGCGGGATCGATTTTAGGGAGAATAGTGAATCGGTGTCACGAATCAACATCTCCATCTCGCGCAATCGTGTCAAGTTCCGGAGGCCGAGCAAATCGATTTTCAGCAGTCCGAGCGCCTCGAGATCCTTCATATTATATTGCGTCACTTGACCCCCGTCCGTCGGTTGAAGCGGCGTTACCGTGTCAAGCGGATCTCGGCTCAAGACGATCCCGGCCGCATGGATCGACGCTTGCCTCGGCAAACCTTCCAATTGAGACGCGATCGTCAACAAGTGCGACCGTTTTTGACTTCCGGCAAACCACTTCATTTTAGTCGGATTGTTCGTAATGCCCGCGATTCCGTCGTCCTTGACTTGTTTACTCGCAGCCTGGCCTTCTTCAAGCGTCATCCCGAGAGCACGCGCTACGTCACGCAGCGCCGCCTTCGCACCGAATGTGGCTAACGTACCGATTTGAGCGGCGTGATGCAGTCCATACTTATTAAGCACGTACTGGACGACCTCGTCTCTCCGTTCGTCTTCGAAGTCCAAATCGATATCCGGCATGCTGATCCGTTCCGGGTTCAAGAAACGTTCGAATAGCAAATCGAAGCGAACAGGGTCGACTTCTGTGATATGGAGCGCGAAACTGACGAGCGACCCGGCCGCTGAACCACGACCTGGACCGACTTCGATGCCCTGCTCCCTGGCGAAGCGAACGATGTCCTCGACAATCAAGAAGTATGAGGCGAACCCCGTACCGGCGATGACGTCAAGCTCGTACCGGGCCCGATCGATATACGTCTCGGTGAGCAAATCAAGTGCTTTCAATCGCTCCGCGACGAGACGTTTGAGTCGATCGACGGCATCAGGCAGTTCCGGGATCGCGGCAGTCGCGGCCGGAATATGCGCTACCGATGCAAGTTGTTCGAATCGCGCGAGTTCCTCGAGCTCCAAGGGTTCGAACCAGTCGTTCATCTCGCTCGGAAGCCGCACATACTTGCCTTTTTGATGAACGTCCTCTTGGGAGATGACCTCGCCTTCCCCGATTGCGACGATGGCACGATACGCTTCAAAATCTTCTGGTCGCATATAACACGTCTCTGGCGTCGGCACTAAACGAACACCGAGTTCTTCGCGCATCCCCCGAAGCTGTTTGACGATGAGCGTCTGTTCGGTCGTCTGCGGAGCAGGCAACCCGAGCCATAACCGCTCTTCTGCCACAAAGCCGAGGATACGGTTAAACAAACGACGTCGGTGGACCGGGTCACTCGTTTTCCAATTCTCAGGTAAGATGACGACCGATAAATCCGTCGGTTCGGTCAATCCGCCTGCCTCGACGATGCGATACAGCTTTGGAATATCTAGGTCGGTCATCGCATACACGAGCACGGCCAACTCGAGCCCATCGACATGAAGGCTCGTCCGTAGACCGATGACCGGCTTGACCGCATAGCGTTCGCATAGTCTCACAAATTGAGGAACGCCATAAAACGCGTCATCTGCGACCGCGACCGACTTACTCCCCCGCTCCGCCATCGAGGCGACATATTGCTCTAGGCGAATCGTGCTATGCATCAAGCTAAACGCTGATCTTACATTTAAATGGAGCACAAGCGCCCCCCTCTCTTTTTTCTTAATTGTCAAACTCATCTCGATGCTTCTCTGATACAATAATTATAGACAAAACGAATGATAAAAGGGGGTAAAAGCGTATGATTATTAATCGGGGTAAAATCGCGCGCGACAAGTTAGAACTTTTACAGAACGGACAGACCGTATTTGCCGACAGTCCTGAAATTATCGAACGGCTGCGCAAATACATTACCGAGTACCAACTAGACGTCGTCGAAGACGTCACCGATCGCGGCACGTGGTTCATTCCACAAGACGACGATACAAAATGAAGAGAGCTGACCGCGGTCAGCTCTCTTCATTTTCAAATTCGAACGGTGCGGCCACTTCTTCTAGTGCGGCAATCACATCGTCCATTTCTTCCCACGTGTCAATTGTCGCACCGGCTGCCATCGGATGCCCGCCGCCACGGTAACGTTTGGCGACTTCATTGATGACCGGGCCTTTCGAGCGGATACGGACACGAATCTCATCTTTGTTCTCGACGAACATGACCCAACATTTCAACCCCTCCAGTCCAGAGAAGCTGTTGACGAGCAACGATGCCGCTTCCGGCGTCGCATGAAACGTCCGGAGCACGTCGGCGTCGATTTTGACATATCCGACGCCAGCCTCTGTCACTTGAACGTTTTGCAGGACGTAACCTTGCAGTTGGAGTGTCGCCAAGTTCGTCTTATACATTTGGCGGTACAAGCGGTTCGTGTCGATGCCGTAACTGATCAAGTCAGCAGCGATCTCAAACGTGTGCGGCGTCGCGTTCCGGAACTGGAAGCGTCCCGTATCACCGACGATACCCGCGAAAAGTAAGAACGCCGACTGCTCATCGATAGCCAAGCCCCATATCCGAGCGAGCTCGGCCACAATCTCCGACGTCGAACTGACCGTCGTATCGACGATCTGATGTGTCGCATACTCGTCTTCGTCAGGATGGTGGTCGATCTTGACGACGGTCTTCCCTTTCAAGGCGTATGGTCCATCGATTCGTTCGTGGTTCGCTGTATCAAGCACGAGGACGAGCGCCTCGTCATACATCTCCGGCTCCACGTGTTGCATCTTCCCTAAAAATTCGAGGTCGCGGGCGATCCCGCCGACGACGTAAACGTGTTTATCCGGGTAAGCCCGCTCGATGATTCGCTTTAAGCCGAGTTGACTTCCGAGCGCGTCTGGGTCGGGACGGACGTGTCGATGGATCATAATCGTGTCCGCCGCCTCGATTAACTTCAATATCGTTGTTGCTTCAGGCCAATGTGCCATGGTCGTTCCTCGCTTTCTTGATGTCCATTCTATGGTATGATGATAACAGATTATACGTTTGAAAGGGGTTTCTCACTTGAGTCAATTAATCATGATCGGACTCATCTTGTTCTCACTCGGTGCGTATTTGGTCTATAAACGTCGGGCCTTCTTGACGAAGACGCCGTACCGGAAAGCGTTGTTCAACACGCAAGCGCTCATCTGGCTCAGCTTGTTTTTGGCGCTGTTCGCCATCAACCAGATGCTCGGCGGCCTCGGCCTCAATTCGACCATCGGCTGGATCGTCAGCATCGTCATGCTCGTCCTCGGGCTTGGCAACGCAATCGTCGGGATCATTCGCTATCGCAAGATTTTCCCGAAGGCGTCTGAAGAACCAATCAACCAATCTTAATATGTAAAACGAGCTGATGACATCATCAGCTCGTTTTTCTTTACCGGTCGATCAGTTGCGCTGTGACGAGCGCTTTAGCGACGAGTTGTGTCCCTTGTGTCATCTCGACGTCGACTTTCCCGAACTTTCGTCCGAGGTCGAACACGTTCGCCGAGACGCGGATTTGGCTCTCGATTTGAATCGGTTTCATGAAGTAGACCGTGATATTCTCGACGACAAGGTCGCCTTTTTTCATATGCCGCAAACTCCGGGTCGCCCCTTCGACTAGAAGCGTCGTCAAGACTCCGGACGACGCCGTCCCCATGTGGCTCGTCATTTGAGGTGCCACTTCGACCGTGAACGCCGTCCCGTTCGAAGTCGGATCCTCTTTCAACTGATTGGTGATCATATTATCAAACGTCTCACCGACTTGTGGTTGCCGGTTCGCGAGCTGAAGCGCCTTTAGGACGTCTTGACGGCTGATGATGCCGAGCAGGCGACCGTAGTTGTCGACGACCGGCAACATCTCGATCCCTTCCCATACCATCTGGTGGGCCGCATTCGTGACACTTGTCTGAACGCCGGCCGTGATCGGGCTTTTCGTCATCACTTTTTCGATTTCTGTATCGTGCGGCCGATCGATGAGATCTTTGGCGGTGATGACGCCGACGACTTTCATCTGGTCGTCGATGACCGGGTAACGGTTGTGCTTCGTCCGTTCATTGAGTTCGTGCCAACGTTTGACCGTATCGTCCACTTTTAAATAAAACGTATCGTGTAACGGAATGACGATATCCGAGACGAGCAGAATTTCCTTTTTGATCAAACGGTCATAGATGGCGCGGTTGATCATCGTCGCCACGGTAAAGCTGTCATAGGAAGTCGAGATGACGGGCATGTTGTACTTATCCGCCATCCGTTTCACTTCGTCGGTCGTATCGAATCCACCGGTGATCAGTACGGCCCCGCCTGATTGCAAGACGAGTTCATGCGCTTTCTCCCGGTTCCCGATGATGACGAGCGAGTCGACGTCGATATATCGCATCATCGCTTCGAGCTTCATCGCCCCGATGACGAACTTAGATAGCGTTTTATGCAGGCCGTCGCGTCCGCCGAGCACTTGACCATCAACGATGTTGACGACTTCGGCAAATGTCAGTTTTTCAATGTTCTCTTTATGTTTGCGCTTGATGCGGATCGTGCCGACCCGTTCGATCGTTGACACGAACCCCAAGTTCTCCGCTTCTTTGATGGCCCGATAAGCCGTCCCCTCTGATACCGCAAGTTCTTTGGCGATTTGGCGAACGGAGATTTTAGACCCGACATCGAGCGACTCGATATGTGCTATGATCTGTTCATGTTTTGTTGTCATGTCACGAGTCCCTTTCCTCAATACATTTTCTGTCATCCTCAGTATACTGTATCAGTGAACCTTGTTCAAACTGTACTACTGAAAATGCAACATTTCCTTTCCATTTTGGAAAACGCTATAATGAACGAGAAAGCCACTGAACAAGAAGGAAGGGAATCGAGTTGAATCAACGAACCAACCACATTGCACAATCTTTGGCCACGAAAGGGCTAGACGCCGCGTTTGTCACGTCAAAAGCGTCCGTCTTCTATTTTTCAGGAGTATACGCCGAGGCCCATGAACGTTTGATCGCTATCCTAGTACTGAAGAACGGGACAACGGCGCTCGTCTGTCCGGCCCTTGAAAAAGGAATCGTCGAAGCGAGCGACTGGAACGGTGAGATCGTGACGTACATGGACCACGAGAATCCGTGGGACAAGGTCGTCAAACTGTTTCTCGACCAACAAATCATTCCGGAACGAATCGGGATCGAAGGCGAGCATTTACCGTATAACCGCGTCGAACAACTTCGTGCCGGGTTTGCCGGACTTTCAATCATTGATTTGACGGAAGAATTACAAGCGCTCCGAATGATCAAGTCGACAGATGAGATCCGGGTCATGAAACGGGCGGCCGAACTTGCCGACATGGCAATCGAAGCCGGCATCCGCGCGTTGCGTGAAGGGGTGACCGAACTTGAAGTCATCGCCGAGATCGAATACGCCATGAAACGGCAAGGTGTCCGTGAGATGTCATTTGACACACTCGTCTTGTTCGGTGAAAATAGCGCCGATCCGCACGGTGTGCCTGGCAACAACCGACTTAAAAAAGGTGACTTCGCCTTATTCGATCTCGGTGTCGTCTGGCAAGGCTACTGTTCAGACATCACCCGTACCGTCGTCTACGGTGAGGCGAGCACGAAACAGCGGGAAATCTATGAGACCGTGCTCCGGGCCGAAGAAGCCGCCATCGAGATGGCGAACGTCGGGACGACGCTCGGCTCGATCGATATCGCCGCCCGCCAAGTCATCACGACGGCCGGATACGGGGAATACTTCACCCATCGCGTCGGCCACGGTATCGGGATCGAGGTTCACGAGTTCCCATCGATGGCAGCCAACAACGATATGACGGCCCAGGTCGGTATGACGTTCACGGTCGAGCCAGGCATTTATCTCCCCGGTGTCGGCGGCGTCCGGATCGAGGACGATATCGTCATGACGGAAAGCGGACCAATCTTGTTGACGAGCTTCCCGAAGACGTTACAAGAAATTTGAAAAAGGTTGACTAACACAGTCAAATTCGCTCGTCCTTCCGGCGCCAACGCTATCCGCAGGCAATCCCGGAGCCGCAGTACCATCGGACGAGCAAAGCAAACGGTCGCCCTCGGGCGGCCGTTTCACATTCTACCGCGGACGAGAACGACCGTTACATAGCATTTCTTCAATTTTATGTCGGGCAGAGCGCCTCAAGGTCTTCGGACATAATAAAAGACGAACGAGATCGCTTTTAGCGACCTCGTTCGTCAACAGCTTGAGGTTAAAGGCATACGCCTTCAACCTCTTTTTCAATAGAACAGGCGCCACATCACTTCGCGCTGCGGCACTTCGTCACGCTCCATCTTGTTCATGAAAGACGGTTTATCGTACAGGATCGTCTTAGCGAGGACACGCAGTCCCGCCTCATCCCACTGCAGCACTCCGTAGCGGGCCAAATCGTCTTTGGCGACGCCGAGCGCTCCCGGATTGAAATACCGTTTGCACTCATCTTGAAACGCGTGGACCGGGTGATGGTGACCGAAACAAACGACGTCCGCCGCGTAATCACCAAATAAGCGCTGCATGTTCGGAAGCGTCGCTTCGACGATGTCATGAAACGGCTCGTCGACGATCGATGCCTCACGTTTTTCAGTCGGGATGTGGTAATGAATGCCGTATATATGCTCCCTGCCTATCGTTTGCTCGATCGTACGAGGCAATTTCATAAGCGCATCGGCGTAGTCAGGGCGCAACGTTCGTGCGACCCATTCGTGATGTGGCCGCGTATGGGCATAACTTTCGGGATGCCCTGTTCCGGCGAGCAGTGAGAGGACGGCTTCATCGTGGTTTCCCGTGATCATCTTGACACCTCGGTCGAGGAGTCGCGCCATCACTTCGTTTGAATCTGGCCCCATCGCGATCATATCGCCGAGACTCCAGATGTCATCGATCCCTTGACCGTCCAACTCGTTCAAAACCGCGTCTAACGCTTGGACGTTCCCGTGAATGTCCGTCAAAATGGCCAACTTCATATGAAGCACTCCTTACTTTCGATATTGGTGGACGACGTTGACGCCTCCGGTCACATCGATGACCGCCCCGGTGACCATGTCCGAGTCCCGCGCGAGCAAGAACATGATCATTCGCGCGATGTCTTCGCCGGTCCCATGCCGACCGACCGGTGTTTGATCATCCGGTTCAGCGGATTCGATCCGCATCTCTTTCTGCGCACCGACGATGTTACCAGGATTGATCATGTTCGCCGTGATACCGTGCACCGCTTCCTCGAGCGCGACCGTCTTCGTCAAACTGACGAGACCGGTCTTCGCGGCAGCAAAGGCGGACCGATGCAACCAGCCCGGTGCCGTCGCACTCTCAGGGAAGCCATACGTGATGATACGACCGAATCGCTTCGCCCGCATATCCGGAATCGCCCGACGCATCAGCCAAAACGAGGCGGACAAGTTCCCGGTGATCACTTCGTCCCACTCCTCGTCCGTCAAATCAACGAGACATTTCCGTTCGAAAATATACGGACCCGCGTTCAAAATCAAAGCGTCCGGCTTACCGAACTTGCTCACCGCCTCGTCATAACCGGCCGTCACCGCTTCTCGGTCCGTCAACGGCGTCTCGATCATATGTAGCCGTTCATGCTCCCAATCAATCGGTTTTCGTTGAAGCACGCTGACATACCAGCCCTCCTCCAACAGTCGTTCCGTCACAACCCGGCCGATCCCTTTCGCACCAGCCGTGATGACTACGTGTTTCATCGTCATCCCTCCTCTGTATCATCTTACCCGTTCCATCTATCGATTTCCAAACTTCAACCTGTTCCGTAAGAAAGTTGTGAAAATTTCATCCATTCTCAAAAGAACCGAGCGTGAATTTCCAGTGAAGTGGTATACTATATATGTAAGCCGCACGTACATTTCAAGCGAAAGGTTGGGATTTACATGGCAATTGTCTACAAACATATCCTTTCTGCCGTCGACGGCTCGAAAGAGGCGGAACGTGCATTCGAAACAGCAATCGACGTCGCCCTTCGAAACGACGGAAAACTGTATATCGGTCACGTGATCGATACACGGACGTTCGCAACGGTCGAAGCATACGATCGGACGATTACCGAACGTGCAGAAACTTATGCGAAAGAACTGCTCGACGACTATGTCAATCGGGCCAAAGAACGTGGTGTCAAAGAAGTCGAAACGGTCATTGAATACGGTTCGCCTAAAGTGACGATTGCGAAAAAAATCGCACCGAATCACGAAATTGACCTTATCATCTGTGGAGCGACCGGCTTGAATGCGGTCGAACGCTTCTTTATCGGTAGCGTATCCGAGAGCATCGTCCGGTACTCGAAGTGCGACGTCCTGATCGTTCGTCAATAATTTCATTAAAAAAGAGTCATCGCGTTTGCGATGACTCTTTTTTATTGGCTTATAAGACTTTGACCGTGACCGTCTTGCGGCCAAAGTTGATGGCCGCACTTTGCGAGTACATGAGAATATCGATCTTATGTCCTTTGATGGCGCCGCCTGTGTCAGCCGCCGTGTACGTACCCATTAACTTCCCACCGACATACACTTGTACTTTAGAACCAAGCGGGATGACGCGCGGGTCGACAGCGACGACGTTATGTCTTTGTGTACGCACGTTCCATCCGAGTGCCGTCTTACCTGAACACCCTTTGCAGTATGGTGTGTAGGCAGAAGCGTTCATCGTATACGATTTCACGTTCGCTTTCGCAACCGGTTTAACGGTGCGTAAGTATTTGGTTGCGATCCAACCGGCCTTACCTTTATAGTTGACGCGAATCCAAGCCCCTTTTGTACCAGTGCGTTGGAGTTGTTGTCCTTTATTGATTTTTCCGAGTACCTTACCATTAATCGTAGCCGCTGAGCGAACGTTTAATCCATTCACTTGGCTTTTTACATAAATTTTAGAAGACGCCTCTACTGGTTGTTGCGGTAAAAGCATGGCGAATGTCATGACCGTCAGTAATAAGACCGTTCCAATTTTTTTTAACATGAGGTTCGTCCTTTCCCAGTCGGTTTGTTTTGTCGTTTTTCATAGTTGTCAGTTCTTGGTGATTGTTACGTTTAAACATAAACACGATGCGTCAAGACGAGTAATGTTTCGTCCAGATAACTATATGACGAAACAACCGGACGTGCGTTTACAACTAAAATTCATTTGAGTGACACTAAAATTACAGAAGTGTTACAAAAGCGGACTATTTTAACGAGAGATGACAACTTTACAGAGATACCACTTTTTACGTCATATTAAATTCCAATTTTTGGTTGTAATATAACTCAAACGTTACAAACGTATCGTTTTTTGACTCTTTTTATTACAGCGCGCGTCTCCCGGATAATCCTTTAGACACAATTTCCCCGGATGAACTATGACAAAAGAACTAAAAAAAGTCGCGCTGTTCGAATGAACAGCGCGACTAGAGAGGTTAAATTGTGTGGATTAAGCGTGTGCTTCTACAAGGTTTGCGATCCGAACTGTATCGCGGGCGATGACCAATTCTTCATTCGTCGGAATGATGATGACTTTGACCGGCGAATGCGGATAGTTGATGAACAACTCTTTGCCGCGTGCTCCGTTGTTGAGCGATGGATCCCAGTAGACGCCCATGAATTCAAGCCCACGCAAGATACGCTCACGAATGACGTCAGAGTTTTCACCGACACCCGCCGTGAAGATGATGGCATCGACACCGTTCATCTCAGCAGCGTACTGACCGATGTAACCGTGAATCCGGTTCGAGAAGATTTTAAGTGACACTTCAGCCCGGTGGTTACCTTCTGCTGCAGCTTGTTCGATGTCACGTAAGTCACTTGAAATACCCGAGAGACCGTAAACGCCTGATTCTTTGTTCATGACGTTCAATACGTCTTCAGCCGACTTGCCCGTTTTTTGCATAAGGAACGGGATGAGGGCCGGGTCAAGTGATCCTGAGCGCGTTCCCATCGTGATTCCTTCAAGTGGCGTGAAGCCCATCGTCGTATCGATCGAACGACCGCCGGCAACCGCCGCGATTGACGCTCCACTGCCGAGATGGCATGAGATCAAGCGCAAATCTTCGAGCGGACGACCGAGTAGCTCAGAAGCACGTTGCGTGACATATTTGTGGCTCGTCCCGTGGAAACCATATTTTCGTACTCCGTGTTCCGTGTAGTACTCGTACGGGAGGCTGTACAGGAAGTTTTCTTCCGGCATCGATTGGTGGAAAGCCGTATCAAAGACGGCGACTTGCGGTACGTTCGGCAAAATCGTTTGGAACGCACGAATCCCAGTCAAGTTAGGCGGGATGTGAAGCGGTCCGAGTTCGACGAACGATTCGATGTTCTTCATGACTTCCTCATCGATCACGACTGAATCCGCGTACAGTTCTTTCCCGTGAAGAACACGGTGCCCGACACCCGAAATTTCATCGAACGAAGCCATGATTCCAAGGTCAATCAATTTTTCGAGCGCAAGCTCGACCGCTTCTTTATGTGTGTGAAGCGGCGTGACGACGTTGAACTTTTGCCCTTCGCCGTATTTAATAGTAAAGATCGCATCGTCTTTTCCAACGCGCTCGACGAGACCAAGCGCGAGCATGTTCTCAGATGGCATCTCGAGAAGTTGGAACTTCAGTGACGAACTACCTGCGTTGACTGCCATAATTTTTGTCATGTCATACACCTCTTACCTTTCGATTTAAACACGTTTCTTTATCTGTTCTCTTTAAAACCGATAACTGTATCATAATGAAGATACTTGATATGGCATATGTTTTTCAAGTCTTTTGCCCAATAAATATTATGTTGTTTTAAACCATTCATCAATCTGTTTCACAATATTGGCAACAGCTCGCACGTCAGTGAACGATGGTAACTCAACGAGGAGCGCTTGTTTCGGCCGTGTAACGCCCTCTCCTTGCTTCTGTAAGATGAGGATACTCTTCGCATACCGTTCATCTTTGAACATCGTTGTCGGTAGTTGGAGGACACCCTTCACGACCGCTTCTCGGTCCATCCACTGTTTTAATTTCCCTTCATCATCCTGTTCAAACAAATTGTTCGGGATGACGAAGACACCATGGCCTCCCGGCAACGTATGCCGCATCGCCTGCTCGATCATCAAGAAGTGAGAATAGGAATGACCTTCTTCTCGCTTCAACTCATAACCGCTCGCCACTTCGTCGTTCGGATAATAACCGATCGGCAAATCGACGAGTGTGAGGTCACTCGGCTCGACGAACAGCGGTGCAAGTGCGTCTTGATGGAAGTAAGAAACCGGCTTTTTGAGTAAATTGCTAATCGCATATGACAAACGAAGCATCAATTCATCGACTTCGACGGCTTGTGCGGTGGCGTCCTTCACTTGCGATAAAATGGCGTGGACGAGAGTCCCGGTGCCGCTTCCGAGTTCAAGCACGTTCGCTCCGTCTTTGACGAGCTTCGTCGCCAAATATCCGATAAATAAGCTGACTGCGTCCGGTGTCGGTTGATGGTTCGGCGGAAGCGTTGTCGTCTCTTCAAGCACAAGCAGACTCACTGCCTTGCGCACGTCATCCGGTTTCTCCGATTCAACGTCGACTCGCTCAAACACTTCGATCAATGCTTCGAGCGGCAATAAATCAAGGTCGGCCACCAATTTTTTCGTTTCTTTCTTCCAATCTCGGTACAATTGTTCAAATCGTTCCATAGTCGTTCATCTCCTCCATACAAAACCGGCTCTCGTTTCGAGAGCCGGTTGGTTAACTACAATATAGTGTAAGCTATTCGTCCACGTTTCGCCAAGTGAATCAGTTTGCCGCGTCGAACGCTTCAAGCGCCGCGTCAAAATCGACTTCGTCTGTCATCTCATCCATATACTGAACGTATTGGATAGTTCCTTCCGAGTCGATCACGAAGACTGACCGGGCTAGCAAACGAAGCTCTTCCATGAGCACGCCGTACGAATGCGCGAACGACTGGTCGCGGTGATCTGACAACATGATGACGTTATCGAGACCTGACGCCGCACACCAGCGTCGCTGGGCGAACGGTAAATCGTTCGAGACGGTCAATACCGTTCCACCGAGCGATGCCGCGTTTTCATTGAACGCACGAGTTTGCGTGTCGCATAGTCCTGTATCGATCGATGGGACGACACTAATCAATTTCTTCCCTGGGTAAGACGCGAGCGACACTTCTTCGAGTGCAGTCGTGAGGGCGGTGAAATCGGGTGCAGCATCTCCCACTTTCACTGGATTCCCTTGCAATGTGACTGTATTCCCTTTAAATGTTGGCATCAAATCATCCCCTTGTTCTGAATTTTACTTCTTCATCATATCGATGGTGCCGTCACGAAGACAAGCATCCTGCTTCAGACGGCCTGATTGTCATTTTCCCTATATAGGACGCCTAAAACAAGTTATAATGAGAAGGACACAATTGACAAAGGGGATGATTTAGATGAGAAACAACGTGTATCTGCACCATCGTAACGTCAACGAGTTCACGAAAGAGGTAAAAAAATTAAGAGAAATCGGGGAGAAACATGGTTTCAACATCATGGACCGCCCGGAAGATGCCAACATCATCGTCGCCATCGGGGGAGATGGCGCGTTTTTACAGGCCGTCCGTTACACCGGGTTCCGTCAAGACGCCATCTATGTCGGTTTTGGCCGCGGCCTCAACGAATTTTACTGTGACTTCGATATACATAAACTCGACGAAGTCGACCGTTTATTCTCGGATAACTCTGCCCGGATCGAAGCCGGTCTCGAAGTACGGAAATATCCGCTCTTATCCGCTTCGATTAACGAATCGTCGCCACTCCTCTGCCTGAACGAGGCATCGATCAAATCGAGTATCATCAAATCGCTCGCGATCGAAGTCTACATCGACGACCTCCACTTCGAGACGTTCCGCGGGGATGGCATGGTCGTATCGACACCGACGGGATCGACCGCCTACAATAAATCGTTGAATGGCGCGGTCGTCGATCCGCTCATCCCATGCATGCAAGTGAGTGAAATCGCTTCGGTGAACAACAACCGTTACCGCACGCTCGGCTCAGCATTCATCGTCCACGCATCACGCAAGCTGTCGCTCCGCATCGTTGAAGACGGAAACGATTATCCGATTATCGGCATGGATAACGAAGCGCTTAGTCTGAAATATACAGACCGGATCGACATCGAATTGTCGGACAAGGTCGTCAAAACGGTCAAGTTGAAAACCAACTCGTTCTGGCACAAAGTGCAACGCTCTTTCTTCTAAACTGACAAAGGCTAGTCGTCCATCGCGGACGACTAGCCTTTTCTCATGCTTTGATGACGTCCGCCTCGTAGACGGGCGAACCGTCGACGACGGTCATGACAAGTCGGTTGTTCAAAATATCTTGTCCGTTCAAGTCAAAGAAATCCTGCTCCCACACAGTGAACGTCGCGTTATAGCTTTGAATCAACAGGCCGTCACGGCCATGTGTTCCGGTCGCGACACGCGGCGAGTAGGTGAAACTCCGTAGCGCCTCGTACATCGATAGACGCTCGGACGGATTCAGTGCACCCGACGCTTCAAACGATTGTCGTGTCACAGCGGCATAGAGCCCCTTTCTAACATCGACAGAAGAGATCGGGGCATCACTACCCCCGAGTACGAGCGCACCCGTATCGAGCATCGATTTGAACCGATACGCGTCATCGACCCGCTCGTTGCCTAGACGGTCGAACAACAAGTCCATATCATCCGACAAAAAGACCGGTTGCGCGTCGATGAGGACCGGCAACGCACTGATACGTTTCAACAGCGAATCGTTCAATAGCGAAGCGTGGATGATGCGGTCGCGCGTCCCTCGTTTCGCCGGATACTTCTCGAGCAGCGTGATGAACTGCTCAGCCGCCGCATCTCCGATGACATGAGCCGCAACGTTCATCCCGTATGAGCGCGCTTTTTTGACGAGCGCCTCGAGGTGGTCCGGGCGGTGGACTTCGATCCCGCGCTGTCCGACTTCATCTGCATACGGCTCAAACAAGAGCGCCGTCCGGCCGCCGAACGAACCGTCGACGAAAATCTTCATCGCCCCGAAGTCGAAGCGCAGGCGCTTCGCAAGCGCATCTTTTTGTAGCAATTGATCAACGACTTGTTCATGGACGAGCAGATGGGCATGGAACGGAAGTTCTTGAAGTACATCTTCATATGCTTGAATCGTCTCGAGCGGATCTCCGTGGTAGAACAAGTCTTCCGTGTGGGCTCCGACGATCCCATGGGCGAACAACGAGTCGACGGCCCGACGGATCGAGGCGACGTTCTTCTCACGATTTCCGCCGAGCTCTTTATGGAGCAGATCGAGCGCCGCATCGTACAACACGCCGTTCAATTTCCCGTCGTCATCACGTCCGAGCTTCCCGCCTTCAATGACGGTGTGATGAATGAGGCCTAAGCGCTCGAGGCCTTTCGAGTTGACGACGGCGACGTGGCGACAGACGCGCTTCAAGACGACCGGGCGATCCGGAATGACGGCATCGATCATCTCACGTGTCGGCATCTGTCCGAGCAGACGATCGTTAAAGCCTTCAGCGACGATCCAGTCGTCCCCTCCCGACTTCGCTTTCATCGCTTCGAGCAAGGCGTTTAAATCCGTCGTCTCGGTCGCGTCGATGCGGTCGAGCGCCTCGCCATATCCGATCAAGTGAATGTGCGAGTCTGTAAACGCCGGATACACGCTCTTCCCTTCGAGGTTCACAATCTGTTTGATCCGGCCCGCGTATGTACGGCGAAGATGACCTTCCTCCCCGAGTTTCAACACGCGTCCGTGCTCGACATACATCGCCCGTGCCATTTCATGTTCTTTGTTCAGCGTATAGATCTTTCCGTTTACCCAAAGCGTTCCCATCACAAAATTCCTCCTCGATTCAAAAAAGATTGACGTCTACGTTAATTCCCGTTTACGTCAATCTTCATGCATAGATTATTTTCGAAGCATATCTTGTTGTTCTAAACCTTTTTCAACACGTTGACGGATCTCGCGAGCCGCTCCTTCGTCGAAGCGCCCGAGCACACGTTCACCGATTTCGACGGCCGTACCGTACTCGCCGTGTAAAAACTTGTTCTCAGCGAGCGTCAAGGCGACATGCACCTCGTTATCACGACGACGGTACCGATTCGCATACTGGAGCAACTGTTCCGCATACGTCACTTGCCGGAGCAGTGCTTTGACGCGGTCACGGAAGTTATCCATCGTTTCCTCGACATCGTGACTGAGGCCGACGATATACGTCATGTTGAACGGTGCCTTCTCGAACTGTTCATCTAGCGACTGCACCCCTTTTTGAAGTTGTCGCATGTCACTCGTCAAATCAGTCGGAACGACCGGCATCGCGCTCTTCGCCAAGAGGCGACGGTGAGCGGACAATTCCTTCTTCCATGACTCGAGTTTATTTCGAACTTCGAGCTCTTCTTTACGAAGCGAGTTCGTATTTTCGATAAACCGTTCATGCATCGCACCGAACTGGTCGAGTGACCGTTTCGCATCTTGCACTTTTGATTTGATCAGACTGAACGGAATCACCTGAGCGACGAGTGCTTGTTCGATATCGAGGACGTTCGCAGCGAGCACCGCACGTTCCCGGTCCAATTGTTCGAACTCCTCACCGACCCGGGCATTGATTTCATAGTTGCTGACAAGCCGCGACATCTCTTGGTGAAGGCGCGTCATCAATTCGTTCGTCTGACGTTCGCGTTCTTTGACCCCAGCAAACTCTTTTTTTACGTACTGCCTTGCATCGACCTCGGAGCTGAACGCCTCGAACAATTGATCGATATCCGAACTGAGTTGCTGCATGTCCGTTTCAAAGTGTTCAAAATCAAGCTGTTCGATCCGAGTCATGAGCGCGAGACGGCGGTCTTCTGCCTGCTCGATCTCTTCGACTAAACCGAGCGTCTCGAGGGCGTAGCCATCCATCTGCATTTCTTTATGACCCGCACGCAGTTGATTCAGTTGGTGCTTTAAGTCAAATTGAACCGTCCGGACAAACTGGGGAATCACTTGAACGAGTTCACGGATCTTCGTCACCTTTTCAGACAGGACTTGGCCGGCCATGAACGCCTCTGAGACTTGTCCTTCTTGCTTGAGCGTCATCATCTCGGTCCGTTTCGATTCCGCAACAGCGATTTCGGTTTCGACGAGATCGTACGTCGGGCCAAAAGCGCTATTTTGAGAAATGAGCGTCTTGCGGAACTGATACAGTTCTTTCTCGTCTTTTTTGACGATATCTAGCAGGGAGGCATGATGGTCGTTAAACTCCGCCATCTCATCGAGCATCGCGTGAACCATCGATTCGAGTTCTTCGATCACCTGTTCGGTCGCAGCCAAGTCTGATTTGACTTTAAGGAAACGATATTTGTCGAGGTCTTCCTCTGAACGGTATAACGCCTCATCGATTTGACCCGTGTGGACGCTGACGAGTTCATCCCATGACTGGTGCCAGCGTTCGAATTTTTCTTTCGTTTCGCCTTCCATCGGCCACTGTTTGAACTTTTGAAGCTCGGCCGGGACACTCGCACTCAGGATGCCTTGTTTTCGCATATCCAAATCATCAATTTTCTGGTAAAAACTTCGTCTAGCTAGCATACTACCTAACATTGCTCCTAGAGCGATGACAATAATTCCAATTAAAATTCCGTATATTCCGTAATCCATCTCTGTAACAACCTCCAAGCCGCTTTCGTGGACTTATGTATCTTTAAGAAGAAAATGAAGTATTTTATAAGTATAGATATTAATAATCATATTATAGAAACAATGTTTTGCATAGGTTTTCCAACGGTTTAGGGAGAGAATGTTATTTTCCGCGAAATTCTTTTTGGGAGACAAAATAAAAAAATGCGTGTACCATGATGCTAATCTGAAATACATCTTGATATAGGAGGGAAACAAATGTTCCAAACTACTACTTACTCTGGCGACCTGGCCGCCGGCTATGACTTACTTAACAAACAACTCGCTGCCCTGCTCGAAGGAGAGACGAACCAAGTCGCTAACCTTTCGAACGCGAGCGCTCTGCTCAACCAGTTTCTTGACCGCATCAACTGGGTCGGCTTCTATTTGACTGACGGTGACGACAGCCTCATTCTCGGACCGTTCCAAGGTCTTCCTGCTTGCGTCCATATCGCCTTCGGCAAAGGCGTCTGCGGCACCGCCGCCTCGACACAAGAGACACAGTTGATCGCCGACGTCCACCAATTCCCAGGCCATATCGCCTGTGATGCGGCCTCGAACTCTGAAATCGTCGTCCCGCTCATCCGTGACGGCAAAACGATCGGCGTCCTCGATATCGACAGTCCCGAGTTCGATCGCTTCTCAGAAGTCGATCGCCAAGGCTTAGAGCAATTTTGCCAGACATTACTTCGCTTCATCTGATTGACAAGCTGCTCGATCCATCGTATACTGATTTTTGTGCATGAAATGACGATAGCAGTCCTAGACAGACGTATCCACCTTTCGGGCCTCGACTGAGTCGGAGGAGCATCTTGTAGCTTCGCTATCAAGTGAAGGTGCTTGAACCTAGAAAGGGGCGTCACCCGTCTTTGACACCGTTGTTCTTTTGTGCAAAATACATGAACAACAAGGAGGAGTCCAATCATGGCTCGTTACACAGGTCCAGCTTGGAAACTCTCGCGTCGCTTAGGCATCTCGCTTAGCGAAACGGGTAAAGAATTAGCAAAACGTCCTTACGCACCAGGCCAACACGGCAATGGTCGTCGTAAAATCTCTGAATACGGTCTTCAGCTTCAAGCGAAGCAAGCACTCCGTCACATGTACGGAATCAACGAGAAGCAATTCCGTCGCATCTTCAACGATGCTGGGAAAATGCAAGGTATCCACGGTGAGAACTTCATGTTCTTGCTCGAGTCACGCCTTGACAACCTCGTTTACCGTATGGGCCTCGCTCGCACACGTCGTGGAGCACGCCAACTCGTCAACCACGGTCACATCCAAGTTGACGGTTCACGCGTAGACATCGCGTCTTACCGTGTAAAACCAGGTCAAGTCATCTCGGTTCGCGAAAAATCGAAAACTTTCAAAGCGATTGCTGAAGCTCTTGAAGTAGCACCAGCTACAAAAGAATTCATCACGTTCGACGCTGAGAAACTCGAAGGTACGTACGTACGTATCCCTGAGCGCGCTGAATTGAACGACCAAATCAAAGAGCAACTCATCGTTGAGTACTACTCACGTTAATGCTTTTATCCCCTTCTCTCGAGAAGGGGATTTTTTTATATCAAGATCTGTTCGCGAATCCGGCCCATCTGCGTATCGAGCGCGTCCGCCATTCGGGCCGCCTCGATGAGCTCTTGCCGTGACGTCTCGGGGATTTGATGCTGATATTTATATTGAAGCTTATGTTCGGTCGCCGCCCAAAAGTCCATCGCGAGCGTCCGAATTTGAATCTCGGCCGGCACCCAGATGACACGTTCCGCCAAGTACACTTTCGTCCGCACAATCAGATGGAGACTGCGGTAACCGCTCGGCTTCGGATGTTCGATATAGTCTTTGATGACGTCGATCTGTAAGTCGTCCCGCTTTTTCAAGTGATCGAGAATCGCGTAGATGTCATCGCGGAAACTCGTGACGATCCGTACGCCGGCGACGTCATAAATATTGTCCCATAACGCTTCCACTTCGAGTGGGAGCTGTTTTTGATTCATCTTCCGAATGATCGACGGCAACGTCTTCATCCGCGTCTTCACGTGCTCGATCGGCGAATAGCCGAGTCGGGTCTGCCAATCGAGGTCGATGATGCCAAGGTCGCTCTCAAGCTCCGTGATCGCCATCTCGTAATAGCGGAACCGTTCCCGCCACTGATGAAACTGTTCGCCAAAAAACTCTTCGATATCCATTAGACGTCCTCCTCGGTCTCTATATTTGAAATGGTATCAGACCACACCTGATTTGACACAACAAAAAAGTCCATGTCCGCAAACTTTGCGGACATGGACGGATCGGTTAGACGTGACGAATCACGAAGTATTTCTTTTTGCCTCGGCGGATGATTGTGAAGTCCCCGAGCGTGTCTTCACGCGTGACGAGCTTGTCGAGCGCTTGCTCGCGTTCCCCGTTCAAGTAGATCGCTCCGTTTTGGACGTCTTCGCGCGCTTGACGTTTCGATGGGGCGATTTTCGCCTCAACGAGAAGATCGACGAGATTGCGTTCGCCGTCGAGTTCGAATTGCGGCATCCCTTTGAACGCGGCATCCATATCCTCGGGCTCGAGCGTCTTCAGATCACCGCTGAAGAACGCTGTCGTGATGCGTTCCGCTTGGTCAAGACCCGCCTCACCGTGGACGAGCTTCGTCATTTCTTCGGCGAGACGGCGCTGTGCCGCACGTTTTTCAGGTGCTGCCGTCATTTCCGCTTCGAGCGCGTCGATTTCTTCATGCGTCATGAACGTGAAGTACTTGATAAATTTGATGACGTCGGCATCGTCGACGTTGATCCAAAACTGGTAAAACTCGTACGGTGTCGTCTTGTCCGCGTCGAGCCATACCGCACCACCGGCCGTCTTCCCAAACTTCTGTCCGTCCGACTTCGTGACGAGCGGCACAGTCAGACCGAACGCCTTCTCCGAATGGCCGAAGCGACGGATCAATTCAAGCCCGGCCGTGATGTTGCCCCACTGATCGCTGCCGCCGACTTGGAGGCGGCAATTCTCTGTCTCGTACAACTTCAAGAAATCAAACGATTGGAGCAACATGTATGAGAACTCCGTGTACGAAATCCCGTTTTCCATGCGCGAATCGACCGAGTCTTTCGCGAGCATGTAGCTGATCGGGAAGTGCTTGCCGATGTCACGTAAGAAATCGATGATCGACAGCTCTTCTGTCCATTCATAGTTGTTGCGGATCGTGATCGGGTTCTCCCCTTCGAGCGGGAGGAAGCGGCTCAACTGATCTTTGATCCGGTCCGAAAATTCTTTGACCGTATCGAGCGTGTTGAGCGAGCGTTCGTCCGACCGTCCTGACGGGTCGCCAATCATCCCGGTCGCGCCACCGACGAGCGCGATGACGTGGTGCCCCGCCTCTTGGAAACGCTTCAACGTCAAGATCGGTAGCAAGTGTCCGATATGGAGCGAGTCCGCCGTCGGGTCGAACCCTGTGTATAGTGTCGTCGGTTTAACGAGTTGTTCCCGAAGTCCTGCCTCATCCGTCATTTGGTTGACGAGCCCTCGAAATTCTAAATCTTTTAATAGTTCCATGTTTTCCACTCCTTCAATTGACATAAAAAACGTCCCTTCTCAAATGAGAAGGGACGGAGATTCCGCGGTACCACCCTAATTGCCACAGCCGTGGCCACTTAAAACGAGAGATAACGGTCCCAACCCGGCCGAATGGCACGCTCCAAAAGTGTAATTCATCGTTGACATTGGCTAGTTCACAGCACCCACTAGCTTTCTGGACAAGCGGTCAACCGACTACTTCGTTTTTTTCATCGCGTCTACTATTATTGACTACGCTATCCATTTTATAAGTTCCGTTTCCTCGTTGTCAACTGCAAGATTGAAACTTGCATTAGTCTGCTCATTCACGATAAGGTGGGCAAGGACTTGTGCTATAATCGTATATAATACTGTCTAAAATAGTTTTACACCATATTAAGGAGGCTGTCATGCTGCAGAAGATTCGAGACATATGGAACACACCAAAGTCGTTGAAAGCCCGCCGTTATGCCACTGTATTTTATGATGTGTCGTGGAACGTTTTGCTCCTCACCATCATCTCTGTCGTCCTCATCGGTTTCTTAGGCGCCGGGATCGGGGCCGGGTATTTCGCATCACTCGTTAAAGATATGCCGGCTCCAGCCTATAAAACGATGACGTCACAAATCAATACGTACTCATCGACGTCCGATATTTATTTTGGAAGCGGTGAACGGATTGGGAACTATACGACCGATGAAGTTCGGGTACCGATCACGGTCGATAAAGTTTCACCTTTCGTCGTCGATGCCTTACTCGCCACCGAAGACGTCGAGTTTTATGAACACGACGGCGTCGTCCCGAAAGCGACGCTTCGGGCCATCCTGCAAGAAGCGACCGGTTCGGAAGAACGGACAGGTGGTTCGACACTAACCCAACAGCTCATTAAAAACCAAATGCTGACGAACGAGGTCTCATTCGAACGGAAAGCAAAAGAAATTCTGCTTGCCCTCCGTTTAGAGAAAGCGATGGACAAAGACGAGATTTTGAACGCCTACTTGAACGTCGTCTCGTTCGGCCGTAACTCGATGGGACGCAACATCTCAGGCATCGAGGCCGCCTCGCGCGGTGTCTTCAACACGTCGGCCGAGAAGCTGACGTTGCCGCAAGCCGCGTTCTTGTCCGGCATCCCGAAAAACCCGTTCCTTTACACCCCTTACTATCAAGGCGGGGTCATTAAAGAAGATGTATCACCGGCGATCAACCGGATGAAGACGGTATTGAACCGGATGTACGTTGCTGGCAAGATTACAAAAGCAGACTATGACGCCGCATATAATTACGACATCACGCAAGACTTCATGAAGACACAGTCGAAGCCGCGAGACCGGTATCCGTACGTGATTGACGTGGCCGAACGTGAAGCACTTGCGATTGTAACCGCTCATCTACTCAAGCAAGATGGAATTAACTTGAACGACCTTGAGCCGAGTGAACGGAAAGAAATCAGTTCTAGCTACGGAAAACGTGCCCATAACGCCCTTCGCCAAGGCGGGTATAAGATTCATTTGACGCTCGACAAACAAATCCATGAATCGATGCAACAACCTGCCAAAAACGCTGACAATTTTGGTCCGAACAAAAACGCCGATGGTAAGAGTTATCCGGAACAAACAGCCGGCGTCATGCTTGAAAACAAAACCGGACGTGTGCTTGGATTTGTCGGCGGTCGTTATATTAACGGCAAGACCGAAGAGTATAACCATGCGACACAGATGACACGCCAAATCGGATCGACAGCAAAGCCGATTCTCGTTTACGCGAACGCGATTGAAGCTGGCATGATTACACCTGCAACGACCATCATTGATGAAAAGTACTTCTACAAGTTTGATTACAGCGAACGGAAAGATCCTGTAAAAAATGAAAGTGCCCAATATCGTGGTCCTGTCACGGTGCGCGACGCCCTCAAACTGTCACTCAACGTTCCTGCCGTCAAGATTTACGAAGAGCGAAACCAGATGGAGTCAGATACTCAAAAACTCATTGATATGGGTATTAACGTTTCTGACACTAACCGAAAAGCATCTTCAATGGCACTCGGCGTTGGTGAAGTAAGTCCTGTAAATCTTGCTTCCGCTTACGCCATGCTCGCTAACTACGGGGAACATGTCGAACCGTATTTCGTCGATCGGGTCGAATACCAAGGGGAAACAATTTTTGAGGCCAAACCGAAAAAGACACGTATTTACGAAGACCGCACCGCTTATCTCGTCGTCGACATGTTACGTGATGTTTACACGTCCGGCACCGGAACGTACGCAAAATCATTGTTGAACGTCCCTGGCGACTGGATGGGCAAATCCGGAACGACTCAGAAGATGCGTGATTCGTATCTCGTCGGTTCGACTCCAGACGTCACGCTCGCTGTCTGGTCTGGTTACGATAACCAAACTCTCGAAATGACCGACAAGTATCCGTACGGTCCATACTATCAACGAACACAACGCATCTGGTCTCAGACTGCTAACCGCGTGTACGCTGACAAACCGGAGACGTTCACGAACGCACGATTCAGTCAACCGTCTAGTGTCAAACCGGACGACTTCAAAGACTCTGGAACGTTCTCTGAGAAGAAAAAACTTGAAGAGAAGAAAGAAGAGGAAGCGAAGAAGAAAGCTGAAGAAGCGAAACAAGAAGCCGAAGACGCAAAGAAAGAGGCGGAAGAGGCAGAACAAGAAGCTGAAGACAAGCAAGAAGCGGAAGCTGCTAAGAAAGCCGAAGACGAAGCGAAGAAAAAAGCTGATGCTGCTAAGAAAGCCAAAGCTGAAGCCAAGAAGAAAGCTGAAGATGAAGCGAAAGCAAAAGAAGAAGCCGAGAAAGAGGCGGACGCTTCATAACGCAAGCCAAACGAAAGGTCGACACATCGCGTGTCGACCTTTTTTATGCTCAATCTTCCATCGTCGATAAGTCTCCGGCCTCAAGGTTCAACTCCCATGCTTTGAGGACGCGACGCATAATTTTTCCGCTCCGCGTTTTCGGCAATTTGTCTTTGAACTCGATCTCACGCGGTGCCGCATGGGCCGCCAAACCTTCTTTGACGAATTTTTGGATTTCTGCTTTCAATTCGTCCGATGGCTCATAGCCTTTTCTGAGCGCGATGAACGCTTTGATGATCTCACCGCGGATCGGATCCGGTTTCCCGATGACTCCGGCTTCGGCGACAGCCGGATGCTCGACGAGGCGGCTCTCGACTTCGAACGGTCCGACCCGCTCTCCTGCCGTCATGATGACGTCATCCACTCGGCCTTGGAACCAGAAATAACCGTCCTCGTCCATATAGGCCGAATCACCAGATACGTACCAGTCACCCCAGAAGTAGCTCTCGTACTTCGCATCATTTTTCCAAATTTTACGCATCATCGACGGCCAAGGCGTCTTCAATGCCAAGTTGCCCATCCGATGCGGTGGTAGCGGTTGGCCACGGTCGTCTAAGATCGCCGCCTCACAGCCAGGAATCGCTTTCCCCATCGATCCCGGTTTAATGTCCATCGTCGGATAGTTACAGATCATCATCGCTCCTGTCTCCGTCATCCACCACGTGTCATGAATGCGTAGCCCGAACGATTCGTTGCCCCAGCGAATGACTTCCGGGTTGAGCGGTTCGCCGACCGATAGAATGTGGCGCAGTGATGACAAGTCGTACTTCTCGAACGCTTCCTCCCCCGCGCCCATCAACATCCGGAACGCTGTCGGCGCGCTGTACCAGACGGTGACGCCGAACCGCTCGATGACCGAGTACCAAAACTCAGGGTTGAACCGTCCGCCGACGATCACGTTCGTCGCCCCGTTCAAGAACGGCGCAAAAATTCCGTAACTCGTACCCGTCACCCAGCCCGGGTCGGCGGTGCACCAGTAAATATCGTCCGGTTGCAAATCGAGCACCCATTTCCCGGTCATCAAGTGCTGGATCATGGCGTTATGGACATGCAAGACGCCTTTCGGTTTCCCGGTCGAGCCCGACGTATAATGCAAGATCATGCCGTCTTCTCGGTCGACCCACGTAATATCGAGATCGGTCGATGCATCGTTCGCCAGTTTCCGGTAATCGATGATTTTCCCTGATTCGTCGACGTCGTCGCCAACAAGCAAAATCGTCTCAAGATGTGGCAATTGATCGACGGGTATACGCGGCAACAGCGCCTCTGTCGTCACGATGACTTTCGCTTCCGCGTCGAGCAACCGGTCGTGTACCGCCTGTTCCATGAACGCCTCAAATAGCGGTCCGACAATCGCACCGAGCTTTAACGCACCGAGTAAAATAAAATAAAGTTCTGGACTCCGTGGCATGAAGACAAAGACACGATCGCCTTTCTCCACCCCAACCGATTTCAGAACATTTCCAGCGCGATTACTTTCCTGTTTCATCTGCGCGTAAGTATACCGCTCTTCCCGATCCCCATCGAAATAGAGCAGTGCCAGTTTGTCCGCCAGCTCCCCTTCAGCGTGACGATCAATCGCCTCGTACGCCATGTTGACATTTCCAGTCAGGTTCCAAGACAATAATCCTTCTGCTTGCGTCCACTCGAACGACTGACAAGCCTCTTCATACGACGCTAATTGATGCTCCCCTGATAACGCTTTCAATTTTTCCATCGTCAAAGATTCGCCTCCCCCTATAATGAATGGTGTAACCACTTTCAGTATAGTGTTAATATTATGACAAATCAATGAATTTCCAAAAACTCCAAAACAGTGTGAACGTTGTGCAATGAAAGCGCTATAATAGAACGTGAAGAAGGTGGTGACTCCATGGAAAAACAATATCATTCAAAAGTGTGGGAAACCTCACTCGGAGCCGTAATCATCGATGGACCAATCGAGAGCGACGTGCTCGCAACGTATCGGCTTGATGAAGGCTTGACCGCGTTTCGAGAGCCAGAAGACCAACATAAGGCGCTCGTTGAAATTGCCGGGTTGAAAGAAGGACGGATCATCGTGGCGCGCGTTGACGACCTCGTCATCGGTTACGTCACGTATTTGTATCCAGACCCGTATGAACGTTGGAGTGAGGGGAATGATCCATATATTCTCGAGCTCGGCGCCATCGAGGTGAGTCCACGCTTCCGGGGACAACGGATCGGTAAACAGCTACTCGAAGTGTCGATGCTAGATCCCCATATGGATGATTTTTTAATCTTGACGACGGAATACTATTGGCACTGGGATCTAAAAGGAAGCGGTCTGTCGATTTGGGACTACCGCAAAGTGATGGAGAAAATGATGAACCACGGCGGTCTTGTCTTCTATCCGACGGACGATCCGGAAATCGCGTCCCACCCGGCCAACTGTCTGATGGCCCGCATCGGAAAAAACGTGCGGCAAGAATCGATCGATCACTTCGATTCACTCCGGCTTCGACGCCGGTTCATGTATGACTGAGGAGGGTTACGATGCTGATTGAGCAAATGATGAATCGCCACGTCGTGACGATTCAACCGACCAATACGATTGCGCACGCGGCAAAACTCATGCGCGACCATAAAGTACGCCACTTGATCGTCACCAATCCGGCCCGGCAAGTTGTCGGGATTATCGGTCAGTTCGAGATGAGCGGTGCCACAAGTGTATTTCATCCAGAGAGTGAGCGTGCCGACTTTAAAAACCCCGTCTCGAGCATTATGCGTCAAGACGTGACGACGGCCCACCCGTACGATTTTTTTGAAGACGCGGCCGCCCTGTTCTATGAATATCGTTTGACGTGCCTGCCGATCGTCGAGCAAGGGAAACTTGTCGGTGTGTTGACCGAAACCGATTTACTTCGTTATTTCGTCCAATTGACGGGCGCACTCGAACCGAGCTCACAAATCGAGATCCTTGTCGAGAATACGACCGGTGCACTTGAAAAAGTGACGCGGCTCTTAGCAAAAACGAACGTGAATATCATCAACGTCTTCGTCCATCCGACACCCGATCCATATAAGCGAATCATCTCATTCCGTGTTCAAACGATGAACCCGCTGCGCATCATCGATCGATTAAAGCGAGAAGGTTTTGACGTACTGGGTCCGGAGATGTTCCAATGAGACCCGCCTACATATTCGGGGAGAATGAGAACTCGTACCGCTTCCACGCGGATCATCCGTTCAATCCGATCCGTTTAGAGCTGACGACATCTCTTCTGGTCGATTCCGGAAAACTGTCAGCCTCTGAGTGGATCGCCTCACCGATCGCTTCAGTCGAGTCGCTCGCGCTTGTCCATGACGTTGACTACATCGAGGCCGTCCAAGCAGCTGCCGCGGGTAAACTGTCAGGGCTGAAAGCAAATAAATTCGGACTCGGGACGGAAGATACGCCCATCTTCCCAGCTATTCACGAAGGAGCTGCCCGGCTCGTCGGCGGAACGATGCATGCGCTTGAACTCGTCGCGAGCGGACAAGTCGAACGCGCTTTTCACGTCGGTGGCGGGCTCCATCACGGGATGAGACGAAAAGCGTCCGGCTTTTGCGTCTATAACGACGCCGCCGTCGCCATCGCTCACGTCCGCAAGCAATATGGGACACGGGTCCTCTACGTCGATACAGACGCTCACCACGGAGACGGTGTCCAATGGCTGTTCTATGATGACGAGGATGTGATGACGCTATCGATCCACGAGACCGGCCGCTACCTCTTCCCAGGCACAGGGGCGGTCACAGAGCGCGGCAACGGGAACGGCTACGGCTATAGTTGGAACGTCCCGATTGATGCTTTCACCCAAGACGAATCGTTCCTGCGCTGTTACGAGACCGTGCTCCGGGAAGCGTGTGAGTGGTTCAAACCAGATATCATCTTGACGCAGAACGGGGCTGATGCGCACGCGTTCGACCCGTTGACGCATCTCGCCTCGACGATTCATACGTTCGAACAAATCCCTCAAATCGCCTCTCGCCTCGCCGACGAGTACACAGAAGGACGACTCGTCGCCCTAGGCGGCGGCGGGTACGACTGGTTCCGAGCTGTCCCGCGCGCCTGGTCGCAAGTGTGGGCCGGATTGACACGCGAAGCTCCGTACGCAGGCGACATCCCCTCCGCTTGGATTGAACGGTGGCAAAAAGAGTCAGACCAGCCGTTGCCGACGACATGGGATGACCATTCGTACACGTTCGACCATATTCCGCGACGGCAACAAATCGAAGAGAAGAACTGGGAAGTGACGAAACGCGCATTTTGGCCGTTCATCTCAAACGACCGCAAGTCACTTTACTTATGAAAAACCCGATGTAAGTTGGCAATTGCCAACTCACATCGGGTTTTTTGATTCAGTCTTTTCGTAACGAGTCACGACGCTCGATCCGGTGCGGCAAGACGACGTTCTTCTCTTCGATTTCTTCAGCATTCAAGATTTTCGTCAATAATCGCATAGCGACAGCTCCGATGTCATACATCGGTTGAACGACCGTCGTCAACTTCGGACGAATCATCGTGGCGAGACGTGTATTATCGTGACCGACGACTTCAAAATCGTTCGGCACAGAATACCCAGCGTCTTGGATCGCATGGATGACGCCGAGTGCCATCTCGTCCGTACCGGCGAAGATTGCTTTCGGGCAGTCATCGCGTCCGAGCATCTTTTGCATCGCTTCGAGGCCAGACGCATACGTATAGTTCCCAAGGATGACATCGTTCTCACGGAACGGAAGTCCCGCATCCTCAAGGGCACGGCGGTAGCCAGAGAACTTCTTCTCGCCATTGATTTGTTGCTCGAGCGGCCCCGTGATGAAGCCGACTTGTTTATGGCCGTGGCCGATCAACATTTTGGTTGCGTCATAAGCAGCCTGCTCATAGTCGATATTGACCGCTGGGAGGTCATACCCTTGGTTCAACGTCGCTGCAAGAACGATCGGGACCGGTGATTTTTTGAACTCATCGACGAGGTCTTCGTGAAGACGGCCGCCCATGAAGATGATCCCATCGACTTGTTTACCGAGTAACGTGTTCAACAAATGAATTTCCTTGTCGCGGTTCGAGTCCGAGTTGCCGAGGATGATGTTGTATTTATACATCGTCGCCACGTCCTCGATTCCGCGTGCTAAATCAGCAAAGAAGATGTTTGAGATGTCTGGCACGATGACGCCGACTGTCGTCGTCTTTTTACTCGCGAGACCACGTGCGACGGCGTTCGGACGATAGCCGAGTCGATCGATTGCGTCCTGTACTTTTTTACGGGTTGTCGGCTTCACGTTCGGGTTTCCGTTGACGACACGTGAGACGGTCGCCATCGACACCCCGGCTTCGCGTGCGACGTCATAGATTGTGATATTGTTACTATTCATTAAAACTCCTCCTACAAGCAATGATTTTCAAACGATTTTCAAAAAACGTATCAAAAAAGGAAGACAGGTATCTGTCATCATTTTACCCTGTCTTCACGCTATATAAAACGTTTCCAATTGGAAAGCTTATTTTTTCACCAAATCAAGTTGAGGGAACTGAGCTGTGAGCCCATCGATGAACTGATCAAATTGATTGAAATCAAGCTGCTGCTGGGCATCAGACAAGGCGATTGCCGGATTCGGATGCACTTCGACCATGACGCCGTCGGCACCGACCGCGAGCGCCGCTTTCGCTGCCGGAAGCAACAAATCGCGTCGTCCCGTTGAATGGGTGACATCGACCATGACCGGTAAATGTGTCTCTTGTTTTAAAATCGGAACGGCCGTGATGTCGAGCGTGTTACGTGTCGCCCGCTCATACGTCCGGATGCCGCGTTCGCACAAAATGACTTGGCTATTGCCGCTCGCCATGATGTATTCCGCCGCATAAATGAATTCTTCGATCGTCGCCGCAAGACCCCGCTTCAGTAGAACTGGTTTTGACGTCTTTCCGACTTCTTTCAACAAATCGAAGTTTTGCATGTTGCGCGCCCCGACTTGAATGATATCGACGTAAGGCAGCGCTGACTCGACCGCACCCGGTGTCATGATCTCTGAGATGACACGCAAGTCGTGGCGATCGGCCGCTTGTTTCAACAGTTTGAGGCCTTCAAATCCGAGACCTTGAAAGTCGTACGGTGAAGTCCGCGGCTTATAGGCGCCGCCGCGCATGATTTTCACGCCGGACAACGCTAACTTCTCAGCCACTGCATTCACTTGCTCGAACGATTCGACCGCACATGGACCGGCAATCAATTGCGGCCGACCGTTACCGATGACTACATCTTTCAATGTGACGATCGTATCTTCTGCTTGACGCTTGCGCGACACGAGCAACGTTTTATCTCGATCTTCTCCTTGCAACTCGGCAGACGCTTTAAACATTTCTTTGAACAAATGCTGAAGGCGTGACGTCTCGAAAGGACCGGGATTCGAGGCGGCGATGAAATCTAACATTTCTCGTTCTCGAATCGGGTCATACCGCTCCACACCTTGAAGACGTTTCACTTTTCCAATTTCGACCGCGAGCGTTCCACGACGACTAATCAAGTCGAGCATCTCCCGGTTCAACTCATCCATTTCACGACGTAATCGATTCAATTGATCTTGTGGACTCATAATTTCCCTCTCATTCCTAAGCCGTTCTTTCCAGAAACTTAATTATAGCGAACTTTATTCGCTTTGTCATAGACAAATGGGCTATGACACAAAATCCACAAAAAAAGTGTCCGGATTGTCCGGACACTTGAAGCATTATTTATTGCCGTTCTTCAAGTCGTTCTTCAATTCTTTCAGCTCTTGTTTTGATTCATCGTCGAGCAAGTCTTTGACAGGCGCTTCGAAATCCGACTCATAGTTCGCCGACTCGTCGCGACTATTCTTCGGCTCTTGCTTGCTCGCATTCGACTTATTCGTGTTCGACTTGTTTGCTTTCGAGTTTGATTCGCCTTTTGGTTGGGCCGATTCTGGCTTAGCGTCTGTGTCAGCTTGTTCTGTTGCTTCGCTTGACGTTTCTTCTGCTGCTTGATCGAGCTGTTCTTTCACTTCGGCTTCCGCTTCCGCGACGAGCTGATCCGCTTTTTCCATCGCTTCTTCGATAGAGAGTTCATCTTCGTCGACTTGCTGTTTCAGTTCAGCAGCCTCGCGTGCCTTATCCTTGACGAGATTGAGGACCGGAGCAGCCTTGTCGCTCGCTACTTTGATCCATTCTCCGACGACCGGCTCAGCTTTTTCACGTACTTCTTTTGATTTGACGGTCAAACGTTCACGTGAAGTCGATGTTTTCTCATCGAGATAAGTGCGTACTTCGCGTCCACTTTTTGGCGAGGTGAGCAAGGCAACGGCTGCACCGATGATACCGCCGAGGACGACGCCGGCTAGGAATCCGCCGCTTGATTGCTGATCTTGATTCGTTTGGTCTTTTTTAACGTATGTCATAATATATCCTCCTTGGGCTTGTTATGATTTGATTGTATCGTCTGTCGCGATTAATCCTGGTGAGACCGATGGCGTGTCTTGCTTACGCTCCCGGCGGCCACGACGGCGTGACGGGCGCTCTTCTGAAGAAGTTTCTGTTTTGTTTTTCTTGAATAGCTCTACCGCGACCGAGCCCCAACGTACGGCTTGGGCAATCTGGTCTTTATTTTCGTCTGCTGCCACGTGAACCGATGAAGAAACTGTTCGTACCGACTCGGTCACTTCATTTAGCGATGTGCCGAGCTCGTCGAGGGCATGTGCCACCGGTGCGAGCAACTCTGTCTTCTCTTCTACGTTATCTACGAGACGGTTCGTCTTATGTAAGAGCGCCGTCACTTCCATTGTAATGCCATCTAACTGACGTTCTAAATTTTCTGTCGTATTCGCGACGCTGCCGAGTGTGCGATTGACGTTCGACAAGACGCGAGCCAAGAAAAATACAAGTACGACAAATGCAAGTGCTGCGATGAGCCCTGCAATGCCTCCTAAGGTGATTTCCATTCGTCCATTCCTCCTGTTCGATTATGTGGTGGTTTCATTATAGCACCATTATGACTGAAAAGATTTGTCACTACCGTTTTCGCCATCCGGTCTGATTATTCCTTTACCCGTTTTTATGTTTTCGATTACACTAAAATAGAAATAAATTAAAAAAAGTTTAAGGGGTGTTTGTATGAGAGATCCAAGAATCACACAATTGGCAGACGGGTTGATCAATTATTCAACCGAATTAAAGCCAGGCGAACGCGTTCTCATCGAGAATTTCGGCGTCGAGGAGTCGCTCGTCGAGGCACTTGTCGAAAAAGCGTACGAAGCTGGGGGGCATCCGTTCGTCTTGTTGAAAGAAAGCCGTATCTTGCGGAAGTTATACACGCAAGCAAGCAAGGAACAACTCGAATTGATGGCCGACATCGAACGCAAGCAAATGCAAGCGATGGACGCCTATATCGGTCTCCGTGCGGGTGATAACATTAACGAGCTGTCGGACGTTCCCGCCGAGCAACAAAAGCTTGTCGGCGCCACAATCGGTAAAATGCATACGGAAGATCGCGTCAAAGGGACGAAATGGGTCGTCTTGCGTTATCCATCACCGTCGATGGCCCAACTCGCCGGAAAATCGACGGAGGCGTTCGAAGACTTCTATTTCAACGTCTGCACACTCGATTACGGCAAGATGGACCGGGCTATGGACGCACTCGTCACGCTCATGGACCAAACCGACCGTGTCACGATCAAAGGACCAGGCACGGAGCTCACGTTCTCGATCAAAGACATCCCAGCCATCAAGTGCTCGGGTCAAATGAACATCCCGGACGGAGAAGTGTTCACCGCGCCGGTCAAAGATTCGATCAATGGCGTCATCACGTACAACACGCCATCGCCGTACCACGGTTTTACGTTCGAGAACGTGACGCTGACATTTAAAGACGGAAAGATCGTCGAAGCGACGGCGAACGATACCGAGCGCATCAATGAAGTGTTCGATACGGACGAAGGAGCTCGTTACGTCGGTGAATTCGCGATCGGCGTGAACCCTTACATCCAACATCCGATGAAAGATATTTTATTCGACGAGAAAATCGATGGCAGTTTCCACTTCACCCCGGGACAAGCGTATGACGATGCCTATAACGGCAACAACTCTTCCATCCATTGGGACCTCGTCAATATCCAACGCCCTGACTATGGCGGCGGCGAGATTTGGTTTGACGACGTCTTGATCCGGAAAGACGGCCGTTTCGTCGTCGACACGTTACAACCGTTGAATCCAGAAAACTTAAAATGAACGAAAAAAGGTGCGCCTCCAAATTTGGCGCACCTTTTCATTATAGTTTCGTCTTTCTGCCGAGAGCGGCAGACATCATCCAAATTTCTTTTTCGAGGCGTTCGATGTGGGAAACGAACGTATCTTCGATCGCTTCGTCCCCGTCCTCAAAGTTTTCCATCGCATCTTGCATTTCTTGACGGATTTGTTTGAAATCAGTGATCACGTCTTTGATCATCTGTTCTGTATCGGCGTGACGATCACCTTCTTGTAGTGTCGAGTGCTCTAAATACTCTTTCATCGTCGCATACGGTTCCCCGTCATTCATGAGTAAACGCTCGGCGACATCGTCATACAGCTCAGCGACCAAGTTGTAAAGCTCCTCTAATTTTTCATGGTATGTGAAGAAGTGAGGTCCGCTAATATACCAGTGGTAGTTATGAAGTTTGACGAATAGTAGGCCGTAGTTGGCCACCTCTTTGTTCAACGTATTCAATGAGCCTTGGCTTGCCATTCTTAACATCTCCTTTTTTGTGTTCAGTCGATAATACTATTTCCTTCTTTATTCGAGTTTAAACACAAAAAAAGCGAATGGCCCGGGCCATCCGCTCACAACTTACGCTTCGAGTTTGACGAAGTTCTCATACTCGCGTTGATACGTCTGAATATCTCCTGCTCCCATGAACAACAAGACCGCATCACGATGTTGACGGAGAACGCCGACATCGGTACGTTTCAAAACGTTGGCACCGTCGATCCGCGACTGAAGGTCTTCAATCGTGACCGTTCCTTCTTGTTCTCGGGCTGAGCCAAAGATATCGCACAAATAAACGGCGTCTGCTTCGGCGAGTGATGACGCGAAGTCATCCATAAACGACTTGAGACGCGTGTACGTATGCGGTTGGAAAATCGCGACGACTTCCCGTCCGGCGTACTTTTTACGTGCCGCTTCAACAGTCGCACTGATTTCGCGCGGGTGATGCGCGTAATCATCGATCAGGACTTGCCCATCGAGCGTCGATTCACTGAAACGGCGTTTAACGCCGTTGAACGTCTCGAGGCGCTCTTTCACAAGATCTTTCGATAAGTTCTCGTAGTCGCACGTCGCGATGACGGCAAGGGCGTTCAAGACGCTGTGGTTACCATATCCCGGAATGCGGAACGTCCCATAGAAATCGTCACGCAAATAGACGTCAAACGTCGTCCCGTTATCCGTCGAGTTCACGTTTTCGGCACGGAAATCGTTATGGGCACCAAACCCGTAATAGACGATCGGCACGTTCGCTTGAATCTGTTGAAGATTCTCATCGTCACCACAAGCGATAATACCTTTTTCCACTTGTTTCGCCATTTCTTGGAACGCATCAATGACATCGTCTAAGCCAGAGAAATAATCTGAATGATCAAAATCGACATTCGTCATAATCGCATAGTCTGGGCGATAGTAAAGGAAGTGACGCTTATACTCACACGCTTCAAACACGAAGTTTTTCGAGTCTTCCACGCCTTCGCCCGTACCGTCTCCGATCAAGAATGATGTCGGCTCAATCCCACGCATGACATGAGCGAGCAGACCCGTAGTAGACGTCTTTCCATGCGACCCTGTGATGGCGACACTTGTATAATGATCCGCTAGTTCACCGAGGAACTCGTAATATTTATAAATCGTCAAACCGAGCTCACGCGCGCGTAAGATTTCAGGATGATCGTCAGTGAACGCATTTCCTTGAACGACGATTTGACCTTCAGTAATATTTTCAGGATCAAACGGAAGAATTTCGATACCTTTCCGTTTCAATGCTTCTTCTGTAAAAAATGTTTTGTCAACGTCCGAACCTCGGACTTCATTGTTCATATCATTTAAAATTTGAGCTAAAGGACTCATGCCCGTTCCTTTAATTCCGACGAAGTGATAACGGTTCATCTGTAAATAGCCCCCCTAATTCATTGCGGTTTGCAGAAAAAGCGACAAACCTTTGTCATTATAGCAAAACTCATGGAGTCGTGCTATTACAGATTATTGTTTTTTTGAGCAAGGCGTCGGCTGCGATACATCGCCATCCGGTCTTGCGGAGTCATCATGACGTTTAATGGGGGGCTATCCGCTTTGTAAGACACGTTGACAGCAGGTGTCAACTCGGCTTCGTCAAGAGCGTGAAAGGGCTCGTCGGTATCGGTCTGTAATGTTTTTGCAACATCCTCGACGACAGGAGCTACTTCTTCGACCGATGTCACTTCGATTGAAACGTCCGCTGAAGCTGCCTCTTCTTTTTCTTCACGGACGACGATCTTTGACGTTTTCAAATGGGTCGAACCCATGAACACAGAGGCAAAACCGTCTTCTAAAATAGATACGTCTCCGAGTAACGGTTTCAGATCACTCGACGAGTCCGATGCGTTGTCGGCCTCCGACACAGAAGACTCATCATCGAGCACGTCAGATGTTTCCGGGGAAATAGTCGTCTCTTCTGGCTCAGAAGGCTCGGTAACAGTCTGATGTTCTGCCGAGACCGTTTCCTCTACCACGAATGGTGACTCCATCGACTCGTTCACTTCCACGACAACCTCGTCTGGAACGAAAGATTCTGTAACTTGCACAGGTTCCTCTACGACTATTTCCTCGTTAGCAGGCACTGGAGTCGATGGTTCTGAATCAATATCAGGCTCGCTTTGATTGATAGACAAATCGTCTCTCGTCTCGGGCGAATGCTCGGTCGGTAAGTTGATCTTTGGTTTCGGTCGCGCATATCCATAAATCGGAGATGGGACGTCAGACGGAATAAACTCGCCCGTTGGTTCAGGTTTTGGTGCAGGCGCACTCTTCTTCCCTTCTTGGGATAGTTCGCGCCGAATTCGCTCTGCTTGCTGTTTTAATGAACGTTCATATGCATCCATACTTGATTCCTCGCTTTTTCGCTCAATCCTCATTTAGCAAAAAATCGGTCGAGTTTAGCGACCGATTTCAAATGCTTTCCCTACTTCATATTCGTCATCTAACACTAAAATTCCTTTTTCTTGCGGCGCATCAGGAAGGTTCAACTCGCGGGCTGAACAAATCATCCCGTGCGAGCTCTCGCCACGGAGTTTAGACGGCCGGATAATGAGACCAGACGGCATGACCGCTCCTGGTTTCGCGACGACGACCTTTTGCCCGGCCGCAACGTTCGGTGCTCCACAAACGATTTGAACCGTACCTTGATCGATTTCGACTTGGCAAATCGATAATTTATCCGCATCGGGATGTTTCTCAGCCGATTCGACATAACCGACAACGAACGTCGGCGTGAAGTTAACGCCCGATAAATCCACTTCGATATTTTGCTTGCGTAAAATGACACCGAGCGTCTCAATCAATTCTGCCGTCAAGTCGACCGGCCCGTGCCAGTCACTGACATTGAAATAATTACTCGCATTAAACACGTTGTAGCCGTTCACTGATCCGTCCGCCGCTTTAACGATGGCGACATCGTCTTTTCGTTCGACGACTTGATGATGGCGATCACCTTCTTTTAACAACACCATGAGAACATCGCCAATTCCTTCGCGGTTATAAAAAGCATTAATTTGCATACATAAATACGCCCCTTCTTTCAAACTAGACACAAATAGTTTAGCAGATTATGCGTCCGTTGGTGGGTTCTTTTTTCCAACAATAAAAATTGGTTCGAGAACGCCGTCCTCATAATGAAACGCAAGAGCTGTCACCGGGATGCGTCCGTTCGTAAAAAAGTCGAACATGAGCTGTTGCATCGCGTCGTATCCTTGATCGTTTCGGATATCGGCAATGATCATCACATCTTGATGCGGGACCCCGACTAACATGTCCCCTTCGATTCGTCGATCCATGACCCGTAAAAATTCGTCATTGAGGATACGGGACGCCTCGTATCCGTCGCGGGCAGACAGGAAATAGAATTTGTTGCCGGCGACATCGTCTTCTTTTAAGTCGGTCGGTAACTTTTTCACGTTATCCCGCGCCACTTGATCGACTCGCTCTTTCGTCATCGTCGCATTCAAATGCCGCTCTTCAATCAAACGATACCCGTGGCCAAGGTCGAGGGCATAGTAGATGGCCGTCTCCGCCGTATGCGGTGTCGTGAGGAGCGCTTGTCCGGTTTTTGTTTCTGTCGAGAACGAACCGGCCCGAATGACCGGGAAAATTTGGGCTTCGTTGCCGACTAATTCAATCTCTTGGTCGGCTGTAAGGGCCGTCTTTATATAGTCGACGACTTCTTCAACCGCAACATTGCCGCGAACTTTTGCTTTGGCAACAAGTGGGGCCAATCGAATGTTGACGCCGAACCGGTCAGCTGCCCGTTCGATTCGTAACACTTCATTTTCTCTGTCATAAGACGTCCGATACCCGTCAGTGAATTGACGTTCGATCGCTCGCCGCAGTTCATTCCGTTCCATCTAGATCACCCTAACTCGCTAAGAAATGCTTCGACTTGCTCCGGCGTTTTACGTTCGCGTCCGACATAGCGGTCCACTTCTTGTCCACTGTTGAAGGCGACAAAACTCGGAATTCCGAAAATATCGAGTTCTTGTGCGAGCTCCATCCAGTCGTCACGGTCGACGTAATAGAACGTCCACTCGTTGAACTTTGATTCTAGTTCGGGCATGAACGGATCGAGGAAGCGGCAATCGCCACACCATGTCGCCGAGAACATAAACACAGTCTTTCCTTGCTTCGCTTCCGTATATTCAGTCATCGTTGTCAGTCGTTTCATCTTCATCACTCCTGTTCTATTTTCCTCGTTAATGATAGCATAAGTCCGTTCTCACAATCCGCTCTCGTGTTTTGCTATAATCAAGGGCGAAGACTATTTGAAAAAGGTGACGATATGACAAAATGGACGCGTGAACAATTAAATCCGGATATGAAACACCCACTCGAACAGCTCGTCGGCGCCGTCGGAATGCTCTCCATTCTCCGCTACGGGTACTTGTTCATCGATACAGATAAGACACGAAGTCAGATTCTCGTTTGGCTCATCGTTGGATTCGCCATCATTTACATCGTAGAACGTGGGTTGAAACGCCTCGTCCGCTACTTGCCGATTGTCAGGAAACGTTTTTTACTTCCCATCTACGCGTTGATACTCACGCTGTTCTTCGTCAGCTTTAGAATCCCGCGCGAAACCGTCGAGACCGTCCGTAACTTCTTCGGCTGGTGATCTGCTCGGCGTCATATGAATAAGCGTCTCGCAACTTGGCGAGACGCTTATTTTTTGTGTGTCGGTTCAATATTCGATTTTCATATCATTCGGCTGAATCCGGTTCATCCGGGTCAATACTTGATATACCGCATAGCTGAGTATGGCCGGACCGACTATCAAGAAACCGAAGACGACGATCAACGTATGCCAACTGAAGCCCATCGTTTCGAGCATGACGATCGGACCGACGAGCCCGCTCGTCCCCATCCCGGCCCCTGCCGCGACACTCTCTAATTCAAACAGCAAGATGGCGATCGGGGCGAGCACCGCACCGGCAACCGTCGGGGGCAGTAGGATCCATGGATTTTTGACGATATTCCCGACTTGAAGCATCGATGTGCCGATCCCTTGGGCAACCGCTCCACCGATACCGTTGTCCCGGTAACTCGTGACCGCGAACCCGACCATTTGGGCCGCACAACCGACCGTCGCCGCACCGGCGGCGATTCCGCTAAGCCCGAGCATGAGCGCGATGGCCGCGCTTGAAATCGGGGCCGTCAACGCGAGACCCATGAGCGTCGCGACGATGACGCCCATAATGAGCGGTTGTTGTTCAGTCCCCCACTCGATCCACGTGCCGAGTTGGGTCATGAACAGACCGACATATTTCCCGATATACGTCGCACTCAAGTAACCAATCGCGATCGTCGTGAATGGCGTCACTAAAATATCAAGCTTCGTTGACTTCGAGACGAGCTTGGCCAGTTCGACCGAAAGAAGCGTCGCGACATAACTACCCGCCGGCCCGAACTCATAGCCGAACGTCCCGACGACGAGCGCTGAAAACAAGATGAGCGGCGGAGCCTGGAGCGCATAGGCGATCGCAATCCCGATGGCCGGTCCCGTCAAACTGATGGCGACGTCTCCGATTTGTTGGAGTGTATCGCCGAGACCGCTAACGCTCGTACCGAGCAGTTGTCCGCCAATCGTCTTCATGATCAACCCGATAATGAGTGTACTGAATAATCCGAGTGCCATATAGCTGAGCGCCGTCACGAAGTAGAGTGACGGGCTGAGCGTGATCCCTTTCTTCTTGAGCATGGGATTCACCCCTCTTTCTATTGTCTTGTCAGCCGTAAAGTTTATGTCTTCACACTTTTCTCAGTATAATCTTTTTCCGGTAAATATCAACAGGAAAAAACGCCACTCAGTTAAAGTGGCGTCGTTCATTAACGGGATGCGCGGAGCGTTTCCATCGTCGAACGGTCTAACCGTTTGACGAGCGCTTTTAGAAGCGCTTTGGCCGCATCGTAGTCATCCGTGTGCAAAATCGAGGCGTGCGTATGAATGTAACGGGCTGCGACGCCGATGACGGCGGTCGGCACACCTTGCCCACTCATATGAATACGACCTGCGTCCGTCCCACCTGGTGACACGAAGTATTGTGTCTTAATGTTTTCATCTGACGCTGTATCGAGCAAGAAGTCACGCATTTCCGGAGACATGACCATGACGCGGTCAAGGATCCGGATGAGCGCGCCTTCGCCGAGCTGACCGAATTCCGTCTTATTGCCGGAAGCATCATTGGCTGGCGACGCATCGAGCACGAGCGCGACGTCCGGCTGAATCATCTCGGCAGCCGTCTGGGCTCCGCGCAGGCCGACTTCTTCTTGGACAGTCGCACCCGAGAACAAAATGTTCGGATGATCTGCTTTGGTCGTCTCTTCGAGCAACTCGACGGCGAGACCGACGCCGTAGCGGTTGTCCCATGCTTTGGCCATAATTTTTTTCGGATGGTGGAGCGGAGTGAATTCACTCGTCGGCACGGCAGGAAGTCCTGGCCGGACGCCCCATGACTCCGCCTCTTCTTTTGAGTCGGCTCCGATATCGATGAACATCTGCTTGATTTCCATCGGCTTGTTCTGCGCCTCAGGCCCAAGTAAATGCGGAGGCGTCGAGGCGACAACACCCGGGATTTTCCCGTTCGATGTTACGATGTCGAACCGTTGTGCCATCAGTACTTGGCTCCACCAGCCGCCGAGCGGTTGTATGTACAGCATGCCGTTCTCTGTGATCCGTGTGACCATGAACGCGACTTCATCCATATGACCGGCGACCATGATGCGTGGTCCCGACTCGTCCCCGACTCGTTTCCCGAAGATTGAACCGATTCCGTCCATCATCACATCATCGACGTGCGGAGTGATCCGGTCACGGACAAATTGACGAACTTCTGATTCGAAGCCGGGCGCTCCTGGCAATTCCGTCAACGTCTTAAATAATTCTCTCGTTTTTTGTTCCATTTTATTTCATCCTTTCACTCGTTCTGGTCTCATTATATACAGAATATTTCGATGGAAGCGAATGCTTTTCATTCCAATGGGGTACAGGTTTTGGTACGATGTACATGATAGCCATAGTTCAAGGGGAGGTAGTCATATGAAGAAAAGGTATTGGTTAGTTGGAATCGGGGTTGCCGTCGTTGCCGCACTTATGACGAAAAAAGTGTTAGATGAACGAAGCTTATCGGCTGAAGATGCGCTCGAGTACACGAAACGGGCGTTTTCAGCGAAAGGTCACGTCCAAGGCGCATGGATCTCGGCATCACCGGAGATCTATACTTATGACGGTCGTGAGTATGATGTTTACAAAGGCGGGATTTCGGTCCTCGAGAGCGACGAAGAAACGACGTACCAATTCACGGTCGATTCAGAGACTGGCGCTTTACTTGAATATGTATGAGACAAGGTCGGCGAAACAATTCGCCGACCTTTTTTGTTTAGTCCGTTCGAAAGAGTGGAAAATTGAAAATGGTAGTTTTCAAACTTAAAAAGGAGTGATCCCACGTGAAAAAACTGATTGGTGAAGCAAGTGAACTTGTGTCGCAAATGGTCGAAGGGATGGTACACGCCCATCCTGAACTGTACGGTCGCGTCGAAGGGGTAAACGTCATCTGCAGAGCGGACGGCGCCAAATCCGGAAAAGTCGGACTCGTCTCAGGTGGCGGAAGCGGGCATGAACCTGCACACGCCGGTTACGTTGGCGATGGGATGCTCGACGCCGCTGTTTGTGGTGAAGTGTTCACGTCCCCGACCCCAGACATGGTACTCGAAGGCATCAAAGCGGCGGACGGCGGCAACGGTGTGTTGCTCGTTGTCAAAAACTATTCCGGTGATGTCATGAACTTCGAACTGGCCGGCGAACTTGCCGACGCCGAAGGGATCAAAGTCGATCACGTCGTCGTCGCTGATGACGTCGCGATTTCAAATAAAGAAGACCGCCGTGGCGTAGCAGGCACGGTGTTCGTGCATAAGATTGCCGGAGCCGCAGCAGCGAGCGGGAAGTCATTGGAAGAAGTGAAAGCGCTCGCTAAAAAAGTCGCAGCTCACGTCCGCTCGATGGGAATGGCGGTCGAGCCGTGCTACATGCCAGTGAGCGGTAAACCTGGCTTTGACTTGAACGAGGAAGAGATGGAAATCGGGATCGGGATTCACGGCGAGCGCGGTGTCGAACGGAAACCGACGACCGACGTCGATTCGATTGTCGACGACCTGCTCGAACATCTGACAAAAGAAGTCGAGCCTGGAGAAGTCGCCGTCATGGTCAACGGTATGGGGGGGACACCGCTCTCTGAGCTTTACGTGACGTACCACTTCGTTGCCAAAAAATTAGAAGCGGCTGGTTACACGTTAAAACGTAAATACGTTGGTAACTATATGACATCTCTCGAGATGCATGGTTTCTCCATCACCCTGTTACCGCTCGACGATGAATTGACAAGCTATCTTGACGCGCCATCAGCGGCGCTCGGTTTCAAAATCTAACAAACGAGGTGTTTAATCGATGTTGACGATTGAAGGGTTCAAACAAGCGCTCCGACATGCCCAATCTGAGATTGAAGCGAATAAAGATACACTGACAGACCTAGACCGGGCGATCGGGGACGGTGACCACGGTATCAATATGTCACGTGGCTTTGATGCGGTCGTTGCGATCCTCGACGATGAGTACGCTTCTCTCGGTGAGTTGAGTAAAAAAGTCGGGATGACGCTCATGTCAAAAGTCGGCGGTGCGGCCGGCCCACTCTATGGCTCGGCATTCGTCAAGGCAGCACCGAAATTTGGTGACGCGACCGAGGCCGACTTCGCGCTCGTGAAAGAAGCGCTAGAGGAAGGGACGGCTGCGATCAAAGCCCGAGGCAAGTCCACCGCCGGGCAAAAGACGATGGTCGACGTCTGGGAGCCATTTTTAGACGGTTTGAGCGAGTCAGATAACTTTACCTCAAAGTTGGATCATCTCGTCAATGAGACGGAAAGGATGGTGGCGACGAAAGGCCGCGCCTCGTACTTCGGAGAGAACTCTCGCGGTACAATTGACCCTGGCGCGTTGTCCAGTTCAATCGTCTTGAAAGCGATTATGAAGGAGGTCGGTTAACATCGTAGAGCTCATCATCGTTTCGCATAGCGCTAAAATTGGTGAAGGGATTCAAGATTTGATGAAAGAGATGGCTCCAGCCGTTCCGATTCATCTTGCGAGCGGACTAGAAGACGGCAGTATTGGAACCGATGTGACCCGTATCCTCGAGGCCATCGAAACCGTCGACAAAGAGGCACTCATCCTGTCCGATATCGGATCGGCGACGATGAACGCTGAGCTTGCTATCGATATGTATGAAGGCGATAAGAAAATCAAGTTCTATGACGGCCCGATCGTCGAGAGCGCGTTCGTCGCAGCCGTCTCTTCAGGAAACGGCATGGGTCTTGATCAAATTATGGAACAGTTGAAAATGGCGTAAAAAAAGAGCCAATTCGCGAAAAGCGAATTGGTTCGTCTTTTTTTATGTTCGATGACCTTGAGGCGCTCTACCCGGCACAAGATTGAAAAAATGGTATGTATACGGTCTCTCCAGGCCAGTGAACTGGCCAGCTTCTTCATGTTTTATGCGGTGGCTGCCATAAGGTTGGCGCGATGGACGATGGAGAAGTCGACATGGCGGTCAATCTTACGGACGAGGTGGTTTTTCGGGACCAACTGGTCTAACAAGGCGTCGGTGCGGATCGGTTCATGATGATTCCCTTCCTGTTCGGAGGCGGTGGCGGTCCATACATACCGTTTTCCGTTTTCATCGGTTCTAAGAACATATCCAGGGCTTTTTTCTTCGGCCATCGAGGCCTCAGAAAAAGACAAACGGCCGCCAGATGGCGACCGTTTGCGTTGCTCGTCCGACGGCGCCCCGACTCCTGCAGGAAAGCAATCCAACGGAGACCCAGCAGCGACGCGAGTCGCGATGCGGCTCCGGGATTGCCTGCGGAAAGCGTGGGCGCCGGAAGGACGAGCGATTCTATTGATGTTAGTCAACAAGCTGAAGAGCCTCTCGGCTCTTTTTTAACGTGGATTATCGTTTTTCTCATAAATCGGATTCATGTAATCTGTTGTCGAGTAGAAGCGTGGTACGACGAAGAAAAGAATGAGCGCCGGAACCGCGATTAAGAGCAACATGATCAGGACCGGCAACCAGTAGATGATCTGTTGACCGAGCATGTCGATGTTCGCGTCCGAAAACTCGGTCGCGCCTTCGACTTCGACAAGGTCAGCCGTCGTCAGAATCTTGTTGTCCGTCGCATCGTAATAATGGAACTCCGTCTTACGTGTGATGAAGATGCCGTCACGTACCGTATCGAGTTCGACGACCGCTGCGATGACTTCGTTGCCGTTCGAGTGCGTGAGCGTCTCTTCTTTGACGATCTTAGCCGTTCCTTCTTTATAGTCGTAATGCGTCGCTTTCAAATCCTCTTCGAGTGCGTCTAAGAACGCCTCGTTTGCCGAGGTATTGAGTGGTGCGATTGTTAGAATGAAGATTACTGCAAGCAGGCTTGCCCATGCTTTTTTCAACATCCCCATATTCCCCCTTCTCTAATTCCAATTTAGCGTCATTCCTATTGTACCAAGAAGAAAGAAAAAAGTGTGAAGAAAATGCTATCAAAATAAGAAAAAAGCGTGTCAAGTTTTCGGTCGGAACGCTGCTTCCATCCGGTAGATCGGCTGACCCATGGCGCTGAAGCGCTCTTCGTACTCGGTACGAACGTTGTCACCCGGTTCATTCACGTGCAAATCGAGTGAAATATCCGTGAAGTACATGCCGTATTGGCTCATGCTCTCGAGCGAATATTCGAACAGCCCCCGGTTGTCCGTCTTAAAGTGGATTTCGCCCCCACGAGGCAGAATCGCTTCGTATGTGGCCAAAAACGTCTTATACGTCAAGCGGCGCTTCGCATGTCTCGTCTTTGGCCAAGGGTCCGAGAAGTTCAAGTAAACGCGGTCGACTTCCCCTGCTTCGAAGTAATCGACGAGTTGCTTCGCATCGACGGTCAAGACGCGTACGTTTGGCATCGGCGTTTCGACGAGTTTTTGGACGATCGAGACGGCAACGCTCTCGAATAGCTCGATGGCGATGAAGTTGGCGTCCGGGAACTGTTGGGCCATCCCAAGAACGAATTGCCCTTTCCCAGAACCGACCTCGATAAAGAGTGGATTGTCGTTACCGAATTCGGTTTTCCAACCTCCTTTCAACTGTTCGGGATTCGTGATAAATACATGTTCTTGGGCCTGCATGTAATCTTTAGCCCAAGGTTTATGGCGTAAGCGCATTGAAATCCTACCTTTCGTTCATGAAATGTTCAAGTTTCTGCTGACTGAGCCGCTTCACGCGAGCAGTCCCCTTGCGATTATACACGAAATCATTGTTTAATGAACATGAATCATCCCTCACAAGGAGGTTAAATCAATGAGCACGTTAGATCAATTCTTAATCTTTTATGCGGCCCCGCTCACGTTTTTCGGCGCCGTCATCGCTACGTTCGTCTGGGCGTACTTTATGAAACCTGAAGATGTCTGATGTATATCGAAAGGGATGACTCACATTCGTGAGCCATCCCTTTTTTCATTGCGTCCGTTCATCCGCTTCGTCGAGAAGCTCACGAAGCACGGTCAAACCTTCAGCTCTTGCCATGGCGCTCTGTTCACCATAGATGGTCAACACCGTCTGGGCAATCGCGTACCAGTGCATCCGGTAATGCAGATCGGCGGTCAGCGTGATCCCGTAATGACTGAACCACTCTTCCCAATCGACTTCATCGACATAGCTATAGACGACCATCGCCAAATCAAACGCGCGATCCGCGATAATGGCGTCGTCCCAATCGGTCAAATAAAGAAGTCCCGACTCATCCTCAATCCAATTATTGTGATTGAGGTCAGAGTGACAAACGACCAGTTCGCGCTCGTCATCGGGCAGCCGATGGTCTGATAACCAACGGACCGCCTCATCGATCGTCTCATCTGCCTCATCCTGCTCATAGGCGGCACATTGCCGGTACAACAGTTCTGAAGTGACCGGTGTATGGTTTAACTGCTGTAACATGAATAATAGCTCTTTCGAATGATGGATCTTTCCGAGTTGTGCCGCCACTTCGGACCGTTCCATGTCGGCTGGCGATAACTCGCGACCTTCGATGAACTGTTGGGCACTGAGAACGTCTCCGTTGAACATCCGCTTTGTCCATAATAGTTTCGGGACGATGCCTTCGGCGGATAGAATCGCTAAAAATGGAGACGAATTCCGTTTAACAAAGATTTTTTGTTGGTGCGTCGTCGCTACGTACGCTTCACCCGTAATCCCGCCTGCGGAAGCCACTGTCCACTCTTCACCGAGGGCACCGATTATATCTGAATACATGTTCATCACGCTCAAATCTCATTGGAAGTTAAAAAGATACAATCACAATATTAACACGCGATAATCGTCATTGACAACGACTCGACTTGAATCTGACTCGGGTTTCGAACAATCGGCGTCAAACTCGCCTTATCCCCTTGCACATATACGTTCCAGTCGCCTTCGGCTTGGAACGTCACTTGCTCGAACGTCCCGTTCAAATACACACGTACTCGCTGCCAAGCGTCGTAAGAATGGCTCGCTGTCAATTCGTAAGCGATCACGCCAGGTGGCGACGGGAGAAACTTGAACTGCTCGACCACTTTTTGGCGGGTATCATATCGGAAACACGTGTGGCGCCGGCGTAACTTGAGTAGCGTTTTCACATACTCCACTTCTGTCGCCCGACTGTCACGAAGGTCCCAATCAAAATGATTGATCCGGTCAGGGGCGTTGTAGCTGTTCTCTACGCCTTGTTTCGTCCGACCGAACTCTTGTCCGGCGTGAAGGAACGGAACGCCTTGTGACGTGATGACGATCGCCGTGGCCAGCCGTTGCATCCGTAACCTCGTCGTCTCATCCGTATCCTCACAAGCGAGTAGCAGTTTATCAAACGTCGTATAGTTATCGTGCGCTTCCACATAATTGATCGTATATTGCGGACTCGGGAACCGACCGACGGTGACGTTCGGAATCTGAACGGCACCGGTGATGCATTCACGAAGTTCCCACTCCCGCCATTCGTTCCCGGATACGAAGCCGCGCTCGCGCTCGTTGAACGATGAACCTTTCAGCGCATCTCGCATCATGTCGTTAAAATGACCAATCCGTGGCATATGGGCCGCATTGTGGGAAGACGCCTTCAAGGATGGACCGAGTGGTGTCGCCAAATCCCAACCTTCTCCATAAATCAAGATCGATCGGTCGACTTTATCAAGCGACATTCGAACTTGGTTCATCGTTTCCACATCATGGATCCCCATCAAATCGAATCGAAAACCGTCAACTTGATACGTCGTCGCAAAATAAGTGATGCAATCGACAATCATGCGACGCATCATATACCGTTCAGACGCTGTATCATTCCCGACACCAGTACCGTTTGCGACCGTTCCGTCGTGCTCATACCGGAAATAATAATACGGCACGAGCGCTTCGAGCGATGACTGTTCACGAATAAACACATGGTTCATGACGACATCGACGACGACGCGCATCCCGGTTTTGTGTAACTCATTCACCATTCGGGCATATTCGAGCACTCTTGTTGTCGGGGTGCTTGGATTTGAAGCGTAGCTCCCTTCTAAAGCGAACCAATGAATCGGGTCGTACCCCCAGTTATAAGGCATGCGTGTCAACTCGTCGACACTGCCGAAGTCATGGACCGGGAGCAATTGCAAATGTGTGACGCCTAACTCTTTCAAGTAATCGAGACCGGCACTCTTGTTACCGGTCGTCCGAATCCCGGTTTCGACGATGCTGCCATACAATCCGTTTAGACGGCTCGTCGAAGCTGGGTGGCTGGTGAAGTCGCGGATATGAAGTTCATAGATGACGGCGTCAGTCGCTTTTCGGAGCGGCGGCCGTAACACCGGTTCAACGTGTTTCGTAATCTCGGCTTCGACATCGACCAATACGCCAAATTCGCCATTCAGGCTGACGGCTTTCGCGTAAGGGTCGACGATATCGTTCGTTTCGACCGGTGTTTTGACGTGAAGACGATACAGCAACCCTTCGTAACCTTTCGGCACCTCGGCATGCCAGACGCCGCGGGTACCGCGCATCATCCGAAATCGCTCGATTTCCCGATGCGTATCTTCATCATGCACCGTCACCCAAATCGAGAAAGCGACAGGCGACCAGACGAATACGTCAATCACATTTATGCCAAAGAGGAGTCCGAGCGGTCCATCGTAGGCGTATCTGCGTTCAAACTCATTCGTCTGGACAATTTCTCTCGGGACGACCACGATCGTTTTATGTCCAGGATGAAATACGGTATAAACCGATTCCAGCGTTACCGGGCGTGCGAGACGAATATCCCGTTCAATCGTCCCGGTCTCAGTTGATCGTTCTTCGAGCACCACGTAAGTGACAGGGCGCCCGTTTTGTTCGATTTGTACTGGAATAGACTCATATTCGGCGATGACTTCGAGTCGAATCGTCTCAAATGAGAGGAGCGTTGCCCGCTCGATCGTCACATGCGTTGTCGCCTGTTGGTCAGGTGTGTGATACATACTCGTTCCATCCTCTCCTACTGATCCAAAAATTGTCGAAACGGCATCTGAGCTGTCGTATCTAGAAGTTTCGCCACATCTCGAATTTGTTGGGCTTTCACGATGGGTGCCCTCGCATTGACTTGTTTCATCCATTGGTCGTAATCAGACCTTGAAACAAACTGGGTCGCGCGTGTCTCTGGCACATGATCGAAATAGCCGTTCGGAGCCAACGCCACTTTTTGGATGACCCCATCATAGGACGGAAGAAACTGTCTTACCATCTCTTCGGTGCGTGTCAATGCGATGAGCGGATTGACTACACGTTTATTTTCCCCTTTGAGCGGTTGATGAATCCAAGTCTTCTGTTTCGATACGTGATAGATGCTGCGGTCTCCTTCAAGCCATTCAACGAGATAAATATGCGACGGTCCAACGATGATATGGCTTAGTTCAACCATGGCCCCGTTCCACTCGACGACAGGACGATACATGAAAAAGTGATGCTCGTTCCATTCTGTGAGCATATGCCGATAACTATAGTCCCGCAAAAAAGCTAATAGTGGCACATCCGCTTCTGTTGCCCCTTCGCACGCAAATTGAAGCTTTTGGATGCGGCGCCGGTTTGTGAGCAGCGTTTGAAATTGCTTTTCCGTCAACGGGTTCGCTTCGAGCTCGATGCGCTCTGTACGACGCCAAAATTTCCACCACGGGTTTTCAAACTCCATGATTTCCGGCGGAGTTAGCCGATTCAAGTCGTGGAGCCTGCGCATTCGCGCCGTATCGGATTCGATATACTCTTGAAAACGATTGAATTGATCGAGCATGTTCCGTTCATATTTAGAAATTACGTCAAAAATTTTAATCGGGATCGCCATGTGTCCTCCTCTGAATGCGCTAGCGGAAATACTTCAACTGCTTCATAGGCAGGAGTCTGTGTCGGATTAATTCGATAGAGCACTACTTCTGTGATTGCTTCTTCCACGTCAAACGCAGGTGCGATATAAGGAATCCGCTCGCCGGTATCCCACTTCTTTGCAAGGGTGACGTGTGCTGCGAACGGTTTCCGATCGATGGCTGAAATCTCTTCTGTCAATTTTCGCCGAAGTGCACTGACGAATGTCGAAAGCGCTACAGACGGATTCGGGGTGATTGTCAGCACGCGCGGACGATCGGGTCTCCCAAAATGATCAATCTGCTGAAAATGTAACGTGAACGGCGCCGTTTCGTGCGCCACGTCTCGAGTGATCTCTTTGACTGCCTCTACTTGGTCATCGTCTAACGCCCCTAAAAATTGAAGCGTCAAATGAAATTCCTCTGGCCGATAAACGCGGCGATAGGAATAGAACGGCAAGATGTCCCGTTGGATTTGTTCAAACTGTCGCGCTTCAATCGGGAGCGCTATAAAATAATGTGTCGACATCGCTCGTCATCCTTTCTCGCGGAACCGTCTCAGTCCCAGGAATAAAATCGCGCCGATGACACTGACTGCTGTGTACATCCAAAATACACCGATAATGCTGTCTACTTCAATGATTATCCCGCTCAACTGATTGAACGCGGCCGTCGCCAAGCCCGATGTGACAGCCATATAGACGCCAATCGCTGTCGAGGTGACGTTTAAGCTGACGAGACTTCGGACAAACTGAAGTGCAACCGGGATGAGCAACCCGACGACGAGTCCTTGAACGATGGCAAGCAACCAAACGACCCACAACGACGGTTCGAGTGCGAGCCAACCGTTCCGAAGCGCTGAAATCATAGCTGCCCCCGCGAGTACGTTGACGGTGCCGAGACGTGCGACAACTTGATGCGCCACTTTCATAAACGGGATCTCACAGAGCACCGCCACTAAAAACAACGTCCCGACGAGCGTCGTCGAGCCGCCGATGCTCGTCACATAAATGCCAAAGTAGTAGTTGTTTGCATAAATCGGACCGAAGACGAGCATGCCGCCGACTAAAAACGCCACGAACGGTGCATTCCAAATGGCTGACCAAGCGAACGGGGCGACTGTCGCCGTATGGGTTACACCCGTATCCGTAATTTGCTTCAAGGCGACGGTTCCGACGACGAGTACGATCGCACTAAGCAGAAACGTACTCGATAACCCCCATGACGTATCCGCAATCCGGCCGATCATGAAGACCGCGATGGCAAACCCGGCCGAGCCGAACAAACGGATGGCTCCGTAATCGATTTTAGCACGGGACGTGTAATCGAGCGTCATCATATCGACGAGCGGAATGTGGGCACATTGAAATATCGACCAGGCTACCATTAACAGAATGATCCAGACGTACGACGTCGCAAATAAAAATGTGATCGAGATCGCCGCAGCCGCAATCATTGCTAACATTAACCAGGCGCGGGTTCGGCCCGTGCGGTCGGCAAGCATGCCCCAGAGTGGTTGTACACCGATCGATAAAATAGGCAAGATGGCGACGATCGTCCCGACCTCACTCGGTGACAAATCAAAACGTGCTTGTGAGAAGAACAAGGCCATGTATGGGATGAGGGCGCCTTGTGCGAAAAAGATGGCGACATAAATCGATTGAAACGATTTTTTTTGCTGGTTCACGATCAACTTCCTTCCTAACAGACAGAGAGCCGACCGATGCAGTCAGCTCTCAAAGGTTATTATTTAGCGAGCTCGTAAATCGCTTCCGCATAGATTGCGGCAGCACGTAATAAATCTTCAACTTCCATATACTCGTCGACCTGATGGGCGACATCTTTCGCTCCCGGGAACAACGCACCGAACGCGACGCCGGCCTCGAGCGAGCGGGCATACGTACCGCCTCCGATTGCCATCAAGTGCGCTGATTCACCAGTCTGGCGCTCATAGACGCCTGCTAGTGTTGTCACGAGCGGATGGTCTTCCGAAACATGGTGTGGTGGCATATGGTGTCTTGTCGTCAATTCGAAACCGAATGACAACGCGATTTCTTTCAAGTTTTGTAGACGTTCCGTGAACTTCGCCGTATACGGATAACGGATGTTAACCGTCGCCATCCGCTCCGTGTCGTTGTAGCGGAAAACGCCACCGTTGATCGTCAAATCCCCGGTCTCATCACTCGCTTCAATACCGAGCGAGATGCCGCGTGAGTCCGCAAAGACGTGACGGACGAACTCGATGTAGCGCTCACCTTGAATATCGAGCGCGAGCGTGAGCAGGAAGCCTGCGAGCACGTAGGCCGCGTTCACCCCGTTGTCTGGTTCCATCGCATGGGCCGCGACGCCTTTTATTGTGAACGTGTACATCCCTTCTTCAAAAACACACGTCCCGTCCGCTTCATACTTCTCGAGATACGCCTCGAATTGCTCTTCGAGCACTTCATTCGTTTTCAACACCGCTGTCGCAACGTCTGGCACCATGTTCGGGCGTTCCCCGCTGATGAACGAGACGAGGTGATGTTTTGTTCCCGTGACGCGCTGGATTGGAAGTTGCTTGAGCACGCCATCGTATAGACCTTTCTCGGCGTTGATGATCGGGAAATCGGCGTCAGGCGCAAACCCATACGTCGGCATCTCTTCTTGTTTGAAGTACTCACGGACGCAACGCCACTCGCTCTCTTCGTCACAGCCCGCAATGAGCCGGACCCGTTTCGATAGCGGCAAGCCGAGTTCTTTGACGATCCGCAATCCGTAATAGGCAGCCATCGTCGGCCCTTTATCGTCATTGCTGCCGCGTGCAAAAATTTTGCCGTCGGTGATCGTCGGATTGAACGCCCCATATGTCCACCCGTCCCCGGCCGGTACGACATCGAGATGGCACAAGATGCCGACGAGTTCTTCACCTTCGCCGTATTCTAAATGTCCTGCATATCCGGCGACATCCTTTGTGATAAAGCCGTCACGTTGACCTAGCTCGAGCATATAGTCGAGCGCTTGACGGACTTCTGAGCCGAACGGCTCGTTCGGTCCTGTTTTCGATTCGTCTAACACGCTCGGGATTGTAAGTAATCCTTTAAGATCGTTTAAAAACGCTTCTTTTCGTAAGTCGACTTCTTGTCTCCAGTTCATGTCAATCTCCCCTTTGCGAATGTTCTCTCCCTTATTAGTATATCCAAATGTCAGAAAGACGAACATTTATTTCGAAAATATTTTTTTGTTCGTCTTTCGGTTCTATAATCGATTATTTACAGTTCATTCATTCGATATTTACGTTCATAACATGTTCTTTACATTGAAATCGTTCGTGCTTTCCCCTTGCTTTTCTGTATAGGAGCGTTATACTTAAGATGTAATTTTAGAAAATAACAATTTCATATTTCATTTGTCGTCCGTAGGTTTCGTCTTTCATCATTCTACGCATTGGGGGGTCATCCAATGAAAGGTTCAACAGATCGCATGCTAACCCGTATTAAGTCGATTTATTTATTTATCAACGAAAGGGATTGCGTTACCACTTCAGAACTAGTAGAAGAGTTCGGCATCACATCACGCACCGTCCAGCGTGATTTGAACGTACTTGAATACAACAATCTTGTAGAAAGTCCGAGCCGCGGCACGTGGACATCATCGAAACGTTCACTGAAGACGGCAAATTGAATATAATTACGAGGGGTTCCGTTCACGGATCCTCTTTTTTTTGCATAAAAAGTGAGACCGGATGCCTTTCCGACATCCGGTCTCACTGTTCACTCCTGATTCATGACAAAAACTGTTCGACTTCTGCTTCGGTCAGTTCACGGTATTCACCAGGCTGTAACGATTCATCGAGTTCGAGCGGTCCAATTTGGACTCGTTCGAGCCGTTCGACGTGCTTGCCGACCGCTGCGATCATCCGCTTGACTTGATGATACTTCCCTTCCGACAACGTCAGGCGGACGACAGATGTTTGGCCCGTCTGACTGAGCACTTCAAGACGCGCCGGTTTCGTCGTGTACCCGTCCTCGAGAGCGACTCCTTCCGCGAAAGTGCGGATGTCCTCGACCGTCATCTCACCGTCGACTTCGGCGATATACACCTTGTCGACGTGTTTACGCGGTGACATGAGGGCGTGGTTGAACGCGCCATCGTTCGTGATGAGCAGTAGGCCCGTCGTGTCTTTGTCGAGACGCCCGACAGGAAACAGCTCGTAATGGGCGTAAGCCGGGTCAATCAATTCGATGACCGTCGACTCAACTTTGTCCTCGGTCGCACTGATGACACCAGCCGGCTTATTCATCATCAAGTAGACGAACGGACGGTACTCGACCGGCTCACCGAGCACGGTGACCGTCTCACTGTCCGTGTCGACGTGACGTTTCGCATCTTTCACAGGTTGGTCATCGATTCGAACCGCTCCCTGTTTTAATAACAGTTTCACGTCTTTACGTGAACCATAGCCCATATTGGCTAACAACTTATCAATTCGCATTATTTTTCCTCCGATATTGGAATCGTTTTCCTAACAGTTTCCCGGCCAAGTGGCTTCTCCATCCGAGATAGCCATACACGACGAGCCCGATCCCGAAGCCGACGACGGTCGCGACGATGTCATTGCTCCAACTCGGTTCGTCATTTAGTGTGACGAACAACGACCCATACACCGCAACGAACATCGCCGCGCCCATCGCAAACATGAGGATCGTGCGACGTAACAGTTGTTTATATGGGAACTGAAGTGCCCGTTGAATCTTCCACACCATGAGGATGATCGCCACGATGTATCCGGCAATCGTCGCATACCCGGCGCCGATGCCACCGAGCGCGTACACGAACGGGACGTTCAAGACGACTTTCGCTAGTAACCCCATCGCTGTCGCGAAAATCGTGAAGTATTGTTTATTGATCCCTTGCAAAATTGCCGCAGCGACCGAGTAATAGGCGAGGAAGAATGCACTCGGTGCGTAATGGAGCAAGTAGACCCACCCTTCCCGGTCTCCCGGGAAGAGCGTCCCAAACAACGGCTCTGAGAGCGCGACGAGTCCGATGACGGCTGGAATCGTCACGAAGAACGACACTTGGAAAATATGATTGACTTGATTGCGCACTTTATCCATGTCCCCGTGTGTGAACGACCGGGTGACGAGCGGAATCGTCGCCATCGACACACTGGCCGCGATCGATACCGGGATCAAAACGATCTTGTGGGCGTTACCGGTCAAAAAACCGAACGCCGACGTCGCCTCAGCTACCGATTTCCCGGCGTTGAGCAGCGTGTTGACCATCGTCAACTGATCGACGAACTGGTAGAGCGGTGTCGACAAGCCGACCATGACGATCGGAATCGAATAGCTGAGCAATTCGAGCAAGAGCGATTTCATCGAGCGGACCGGCGTCCCTTCAGGGTTGTCGGTCTGTCGATGAATGTCTTTTCGTCTGCGCCAGTACATCGCGAGGACGACGATGCTTCCGATCGCACCGATGAACGCGCTGAACGTCGCGATCGTCACGGCGAGCACTTTCAATCCGTTCAGTTCCGTCGTCTCGACCGCCGCCGTCCCGCCGAGCGTGTCAGCGAGCGGACGGACGAACTCCGAGTCTGAGAAGACGAACAAGACGAGCATCGTTCCGCTGAGCAAGAACATGATGCGTACGATCTGTTCGATGACTTGTGAGATGGCTGTCGGGGCCATGTCTTGATGTCCCTGGAAATAACCACGGACCATACTCATCGCCGGGATGAGCAAGAGCGCAAAACTGACGCTTCGAGTGACGAGCGTGAGCGAGTCGATGTACTGTTGATTGTTTTCCGAATTGCGGACCATGAGCTCCGACAACCACGGAGCGGCAAAGAAGAGTAAGAAAAAGGCGACGACACCGGTCACGAGCATCAGCTTCATCCCTTGCCGGAACAGCCGTTGACTCGTCCCATACTCGCCGAGCGCATTATACTTGGCGATGAATTTTGAGACGGCAACCGGGATCCCTGCCGTCGAGATGGCGATCATGAGCGCATAATACGTATATGCCGCTTGGTATAACGTAACACCGGCAATCCCGACCATCGCTTGGAACGGGAACGTGTACAGCAGTCCGAGCGCTCGGGAAATCAAGTTCCCGGCTGATAAGAGCAGCGTTCCTTTGACGAAGGATTCTCGTCCTGAATCTTGTTTGACGCTTGATGACATGAGATACCTCCATCTATTCATACAACGTTTGAAATGTCCTAGTTTTACAAAACGACCGTTTCTCATTATACTCTTACTGTTGCGGATAATAAAGTTACGATAATTTTACGTGTCGATTTGAAACAGAAACGAGGGATACTATGATGAAAGATGTCATCGTCATCGGAGGAGGCCCAAGCGGCCTGATGGCGACCTACGCCGCCGCGAAAGCCGGAGCGAACACGCTCTTGATCGATAAGGGCTCTAAGCTCGGACGCAAGCTCGCTATTTCAGGCGGCGGGCGTTGTAACGTCACGAACCGGAAACCGGTCGACGAGTTGATTCAGTTCATTCCTGGGAACGGCCGCTTTTTATATAGCGCCCTTGCCCAGTTCGATAACCAGTCCATCATCGATTTGTTCACGGGCTTTGGCATCCCGTTGAAAGAAGAAGACAACGGCCGAATGTTCCCGGTGACGGATAAAGCTCAGGACGTCGTCAACACGCTCCTCCGCGCCATCGATTCGCTCGGGGTCGAGAGTCGGAAGAACGCGAAAGTGAAGACGCTCCATTTTAATGAAGCAAATGAGTTCGAAGCGGTCGAGCTAGAAGACGGGGAACGAATCGAGGCCAAGGCTTGCGTCATCGCCGTCGGCGGTCAATCTGTCCCCCACACCGGCTCGACAGGCGACGGTTACCCGTGGGCCGAGAAAGCGGGGCACACGATCACAGAACTATTCCCGACCGAGGTACCGATCCTCTTGAACGATTCGTTCATCGGGACGAAACAGTTGCAAGGGCTGTCGCTTCGTGATGTCGCCCTCACCGTGCACGGTAAAAAAGGCAAGCCGATCAAGACGCACCGCGGCGACATGATCTTCACCCACTTCGGTATCTCGGGTCCGATCGCACTTAGATGCAGTCAATATACGATCAAAGAACGCAAGCGCAGCAAAGAACGAATCGTCACCCTATCATTTGACTCGTTCCCGGACATGGCGCGCGATGAGCTCGTTCAAGAGTTGTGGAACCAAGTCCAAGCCCAGCCGAAACGTGCCGTCAAAAACGTCTGGAAAGGGTTCATCCCGGAGCGGATGCTCGACCTCCTCTTGGCTGAACTCGCTTTCGGCGAAGAAGACGCGAGCCAGTTGAAACGACAATCGGTCATCGATTTCGCGACGCGTCTCAAGACGTTCGAACTGCACGCGACCGGTACGCTCGACTTCGATAAGGCATTCGTCACGGGCGGTGGCGTCTCGGTCAAAGAGATCGCCCCGCAGACGATGATGTCAAAGAAAGCAGACGGTTTGTTCTTCGCCGGCGAGGTGCTCGATATTCATGGATACACGGGCGGCTATAACATTACGGCCGCTTTCACGACCGGCCACTGCGCCGGGTCACATGCGGCGGAATTCTCCACACTCGAGCCTACAACGTAAAGAGAGCGTGGACTAACAGGAGTGATATCGCTCGTCCTATCGGCGCCCACGCTTTCCGCAGGCAATCCCGGAGCCGCATCGCGACTAACGTCGCTGCTGGGTCTCCGTCGGATTGCTTTCCTGCAGGAGTCGGGGCGCCGGCGCCGTCTGACGAGCAACGTAAACGGTCGACATCGGGCTACTGCGGACTCGACTTCAATTTTATGTTAGGCAGAGCGCCTCAAGGCCCTCGAACATAAAAAAAGATGAACCAGATCGCTTTTTACGATTTGGTTCATCAACAAACTGAGAGCGTGGTCCTAGTGACCACGCTCTCTTATTTTTCTGCCATTTGGCGACGGACCTCAGCCTCGAGTTCCGGCTCAGGTGGCATCCACCCTTCAGGCTTCATGACTTTATTGTCTGACGCGCGCAGGATCGGCAATCCGTCCGGGCCGAGTTTCGCCATGTTGGCACGCTGGACGATTTCAAACAGCGGCACCGGGTCGAGCCCGAGCTCGACGAAACTCCCCATCACGAAATAGAGTGCGTCCGTGAGCGCGTCCCCTTGACCGACGAGCCGGTCGACGTCGTTCGTCGGCGGCGCTTCTTGGAGCGATTTGTGCACGGCTTTCTCAAACCCTTGTTGGAACGTCGCGACGGCTTGCAAAAACTCGTCTTCCGTCCGGGCTGACTGGTGCAAAAATTCGACGACCGCTTCTTCTGCCGTCCAGACCGACCGTTTCACGGCCCGGTCAAGTTCGAGCGGGCTCGGCACGCTTGCTTCCGGGTGACCGAACGTTTCGTGAAACTGACGTACTTCTTCATAAAAATAACGTTTACTCATTTGATCCGCTCCTATCAGTCGACCGAGACGAACGCGTCAAGATCGAACACGTCTGGTCGTACGATTGCAAAAATTTCATTGTCTTGCAGGAACATGCCGGTCGAACCGTAGACGCGAGGCGTCACCATTTGACCGTTCATCGTCCCTTCGCCTGGGTTGACCGTGTATAACACGAGTTCCTCCGAATCGAGGACGTAAATCCGTCCTTGCCGTTCGACAAGACCGACCCCACGGAACTTCTCAAACTTCTGTTGAATCGAGGCGCTCATCCCTTCCGTCGTGAGCGGCTTGCGTGATTCAATCGTCCACTCCGTCAACGGTTCGACGTCTTCTGTTTCTTCCGTTCCTTCCGATTGAAGTGCCTCGTTTTCCGGAGAGACAGCATCCGTCTCGATCGTTTCTTCAGCCGATTGGGTTGGTTCATCCGTTGCTGGTTCGGCTTCCTCCGGCGTTTCCGCCTTCATAATCCGTTCTTGAACGTAGATGAGTTCGATATCCGGTGTCGCTGCCGTGCGGTTCATGATGATGAGCCGTTCCGTCTCTTTGTCGTACCCGAGCCCGAACAGCCGATCGGTTGAGACAAGCCCGGCGATTGCTTTTCGTTCGCGCTCCATCCAACGTCCTTCTTCTCGCGCGATCGTCACGATGACACCGGTCGATGTAACGGCATAAATTTTATCTTCTGCAATCATACGCATCCCGATAAAGTCACCGAGCGGGAACGATTGATTCTCGGTCTCGAGCTTGAGCGAAGCGTTCACTCGATTCGCGTTTCCGCTCACTTCAAAGAAGTCGTGGTCTTTCGTCAAGACCAAATAAGCCCCGATTGTGTCGCTATAGTAAACCTCGTCGATATTCTGTATTTGTTCGAGCGCATCGGTCGTATCGATGTCTTCTTCGTCTGGCGAGGCCTCGACCGGAGGCATCGACGTCGCTTGATGACTCGTTTGAATCTCAATCTTTTCAAATGTCGCAGCGATTTGGCTTTGAATGTCTTCGTCTGAAAAAACGAACACGTAACAAAGAATCACGCCGACCACGACCGCAAACAATGTCGTGTACAGTACGTAAGATCGTTTCATGGACGCTTAGTCCCCTTTATATTCAGTGTCGCCCTTTAGTGTAACAAAACCGCCTCAAAAAGAAAACGGCATCCCCAAAAAGAAAGGAACGTGTGACAATGTCACACATTCCTTAACTTATCCTACGACGATGTTGACGAGTTTACCTGGGACGACGATCACTTTACGGACCGTTTTTCCTTCAGTGAACTCTTGTACACGCTCGTTCGCGAGTGCCTCCGCCTCAAGCGCTTCTTTCGAAGCGTCGCGCGTCACGTGCATCTTCGCCCGGAGCTTACCGTTCACTTGGATGACGACCTCGATCGTATCGCTGACGAGTTTCGACTCATCGAACGTCGGCCACGCCGCATACGTCAATTCTTCTTCCATCCCGAGACGCTCCCACAACTCTTCAGCCAAGTGTGGTGCGACCGGAGCGAGCATCTTGATGAAGTTGACCATCTCTTGCTTCGGTAACGTGTCTTGTTTGTACGCTTCGTTGATGAAGACCATGAGTTGCGAGATCGCCGTATTGAAGCGAAGCGCCTCGTAATCTTCCGTCACTTTTTTCACTGTCTGATGGTACGTGCGCTCAAAGTCGGCCGTCGCAGCGACGTCTTCGAGTTTCGCTTGTTCGAACAAACGCCAGACACGGTCGAGGAAGCGACGTGCCCCGTCAAGGCCGTTTGTCGACCAAGCGATGGCCGCGTCAAGCGGTCCCATGAACATCTCATAGAGACGAAGCGTGTCGGCACCGTGTGATTTGACGATATCGTCCGGGTTGACGACGTTGCCTTTTGATTTCGACATCTTCTCGTTGTTCTCACCGAGAATCATACCTTGGTTGTAGAGCTTTTGGAACGGCTCGTTCGTCGGGACGATCCCGATGTCGTAGAGCACTTTGTGCCAGAAACGCGCGTATAGCAAGTGCAGGACCGCGTGCTCCGTCCCCCCCACGTACAAGTCGACCGGGAGCCAGCGCTTCAACTTCTCAGGATCGGCGATCATGTCTTCGTTATGCGGATCGATGTAGCGGATGTAGTACCAGCAGCTGCCGGCCCATTGCGGCATCGTGTTCGTCTCACGACGACCCTTTTCACCCGTCACCGGGTCTGTGTACGTCAACCACTCGTCGGCGTTCGCGAGCGGCGACTCACCTGTGCCTGATGGCTTGATCTCATCGATGATCGGAAGTTCGAGCGGAAGCTCTTCGATCGATACCGTCTTGAGCGTCCCGTCTTCCATATGAACGATCGGGATCGGCTCGCCCCAATAGCGTTGACGGCTGAACAACCAGTCGCGGAGACGATACGTCGTCTTCGCCCGGCCCGTACCGGCAAGTTCGAGTTCTTCGATGATTTTGGCGATGGCATCGACTTTATTGAGACCGTCGAGCGCTCCTGAGTTCACATGTTCGCCGTCTTCCGTGTAAGCCGCCTCATCCAAGTTACCGCCTTTGACGACTTCGCGGATTGGGAGGTCAAACGTTTTCGCGAACTCATAGTCCCGCTCATCGTGGCCCGGTACGGCCATGACCGCACCCGTACCGTACGTCGACAAGACATAGTCAGCGATCCAGATCGGAAGTTTTTCCCCGTTGACCGGATTGACCGCGTATGCGCCCGTGAAGACACCCGTCTTCTCTTTAGCGAGGTCAGTCCGTTCAAGATCGGTCTTCTTCGAGACTTCTTCCGCGTACGCTTCGACCGCGTCGAGTTGTTCCGGCGTCGCGATTGCTTTGACGAACGGGTGCTCCGGTGCGAGTGTGACGTACGTCGCTCCGTAAAGTGTATCAGGCCGCGTCGTGAATACAGTCACGACTTTATCGTGCCCGTCGACTTTAAAGTCGACTTCGGCGCCGACCGATTTACCGATCCAGTTGCGTTGCATCTCTTTGACGCTCTCCGGCCAGTCGAGTGTTTCTAAATCATCAAGCAACCGCTCCGCGTAATGCGTGATGCGGAGCACCCACTGTTTCATCGGGACGCGGTAGACCGGATGGTTCCCACGTTCCGACAATCCGTCGATGACTTCCTCGTTAGCGAGTACCGTACCGAGGGCCGGACACCAGTTGACCGCCACTTCGTCGACGTAGGCGAGGCCACGCTCATAGAGCTGCGTGAAAATCCATTGCGTCCACTTGTAGTATTTCGGGTCGGTCGTGCTGATCTCACGGTCCCAGTCGTACGAGAAGCCGAGGTCTTTCAACTGACGGCGGAACGTCCCGATGTTACGCTCCGTGAACTCGCGCGGGTCGTTTCCTGTATCGAGGGCGTACTGTTCAGCCGGAAGACCGAACGCGTCCCAACCGATCGGGTGAAGGACGTTATAGCCTTGCATCCGTTTCATGCGGGCGATGATATCTGTCGCCGTATAACCTTCCGGGTGACCGACGTGAAGTCCGGCTCCTGACGGGTATGGGAACATGTCGAGGACGTAGAAACAATCCTTGTCCGGGTCTTCCGTCGTCCGGAATGAATCTTTCTCTTCCCAACGCTTTTGCCATTTCGGCTCGATGTCTTGATGTTTAAAATAGCTCAAATTTCTTCCTCCTCTGCATAATAAAAAGCCCTCCGCCCCGGTAAATGGGACGAAAGGCTTGAAAGCTCTCCGCGGTACCACCCATGTTGCATGTCTGCCACTTGAGACGCCGGTAACGAGGCGTAACTTCGGTTCACCTTACTTTTCGTTCAGGCGAACAGCTCCAAGGCGAGTTCTCGCGGTCCATATACCGGTTCACACCAACCACCGGCTCTCTACAATATCGACGCTACGATACTACTCCTTATCAACGCAATTTTCATCTCACCTCTTCATTTTAGCGCAAGATAAAAAACCACGTCAATGTGAACTTACAATCACGTTTTAATTTGTTTGAGCGTCGAGATCGTTTTCACCGCGAAGAAAGCGATCAATCCGAACCCGACCTTGTTGACCAAGTCGGCGACGTTGTAGATTAGCTCACGCACTAGCTGAACCTCTACCCCGGTCGCGAACAGCGTGACCGCGTAACCGATCGGGTAAATCGCCCAACCGATCAAGATGAACAAGCGCATGTTGAGTAGCGCTTTCCGAATCGGGGCCGGCGACGATTCAGCCGCTTTCGTAACGTTCGTGAACAGCAAGTAGATGATATAGATCCAGGCCAAACAACCGACTAGATAGCCCCACAATCCAAGTTGCGTGAAGCCACCGTTCAAGTTGATCGACGATTCACCGAGATATCCCGAAACAATCATAATAATGTCGGCGACGATCAATTTCGTCAGCAGTCCAGACTTCATCTTCCCTTTCAAACTGAGTAGCAGCGGGAACTTCACGAGCAAGAGCGGTGTCGTCACGAGCCAATCGATATAACGAATCTCGGTTGGGAAACCTGTGATCTCAGACAACAGTCCCATATCCCCGACAGAGTCCTTCATGAAATAGTAATGGATGGCAGCGACAAACGTGACCAAGGCAGCGACCGTGGCGACAGAACGATATTCTGGGTCAAGGCTGTTTCGCTCCACTAGAAAATAGAGCGTCGCGGCGGCCATTCCGACAAACCCGACCCAAAACATGTATTGGGTCGCGAGCACGAGTAAATTGACTTCTTCGTTCATGGTGTACATCTCCTCATCGGCTAGAAACAGGAAACGACGGAACGACGGAACGATTATGTGAAAGGATCCTCTGACTATATTTTACATGAATTTTACATGAGATTGCAATACCTCATGCGAATTGGATACGCGGTTGATGTGACATCCAGATCAAGTTTGACGATTCAGCGAACTGATTTTCATAAAGAAGAACAGCGCCGTGACAATGAGTAGAAGCAGCAATCCAAATACAGCGTTCATCCCGAGTAAATCGAACGTGAGTCCTGAGAGCGTCGGTCCAATCATCCGCCCGACCGACGCGGCGATGTTGACGAGACCTTGGAACTGTCCGGCTTTACCCGGAGGTGCAAGTTTTGCGGCAATCGTTGGGACAGCCGGCCAGATGAACATCTCACCGATCGTCATGACGATCATCGCGACCATGAACATCGTAAATCCTCCCGCGAACGGGACGATGATGAAAGCAGCTAGGAAAATGATGGCACCGACGACGAGTTGGCGCTTCAAATCGTCTTCAAAGTAGCGCAGCGCCCGGTTGAGAAGCGGTTGGGCGAACACGATCAACGCCCCGTTGACCGTCCACAGCAATGAATATTGGCTGATCGTCACACCGAGGTCTTTCGAATGGACGGCGATCGTCCCTTGCCACTGGACGTAGACGAACCAGAGTGCGGCATAACCGATGGCGACAAACCACATCGATTTCATCGTCGCGCCAGAGAGCGTCGTCGCCGCGGCTTCGAGCTGAGACTGGACGATTGGGCGACCCGGGTTTTTTAAGTAACGCAGGCCGAACAACAGCACAACGACGAAAAGGACCGACAAGAAGAAGTTCGCATAGAAGATCCACTCGATGTTGATTCGCGCGATTTGACCGCTCATCGCCGTCCCGAGGGCGACCCCGACGTTTTGGGCGACGTAGATCGCGTTGAACGAGCGCCGGCCACCTTCAGGCCAGATCAAACCGGCAAACGCGTACACGGTCGGAAAGACGAGTCCTCCCGAGAACCCGATCAAACCGAGCCATGCCAAATACCCGAAGAACGTGGCATGAAACAATAAGAAGCCGAGCGAGCTCGCGAGCAACAGCCCGACCGAGATGACGAGCGTCCGCTTCCCGCCGATGCGGTCGAACAACGTCCCGCCGATATAGTTACCCGCGATGGCGAGCGCTGAGTTGACGAGCAGCGCAATACCTGCGAGCGTCATCGACTCGCCTAAATATCCATTAATATAGAGTGTGTTAAATGGCCATAAAAAAGACGCCGCCGTTGTATTGAGCGCCATCGCAATGACTAGAATCCATACCGAAATCGGCATTTTATTGTTCATACCCGTTACTCCTTTCATTCCTTTAAACGATAAAAAATCCGGCACGAAGGCCGAATCTGTGATGAGTCCTTCTCCAAGCTAACGGAACGCTACATAACTGTCAAGAAAAATTACTTATTATGAAGTAAAGCAAGCCCCACCTTGTGATAGCATGAGCAAGGAAGGAGAGGATAGCATTGAATAACCCGTTTGGCCAAGCTAGATTTCACAAATTAAATGAAGCGTATCGTCGCGAATTCGGCGAGAAAGTGTTCAAAGTCCCGCTCGATGGCGGTTTCACTTGTCCGAACCGCGACGGCCTCGTCTCAAAAGGCGGCTGCACATTCTGTTCGGATGACGGCAGCGGCGATTTTGCCGGCAACGCCTGTGATCCGATCCCGGTCCAGTTCGCCGAAGGCACGGCCCGTCTGCATCGGAAATGGAAGCATGCGTTGTATATCGCCTACTTCCAAGCGTTCAGCAACACGTACGCACCCGTAGAGCGCTTGCGCGAACTGTTCGAACCGGCACTCGTAGAAGAAGGCGTCGTCGGTCTGTCGATCGCGACACGACCCGACTGTCTGCCAGACGACGTCGTCGACTATCTCGCTGAGTTGAACGAGCGGACGTCACTCACGGTCGAACTCGGCCTGCAGACAATCCATGATTCAACCGCGAAAAAGATCAACCGGGGCCACGACTATAAGACGTTCCTCGACGGTCTCGCGAAACTGCGGAGCCGGAACATTTCCGTCTGCGTCCATATCATCAACGGTCTTCCTGGCGAAACGCCAGACATGATGCTCGACACGGCCCGAGAAGTTGCTAAAATGGACATACAAGGAATCAAGATCCATTTGCTCCACGTCTTAAAACAGACGCCGCTCGCCAGACAATACGAGTTAGGGCTGCTCGAACTCATGGACGAGACGACATACGTCTCGCTCGTCTGCGATCAGCTCGAGTACTTACCGCCTGAGATCGTGATTCATCGATTGACGGGCGACGGTCCACCCGACTTATTGATTGGACCGACGTGGAGCCGGCACAAAATGGCCGTCTTGAACGCCATCAACGCCGAGTTGGAACGTCGTGATTCCTTCCAAGGAAAAAAGAAGGATGAGATCTATGGGATTAATGAGAGTTTTACCGTTCGCGAAGCATCTATTAAGTGAACACGTTACAGACGGTGCCGTCGCCGTCGATATGACGGCCGGCAACGGACACGATACATTGTTTCTAGCAGAACGAGTCGGCAGCGGTCACGTTTACGCGTTTGACGTCCAAGAGGCGGCAGTCAAGGCGACGACAGACCGCATCACCGCCGCCGATCTGCTTGATCGTGTCTCGGTCGTCCACGACAGCCACGACACGGTCAAGGCGGTCGTCGCGGATGAAACCCGTCCGATCACGGCGGCCGTCTTCAATCTCGGCTACTTGCCTGGGAGCGACAAGTCGATCACAACGACCGGCAACACGACGATCGACGCCCTCGAGCAATTGCTCGACGTGATGGCCGTCGGCGGTGTCATCGTCGTCGTCATCTATCACGGCCATGAGAGCGGGAAAGTCGAGCGGGACGAGGTGCTCGCGTACGCCGAGGCACTCGACCAAAAACGAGCCGGCGTCCTCCGTTACGGCTTCGTCAATCAAATCAATCATCCCCCATTCATCGTGGCGATCGAAAAACGGGCATGAAAACAGGCGACTCGCGTGAGTCGCCTTTTGTCTATTCCCGAATCAATTCATAAAACGTGATGAGCGTCTCCGCGAACTTCGTGTTCAGCCGTTCATAGCCAAAGTGTGGGAACCCTTCGAGCCGACGGATGTAGACTTGATCGCCGCCGATTTTGCGGCAGACGTTCAACGTCAGCCTCACGTCGGCGAAACGATCGTCCGGCGCGTAGAAGCAAGCGAGCGGTAAGCGAGGTAAATGTTTCTTCTCCTCTTGATGCTCGACGATCTCTTCTTCGATTTCGCGGTACTGCGCGTATGTGATCTCGCCGAAACGAGACGACTCTTCCCCGCCGCCGGTGAACGTCATCATACTGAGCGGCAAATCGGGGCGGAACCGGTCGACCGCACTGGCGACGACTTGCTTGAGCCCGCCGATTTGGCGGGACGAATGCCAATCAAAGAGCGGGGAGATGTATGTCAAACTCCCGAGCGGCACGTCGTACTCTTGCAGGAGGCGGTTCGTCAAGAGCGCCCCGAGACTGAAGGCGATGACGTGAATCGGTAGTTTGGACTGACTCGCTTCCCGTAGCGTGTTCTTGATCAGCTGTTTATGGTCTTCTGCCGTCAGTCCGACCGTCTGTCCGGTCACGACAAGCACCTCATAGTCGACACTGAGTCGCTGCAAAAATGCTTCGCTGAGCCGGGACGTGAACTGCAACGGGTAAACGATCACGATAACCCCTTTTCGTGATTCTTCTTCATATGTCATGCTGTCACCTCATTATTAGTATGTCTCATCAATTCTAACAAAAAACATCAGCCGCTGACTGATGTTTGAAAGAAAATCCGTCTGGAGTCTTAGCGTGGGTCGTAGCGCAAATGGATAAGCTCCATCGGTTGATCATACACTTCTTCTTGAATTCGGTTCAGTTCGGTGAACGCTTGATGGCTTAAGAACGCGATCGCCTGCTCGTTCGAACTCTCGACATACAGCTCGATCGGCTGCGCCTTCCGCTCTTGGAGATGTGTCAGCAGTTCTGCCCCAAGTCCTTGGCGATGGTGAGCCGGATGAAGATAGAGACGAAGCACTTCCCAAGTATCACCGCGGTCGATCGCATGGTAAAACCCGATGACGTCTCCTTCGGCCTCACCGACGATGAACAACTGTTCTTTCGCTTCTTCACTCGAACCGATGGCCCGGACGATCTCTTCTTGTTGATAGGCGCGCTCCATCACCTTAGACCGAACGTCATCTGTCACACTGATGGTCGCAAGTGCGATATCTCGAATCGTGGCGGCATCTTCTGGTACGGCTTCCCGCATCTTCATAACAGCTTCCCCCTTTTGGCCAATCTAGTACTATCATTCCCCATCACGTAAAAAATATCCTGCCCTTCTATTACTTTTTCGTGTCGAAATAAAGCAGAACGTTATTTTCTATTTTAACTAGGGTATATGAGTACCAATGCCAACTTACAAAGGAGTGTTTAGACATGGAACCAACATTACAAAACGATCCACACGCAGATAACGCCAACAACCCGAATCGCCAATTCGACCAAACCAACTCGGGTGGTCCTAGAATCAACGTCGTGACCGGGATGCTTCTCGGTGCGCTCGTCGGCGGTCTGATCGCCCTACTTAGCTCGTCGAACCGTGAGACGACGAAACAGTCGCTCACGAATGCGAAGTCGTCTGTCGGCGGTCTCGTCGACACGATCAAAGAAGATCCGGCCGGTAAAGCGTCTCAAGTCATCGAGCAAGTGAAATCGGCGTCAGGTATGATTCAAGAAGTGTCGACCGATGTGCAAAACGTCTATGAAAAAGTTGTCGGTGAAGTCGACACGGTCAAAGAAGACGTGAACAAAGTCGTCGAGACGGCCCAGGAAACAAAATCAGATTTGCAAGATATTGGTGAGAAAGTCGTCGAGGCGAAAGATACAGCACTCGGCAACGAGAACGCAACAAACGAAAATAAACCACAAGCATAATAAAAAAACGACCTTTCTCGCGAAAGGTCGTTTTTTTATGCTTATGCGAAACGTTTTGCGCCTTCTTCAAGCAATGCCGCTTTGTCCGTCTGCTCCCATGGGAGTTCAACGTCTGTGCGACCAAAGTGTCCGTAAGCTGCTGTCTGTCTGTAGATCGGGCGACGAAGGTCGAGCATCTTAATGATGCCGGCCGGACGAAGGTCGAAGTTCTCACGAATGAGTTCAACGAGTTCAGTCTCGCTCAATTTACCAGTGCCGAACGTGTCCACCGCGATTGAAACCGGGTGTGCGACACCGATCGCGTATGCAAGTTGAACTTCCGCTTTGTCAGCAAGTCCAGCTGCAACGAGGTTTTTCGCCACGTAGCGGGCCGCGTATGCTGCCGAACGGTCAACTTTGGTAGGATCTTTACCTGAGAACGCACCACCGCCGTGGCGAGCATATCCACCGTATGTGTCGACGATGATTTTACGTCCTGTAAGACCTGCATCACCTTGTGGTCCACCGATGACAAAACGGCCAGTCGGGTTGATGAAGTACTTTGTCTCGGCATCGATGAGTTCAGCCGGGATGACTGCTGCGATCACGTGTTCTTTAAGGTCCGCTTGGATTTGCTCGAGCGTGATGTCTTCTGCGTGTTGCGTCGAGATGACGATCGTATCGATACGGACCGGGTTGTTGTCTTGGTCGTATTCAACAGTTACTTGCGTCTTACCGTCTGGACGAAGGTAAGTGAGCGTTCCGTTTTTGCGGACTTCTGCCAAGCGACGTGACAATTTGTGAGCGAGTGAGATTGGGAGCGGCATGAGTTCAGGTGTCTCGTTCGTTGCATAACCGAACATGAGGCCTTGGTCACCGGCACCAATCGCATCGATTTCTTCGTCAGTCATTTGACCTTCACGAGCTTCGAGCGCTTGGTCGACACCGAGTGCGATGTCTGCTGACTGCTCGTCGATTGCTGTGAGTACAGCACAAGTCTCAGCGTCAAAACCATATTTGGCGCGCGTGTAGCCGATCTCACGAACAGTTTCACGTACAACTTTCGGGATATCCACGTAAGTCGATGTCGTGATTTCACCAGCTACGAGCACGAGACCTGTCGTGACAGACGTCTCAGCCGCAACGCGGGCGTTTGGATCTTCAGCCAAAATTGCATCCAAAATCGCATCTGAGATTTGGTCACAAATTTTATCCGGATGTCCTTCAGTGACGGACTCCGAAGTGAAAAGTCGACGGTTCAAGTTTGACATTTCGAAAAACCTCCTATTAATAAGGGTGATGTGTGGACGGTACTCGTTCCCCTTACGCGTTGCTTTGGGACGGTAATGAAAAAAACCTTTCGCCACGTTCAATGGGAAAGGTTGAATCGTTCTTCCTTACCCTCTTATCGTTCGAAGCTGTCGCTTCGCTTCAGGATAGCACCTTTTCCGAAAAAGACTACAGGATCGGACGGTTGCTGGGCTTCGTAGGGCCTTGTTCCCTCCACCGCTCAGAATAAGAGTATCCGTTACGAACACCATCATATAAATGCCATACCGTTCTGTCAAGCGTATCTGCTTAATTTGTAAATTTCTTCGTAATCACGGAAATCATTTATGTTTGTGAAATATCAAACATTTTTTTGACGGTTTCCGTTTTTTCACTCCCCGCTTATACAGAATATGTTAGAATGTCTTTGTAAGAAAGCGCTTACTTTAAAGGGTAAAGAAATGCTTGTTTTCGATTAGTGTGTCACATATAATGAAAATGTCATACTAATTAAACGCGGAAGTATGCGGATTTCATCCACATCTATTTAGGGGAAAGGTGGGATTCAGGATGGCGACTACGCTCCTGAAAATCGAAGAATTAATTAAGGGTGCCGATGTATTACGGAACTTAACGGTTCCAGAACTGGTGGAAGAAGCCATTCGTAACGGTGAAGGCGTACTGACGAAAGACGGGGCTTTATCGGTCAGTACAGGGAAATTCACAGGACGGTCACCGAAAGACAAATTCGTCGTCCAAGATGAAGTCAGCAACTCGTTAGTGGACTGGGGGCCGATCAATCAGCCGATCGCAGAAGAAAAGTTCACCGCTCTTCTCGACAAAGTCCTCACCCATCTCGAGACGAAACAGAAGCTGTATTATCTCGAAGCTTCGGCTGGAGCTGACGAGCACTACACGCTACCTGTACGCGCCATCACCGAGTACGCGTGGCACAGCTTGTTCGCGAAGCAGTTGTTCTTGCGAGAGTGGCCGACGAGAGCTGCGTTTGACCCGTTCACGGTCATTTATGCACCGAGCTACAAGGCCGACCCAACAGTTGACGGGACGAACTCAGAAACATTTATCCTCGTCTCGTTCGCCAAACGTACCATTCTGATCGGGGGAACAGAATACGGCGGCGAAATTAAAAAATCGATTTTCTCGGTCATGAACTTCCTATTACCTGAACAGCACGTCTTGTCGATGCATTGCTCGGCCAACGTCTCGGACGCCGGGGAGACGGCGCTCTTCTTCGGACTATCGGGCACGGGAAAGACGACGCTATCGGCCGATATGGAACGGCATCTCATCGGTGACGATGAGCACGGTTGGTCACCAGACGGCATCTTCAACATCGAAGGCGGTTGCTACGCCAAGACGATCAACTTGTCGCGTGAGAACGAACCTCAAATTTATGACGCCATCCGTTTCGGATCGTTGATCGAAAACGTCATCTTGAACGAAGACCGCTCACCCGACTACAAAAACATCTCGCTCACCGAAAATACGCGAGCAGCTTATCCGATTCAATACATCGATAACGCGATGCTCCCTTCACGGGCCGGTCACCCGAACACGATCGTCTTCTTGACGGCCGATGCTTACGGGGTGCTCCCGCCGATCAGCAAGTTGACGAAAGAGCAGGCGATGTATCACTTCCTATCTGGCTACACATCAAAACTAGCCGGGACGGAGCGCGGCGTGACCGAGCCACAAGCAACGTTCTCGACTTGCTTCGGCTCACCGTTCTTGCCGCTCGCCCCGGAACGATACGCCGACATGCTCGGCAAGTTGATCGAACAGCATAACGTCGACGTCTACCTCGTCAACACGGGTTGGACCGGCGGGGCTTACGGTGAAGGGTCGCGTATGAAGCTCAGCTACACACGGACCATGGTGAACGCCGCGATCAACGGTCAATTGCGTGACGTCGACACTGTGAAGCACGACATCTTCAACGTCGACATCCCAGTCCATATCGACGGCGTCCCACAAGACGTGCTCAACCCACGTGACACTTGGAAAGATACGGCTCATTACGATGTCGAAGCGCGAGCGCTCGCCTTGAAGTTCCAACAAAACTTTAAACGATTCACGAAAGCGAGTGAGAAGGTCATCGCGGCCGGCCCAATCGTCTTCTAACTCAAAATGACTAGTACCCCGCTCGGGTACTAGTCATTTTTTCTTGCAATCGCCAACATCCAATCCATCGCTCGGTCCGTCGTCTTCCATTTTTCCCAGAACGGGAGCTGATGGGCGAACGGCAAGATCCAAAGCTCTGCTTGCGAACCGATCTTGTCGGCGAGGGCGGTCGCATGACGAAGCCGGACTTGCTCGTCGTCCGTCCCATGAATGAGTAGCGTCGGCGCCTGCCAGTCTTTGAAGAGCGGAGACCGTTCGACATACGCCTCATGGACCGCCGCCGGGTCTCCCCCGGTCATCCGGCGCAACATCTTCCGCATCGAACGCTGTTCTTCATACGTCCATTCCAAATTCGTCACACCCGCCCACGACGTGACCGACGTGACGGGACGTTTTGATGCGAGCGACAACGCCATCATGCCGCCCCGGGAAAAGCCGAGGGCGTGGATCGTCTCGTGCGTCCGGCTAACGCGGTCATACAGAGACACGACGTCCTCTAAGTCGGCGCCTCCGAAATCCTCTTTTCCGGTTCCCCCGTGGTTCCCGCGATAGACCGGCGCCACGACATGGAACCCTTTCGCCGCGAATTGCATTAGCCGAGGCAACCGGACGTCACCAATCCTCCCGGTGCCGCCTCGTAAATAAAACAGCACCTGGCCGTTCGGGCGTTTTGGCGTGATCGTGTAGGCGACGACTTCTTCCCCGTCACTCGTCTCGTACCAACCTCGATGAACGGGGTATCCCGCATAAGGAGGCAGGACGTCGACTCGATCAAACCAACTTTTTGTCATGGAGTACTTTCATCGTTTCGGGCAACACTTTATCTTTCATCATGAAACTGTAGCGGCCGTTACGGAGCAGGTTCGTCGGTAACGTGTCCAACAAGACGGCCCCGTCGGTCTCATCGACGGCCGGATGATCCTCGAACCGTTCGATTTCCGCAAAATAAATATTTTTGATGACGGTGTCACCACGCCCGAGCACCCGGTACTGCCCTAAATAATGGAGCGTCTTGACGACACCTCCCGTCTCCTCGTACACTTCCCGAATCGCCGCGTCGTCTTCGTGTTCTCCGGGTTCGACTTTCCCTCCCGGAAATTCGAGTCCGCGCTGCTTATGCTTCGTGAGCACCCATTTGTCCGCATAGCGGGCGACGACCCAGACGTGAAGCGGCGTATCCGAAAATGGATAGTGCTCGAAGCTCAACTCGACTTTATTGTGATAGTAGTCCGTGAATGTCAACATAGTCCATCCCTTTCTTTCCCGTGTCTACTCTCACTTTACCTTGTCTCACCCTAGTTTCAAACAAAAAAATAGGCCCGCCGAGGCGGACCTACAATAAATCATTGGTTTAAGCGCTTTTCAAGCTCAGCTTTTTGTTCCTCGTAACCTGGTTTTCCAAGCAACGCGAACATGTTCGCTTTATATGCTTCAACACCTGGCTGGTTGAACGGGTTGACTCCGAGAATGTAGCCGCTCATCGCGCACGCCTTCTCGAAGAAGTAGAACAAGTAGCCGAGATGATATGGCGTCATCTCTGGCAATTCGACGACGAGGTTCGGCACGTTTCCGTCCGTGTGGGCGAGGAGCGTTCCTTCTGCCGCCTTGTCGTTGACGAATTGGATCGTCTCACCGGCAAGGAAGTTCAAGCCGTCGAGGTCTTGTGCGTCTTCAGGGACGTTCAAAGCGTGACGGACGTTCGTGACACGGATGACCGTCTCGAACAAGTCGCGGCGACCTTCTTGGATGTATTGTCCCATCGAGTGGAGGTCAGTCGAGAAGTCAACTGCCGCCGGGAAGATCCCTTTGTTGTCTTTGCCTTCCGACTCGCCGTAAAGCTGTTTCCACCACTCTGATACATAGTGGAGTGCCGGTTCGTAGTTGACGAGAAGTTCGATTGATTTACCTTTCGCATACATGGCGTTACGGACGACCGCGTACTGGTACGCCTCGTTCTCTGAAAGTTCAGGTGAACTGTAGGCATTTTCCGCGTCACGCGCACCTTCCATGAGGGCATCGATATCGATGCCTGCCGCCGCGATTGGAAGCAAACCGACTGGTGTGAGGACAGAGAACCGTCCACCGACATCGTCCGGAATGACGAACGTCTCGTAACCTTCTGCATCAGCGAGCGTCTTCAAAGCGCCACGGGCACGGTCTGTCGTCGCATAAATGCGCTCGCGTGCGCCGTCTTGGCCGTACTTCTCTTCCATGAACTGCTTGAGGACACGGAAAGCAATTGCCGGCTCTGTCGTCGTTCCCGATTTTGAGATGACGTTGACTGAGACTTCTTTGCCTTCGAGTACTTGAAGCAACTCCGTCATGTACGTTGACGAGATGTTGTGGCCCGCGAAGAAGACTTGCGGGGCGTTACGCTCCTCTTTTGACAACACGTTGAAGAATGAATGTTGCAGCATCTCGATGGCTGCACGAGCGCCGAGATACGACCCACCGATTCCGACGACGACGAGGACGTCTGAGTTGTCGCGGATTCGTTCAGCGGCCGCTTTGATACGTGCGAACTCATCCGTATCAAAATTCGTTGGAAGGTCGACCCAGCCTAGAAAATCGCTGCCGGCACCGCTCCGGTCGTGGATGACCGAATGGAGTGCTTTCACCGTTTCTTGCATTTGATCGACTTCGTGTTCCCCGACGAAAGACAGGGCGTTAGAATAATCGAAACGTACTGTTGACATGGCATTTCCTCCTTTAAATCGCTCATCTAAGAGCCATACATGACCCATCATAAACGGAAACGACGGATTCGTTCAATCATTATTGCAAAATAGGCATCAAATCGCCTTATTTGCTCAGCTCGAGAATCGTAGCCACGTCTTCGCGTTCGAGTGTACGGAAACGTCCGAACGCTCCACGTTTCATCGCTGAATCAAGGATCGCCTCGAACGTCGATTCGTCGATCTCATAGTCGCGGAGCGAACTTGGCGCACCAAGTTGGTCGAAGAAGGCACGGACCGCTGTGATCGTGCGTTTCGCCGTCTCGACGTCGGTCGCACCCGGTTCGACGTCGAATACTTCTGTCCCGAGTCGTGCGAACCGTGCCGCGTTGTCTTCTTCAAGGACGTGCTCCATCCAGCGTGGGAAGAGGATGGCGAGGCCGCCGGCGTGCGGGATGTCATGGACAGCCGAAACGGCGTGCTCGATGTTGTGCGACGCCCAGTCGCCAGAAGCGCCCATCTGCAAGACCCCGTTCAAGGCGATCGTGCCTGCGAACAAGATGATGGCACGTAAGTCGACGTTCTCTAAGTCGTCGACGAGCTTCGGTGCCGACTCGACGACCGCTTTCAAGACGCCTTCGGTCATCCGCTCTTGGACCGGAGCGTGGTTCGGGTGGAAGTACTGCTCGAAACAATGGCTCATCATGTCGACGATGCCATAGATCGTTTGGTCTTTCGGCACCGACACAGTATAGCGCGGGTCGAGGATCGAGAACGTCGGATAGACGAGCGGGTGGCCCCAACCATATTTCTCTTGCGTCTCCCAGTTCGTGATGACCGAACCGGAGTTCATCTCAGAACCTGTCGCCGCGAGCGTGAGCACCGTCCCGAACGGTACCGCTTCAGTCGGGATATGGTCACGGAGGACGATGTCCCATGCGTCGCCGTCATACGGGATCGCTGCCGAGATCAATTTCGTGCAATCGATGACTGAACCGCCGCCGACCGCGAGCAAGGCGTCGATGCCTTCTTCGCGCGCTTTCGTGACCGCACGTCTCACCGTTTCAATCCGCGGGTTCGGTTCGACACCTGAGAAGTCGACGAACTCGATGTCCGCTTTGTTTAATTCAGCAACGACTTCCTCATACGTCCCGTTCTTCTTGATGCTCCCGCCTCCATAGACGAGCATCACTTTCTTCGCGTCAAGCGCTTTGAGCTCCCCTGTGAGCTTCTCGATCTGATGCGTCCCGAAGATCAATTTCGTTGGGTTTTTGTATTCAAAGTTGTGCATAAGTCATCCTCCTTCAAAAATATGTAACACCTACACTATATACCCTGTTTTTCTGGATTGAAAAGTGATTAGCCCTGACTGTATATGCGGTCGATGATTTGATGAAGCAGGACCGCCTGTTCGGCCTGCTCGTATGACGGCTCATGCCGACACGCCTCAAGGAAGGAGCGAATCTGTGTCGCGTACGGGTCTTGTAACGTCAAATGAGCCGGCGTCTTGTCAAACAGAGCGCCATGTTCTTCCGTGTGGATCGTGAGCGGGAACAACGATGCCCCGCCGATTGTCCCTCTCAGTTCCACGTTCATCGTATCCTTCGGCCCGATGTTCGCCATGAAGCTCGCATCTAAAAAGAGAGAGGCCCCGTTCTCGAACGTGATCATCGCCCGGGCCGTGTCTTCAACCGAGAAGTTGTCGGCGTCCCAGTCCCCCATCAGCCCGACACCCGGACGCGTCCCAAGATACTGTCCGACATGACCGATCACGTCGACCGGTTTCGGATAATCCATCAAATAGAGGGCGAGGTCGAGCATATGGACGCCGATATCAAGCAGCGCCCCGCCTCCTTGGAGCTCCTTGTCCGTGAACACGCCCCAACCTGGGATGCCACGGCGCCTTAGGGCGAGCGCGGTCGCCGCATAGATGTGACCGAGTTCATTTGAGTCAATCAAGCGTTTCAGCAGTTGCGTGTCCGTCCGATGCCGGAAATGGAAGCCGTAGTGGAGCGTCCGGCCGGCCCGTTTGGCCGCTTGTAACATCTCGTCCGCCTCACGCTCCGAAATGGCCGGCGGTTTCTCGCAAAGGACGTGACAACCGGCATCGAGCGCCTGGATGACATGGTCTTTATGCAGGGCGTTCGGTGTGCAGACGCTGACCGCATCAAGTTGCTCGCTATCGAGCATGTCTGCTACCGTGTCATAAACCCGTTCAACCCCGAACTGACGGGCAACCGCCTCCCCGCGCTCCCGTGTCCGGTTCATGACCGCGACGACGTCCGCCCCGGCCGCGATGTAATGCGGGATGTGTGCGTTTGTGGCGATGCCCCCTGTCCCGATGATTCCAATCTTCATGTAGACCACTCCTTTCTCTAATTCTCTTTCGGGAACGTCTATTCAATTTCCTGTACAAAAAAAAGGCGACCTATTTGGAATAGGCCGCCTTTCATCACTTACTTTTTGAAGTTCGTGTTTTTGATCCAGTCTTCGAGCTTGTCCTTGAGGACTGTGAAGCCTGGCGCTTCTTCTTGCTTGAAGTTTGAAGCTTCGTTGCGGCGTGGTGCGCCACGACGAGCTGGCTTAGCCGACTTCTCGCGTTTTGGTGCTTCTTGTGTCGCTTTCATTGAAAGCTTGATTTTCTTAGATGCTTCATCAACATCAAGAATTTTCACTTCAACTTCTTGGCCGACTTGAACGTACTCGTTCACGTCTTTCACGTAGTCATGTGAGATTTCAGAGATGTGGACAAGACCTTGTGTCTCGTCGTCGAGTGCGACGAACGCACCGAAAGGTTGAATTCCTGTTACTTTACCTTTTAAAACTTGATCTTTTTCGTATTTTGCCATTACAAACACTCCTATGCTAAATTCATCAACTTACTATAACATACTTTTTTCGATAAAGTGTAGAAAATAGTAAAAAAGATTATTTAGGATTATTTTGACGTTTCAAAGTCGCACCTCAGGGTAAATACAAATCAAGCAAGACTTCAAGTATTCCCCCCTGATTCCGCTAGGCTAACGCCTAGCCCTTTTTTTGTTTTAAGATGTCGCAAACGTCCGCTGCTAGCCGATGTCATAGACATCCCCACTAGCCATCTCGTCCAAACTCATCGCGAATCGACCGACCGATATCCCCAAGTCCGTCGCGGTCGGTTCGTACGAATGTTCAAGGTTCGGGTGCCTCACTCATTTACCTTCTAATCCGCCCTCAATCTCGACCCCATAATCTATATTCACACGCCACTTTCGTTTATCTTCCCATTTTATGTTACATCGTTCAACCCATTTTAGAATAATCGGTCGATATTCGGTCGTGGCGAGGCGCGATCACCGTTAACCTTATCGTCAAAACGTCAACAGACCCTCATCGCTGAGAGTCTGTCGTTGATGTTGCCAGTTCAAACTGTTTCATGAACCGATCGATACGGCGGATCGCTTCTTGAAGCTGCTCGATCGACGTCGCATAACTCGCACGGACAAAGCCTTCCCCGCTCGCTCCGAACGCATTGCCCGGAACGACCGCCACTCGCTCTTCAAGCAGCAACCGTTCGGCGAACTCTTCGCTCGAAAGCCCGGTATGGCGGATGGATGGGAATGCATAGAACGCACCACCCGGGACGTGGGTCGGGAGACCTGCGTCGTTTAACGCCTGGATAAAATAGTTACGACGCTGGCGATAACTCTTCACCATCTTCGGGACGTGTTGGTCACGGCTGCGCAACGCCTCTAGCCCTCCAAATTGGACGAGCGTCGGCGCACACATCATGCCGTACTGATGCACTTTAAGCATTTCCCGGGTCACGACTTCCGGTGCACACGTGAAGCCGAGGCGCCATCCGGTCATCGCGAACGCTTTTGAGAAACCGTTGATGACGATCGTCCGCTCGCGCATGTCGTGGAGCGTCGCAAAGCTCGTGAACGGGGCATCGTAAGACAGCTCTGCGTAGATCTCATCGCTCACAACCCACAAATCATGTTTCGTAGCGAGTTCCGCGATTTCGGCAAGTTCGTCGCCCGTCATCGTCGCGCCGGTCGGGTTCGACGGGAAGCAGAGCAAAATCGCTTTTGTCCGTTCCGTGATCGCTGCTGCGACGTCGTCCCGATTCAAGCGGAACCCGGATTCCGGACGACAAGCGACCGGGACGACGGTCCCACCGGCTAATTCAATGAGCGGCCCGTAGGAGACGAAAGCTGGCTCGACGACGAGAACCTCGTCACCTGGGTTCAATAAAGCACGGAAGGCGATATCGAGCGCCTGAGACGCCCCTGTCGTGACGATCAGTTCGGTCGCCGGGTCATACGTGACGTCAAAACGGTCGGTCATGTAACGAGCAATCGCTTCACGCAGCTCGAGTAGGCCCGCGTTGGCACTATAAGCCGTATAGCCTTGCTCGAGTGCCGCGTAGCTCGCTTCGCGGACGTTCCATGGCGTGATGAAGTCCGGCTCTCCCACCCCAAGAGAGACGACATTTTCCATCGTCTGTGCCAAATCGAAGAAACGGCGAATGCCAGACGGCTTCATCGAGACGACTTGATTCGATAGCGACTTCATGGCGTGATGTTCAACCGTTTGTCTTCGACTTGCGGGGTGAACAAAATACCGTCATGCTTGTACGTCTTCAACTTGAAGTGGGTCGTCGTCGACACGACCGAGTCAAGCGGTGACAGTTTATCCGAGACGAACGACGCCACGTCTTGGAGCGAACTCGCCCGGATGACGACTTGCAGGTCGTACGCGCCCGACATCAAATAGAGAGCCGTCACTTCCGGGAAGCGGTAAATCCGCTCGGCTACCTCGTCAAACCCGCGACCTCGCTTCGGTGTGACTTTGACGTCGATGAACGCCGTGACATCGTGACGGTTGATCTTCTGCCAGTTGATCATCGCCCGGAAACCGAGCAAGATGCCGTCCGCTTTGAACTTCTCGAGCATCGTTTCGACGGTCGCCTCATCGGTCGCGAGCAAGTCCGCGAGCAACTTCGTCTCGAGGTATCCTTTTTCTTCAAGCAATTCCAAAAGTTCTAACTCTTTTGTTGTGTACATATTAGTTGTCTCCTTCCGTTCTACCGGGAAACGTCCCTGCGAACGACCTTTCTGTCTGTCTCACGTAGTCCCGCCGTTCGGACTGGACGATGTGAAAATTCTTCATCTCCATATTCACCAAGCCGTGTTTTTGACAAAACCGCTCAAAGTACCGTCGACGCGTCTCATCTTGTTTCGCCGATAAGTTGTCGGTTCCGTTAAAAGCGTAGAGCACCGTCGCCCGGGCTGGATGAACGACCGTCCCGTGCTCGATCACACGTAAAATAAAGTCCCAGTCCCAATAGTTATAAACCGTCTCATCGAACATGCCGATGACGTCGTGAAGCCGCTTGCGGTAGAGCGTGCCGGACGGGATGAACGTCGAGTCTTGCCGAATCCGGTCCAAGTCGAGCTCGTAGGCGAACGCCTCCCACTCCGTGACGACCCGCCGCCCGTCTTGCCATGTGAACCGAAACAGTTCCGCATCGGTGAAAACGAGGTCTGCCGTCGTCAAATCATCGAGTGCTCGTTCGATATGGGTCGGCATGAGTAAATCATCGTCATCTAATAAAAGAATGTATTCGCCTCTCGCCTCCATCACGCCTCGGTTTCGCGCTTTGACGTGATGATTTTCTTCAAGTTCGATCAACCGAACCGACAATCGATTCAAAAAAGGCGCCAAAAGATGTTGCTTTGGCGGCCCATCATTATTTACTACAAGCACTTCGAACTGTTGAAACGTCTGTACCGTCAAACTCTCGAGTAGTTCCGTCAGTTCCGCCTCGCGTGCGTAGGCCGGAATGACGATCGAAACGAGCGGGTTCATCCGCGGTAAGCAGTTTCGACGTGCGGTAAGATCGCTTCCCAGCTGACGCCGTTCTCTTTTGATACTGTGACAAAATCGCCGTAAGCGAAGACGCTCTCGACACCTTCGATCGTGACGAGTTTCGCGAGAAGCGGTTGCTCTGTTGATTCGCCGGCTTTCACGCTTTGGCTCTTAGCTCCGAAGACGTTTTCAGGAAGCGTGATTTTCATTGCATTTGGATTAGGTGTTGGATCGATTCGTAACATGTTGGTTCCCCCTTATAATTGACAAGCTTCTGAAGATGTAAGTAATTGTCTGGCCATGGCGCGCGTGTCGTCCTCAGACGGGCACTCTCCAAACGAATCCGTTAGAATGCGACGGATCCTTTCATTCAACTCCGCTTCCGAGTCGATCTGCACGAGCGCCACTGTGATGTCATCGAACTCTGGCCCGTAAGACCCAAGCCCGTAACCGAGCGGGTCCCATGCTAATAATAAATCTTCTGAACGCATTTTTAAAACCCTTCTTTTTAGCCTTGATAGTATATCGTACTTCCTCAATCTACCGCACTTTTGACGATGGCGCTAGCCTTACCTCGGATTTCCCGCTTTTTCAAATCGAGACAACACTATATCTAGTATTGGTTCCTGGTCATAACTTTTTTACTGATTCATGAAATCAAAGACGTTCTCCTCTCTTTTCGTATTGACAAACCAGATTGAACGCTTACAAAAAAAGTGGACAGCTTTGACCTCGGGAGTTGGTAAATCTTTTTTTCGTCTCATATCACGTCTCAAAACGGTTGAGAGAGCCGTTTTAGAGTAAAAGTAATTCGCATCGTCACAGTTTTATAAATTTCAATGATTGCAAAACTAAATATGGGTGATTTATGATTAAAAAGAGAATAAAACGTCAATATATAGTTAACGGATATTTATCACGTTCTATCCCCATTGACGTTGAATCGGACAAGTTCCGCTATACCTTTATAATTTCTACACCCGAAGAAGGAGTGATCGTTTTGACATCCCCTATCCACCACGAGACGATGTTGCCGGCAACACCAACCCTTGCCGACGTAGCGACATTGATCCAATCCTTAACACAACGTTACCCGCAGCTCAGCGTCGCACGCTACGAGGAACGTTTGATTCGAGCACTCGATTCAAAATCACTGACACAAGATGTAGTATATGACTTGATGACGATGCACGCCCTCGATATGTTGAAGGCTGAAGAGCCGGACTGGACGTTCGTCGCGACCGAGATGTACTTAAACCGTCTCTACCTTGAAGCAGCACGCAACCGCGGGTATGACGCTTCGATGCGTTACGGCTCACTCTATTCGATGATCAAGACGCTGACGAACAAAGGCATCTTCACGTCGGCGTTAATTGACACATACTCTAAAGAAGATATCGCTTATTTAGAGACGTTGATCGACCCGTCACGCGATCGTCTCTTCACTTACATCGGCCTACGGACGTTGGCGGACCGTTACCTCGGACGCGATCACGTCAAAAACTTATATGAGCTCCCACAAGAGCGGTTTATGGTCATCGCCATGACGCTCATGCAAAACGAGGCCGCGTCTAAGCGGGTCCAACTTGCCGAAGAAGCCTACTGGGCGCTATCGAACCTGTACATGACCGTCGCCACGCCGACGCTCTCGAACGCTGGTAAATCGTACGGGCAGCTTAGCTCTTGCTTCATCGATACGGTCGACGATTCACTCCGCGGTATTTACGACTCGAACACGGACGTGGCCACACTTTCAAAAGGCGGCGGTGGCATCGGGGTGTACCTCGGCAAAATCCGTTCACGCGGAAGTGACATTAAAGGATTCAAAGGTGTCTCGAGCGGCGCGTTGCCTTGGATGAAGCAGTTGAACAACACGGCCGTCTCGGTCGACCAGCTCGGCATGCGTCAAGGCTCGATCGCCGTCTACTTGGACATCTGGCACAAGGATATCTTTGAATTCCTCGATGCCAAGTTGAACAACGGCGATGAGCGCCTCCGCACTCATGACTTGTTCACCGGCGTCTGTTTACCGGACTTGTTCATGCGTACCGTCGAAGCCCGTGGCGATTGGCATTTGTTCGACCCGCATGAGATCCGCACGGTCATGGGCTTCAGCCTTGAAGACTTCTACGACGAGACGGACAACGGCGGTTCGTTCACCGAGAAATATACGGCTTGTGTCAACAATCCCGAGCTCACACGCGTGACCGTGCCGGCCATCGACCTCGTCAAACGTTACATGCGCTCACAGCTCGAGACGGGCACACCGTATATGTTCTTCCGGGATGCGGTCAACCGCGCCAACCCGAACAAACATGCGGGTATGATTTACAGCTCGAACCTCTGTTCAGAAATCGCTCAGAACATGTCGGCGACGACAATCGATGAAGAGTACACAGCAGACGGGAAAATCGTTATCACGAAGACGCCGGGCGACTTTGTCGTCTGTAACTTGAGCTCGATCGCGCTCGCACGCGCCGTCAAATCCGACGTGCTCGAGCGCCTCATCCCGATTCAAATGCGAATGCTCGATAACGTCATCGACCTGAACACGATCGAAGTGCCACAAGCGATGATCACGAACCAAAAATATCGTTCCGTCGGTCTCGGCACGTTCGGGTGGCACCATTTGCTCGCCCTCGAAGGCATCCGCTGGGAATCGGTCGACGCCGTCCAGTACGCTGAGAAACTTTACGAAAAAATCGCCTATCTCACGATTCACGCTTCGATGGAACTCGCGAAAGAAAAAGGCGCGTTCGGCGTGTTCGAAGGTTCGGAATGGCACACGGGCGAATACTTCAGTCGCCGCAACTACCGGTCGCACGACGAGCTCGACTGGGACGGCCTCGCGGCCGAGGTTCACCAAAACGGTGTCCGCAACGCCTACATGATGGCCGTCGCACCGAACTCGTCGACAGCGATCATCGCCGGTAGCACCGCTTCGATCGACCCGATTTATAAGAAAGTATATTCGGAAGAGAAGAAAAATTATAAGATCCCAGTGACCGTCCCTGACCTCAACTCGGAGACGAACTGGTTCTACAAATCAGCGTTTGAAGTCGACCAACTTTGGAGCATCCGTCAAAACGCGGCCCGCCAACGCCACATCGACCAAGCGATCAGTTTCAACTTATACGTCAAGAACGACGTGAAGGCGACTGAAATGCTGGCGATGCACCTCGAGGCATGGTCGCTCGGTATGAAATCGATCTATTACACGCGTTCAACGACCGTCGAAGTCGATGAATGCGAATCGTGTTCGTCGTAACATCTGTTTAACGAAAGGTGGGACCTAACCATGAACGTCGCAATCGTCTATAGTTCAATGAGCGGGAATACAGAAGAGGTCGCCGAGTTGATTCAGGCGACCCACGTCAATCGGGGCGACCGTGCCGTCTTGTACGAAGCGGACCGCATCGGCCATCGCGAGGCCCAAGCGCTCGCCACGTACGACCTCGTCTATTTCGGGTCGTACACGTGGGCCGATGGCGTCTTGCCAGACGAGATGAAAGATACGTTCCGGCTTCTCTTGAAAGAGCAGTCGGTACCGATTCGTCAAGCCGCCGTCTTCGGGACGGGTGACAAGATGTTCGTTCATTTCTGCCGCGCTGTCGACGAGATGGCATACCACCTTTCGAAGTTTGGAATCCCCCTTGCCGGTGAACTGTTGAAAATCGAACAGTCGCCGCGCAACCAACCGTACAACGTCCGTGCTTGGACCGAACGATTGGCACGAAACGCCGAAGAAGGAGTACACGTCTATGACTATTCAAAAAATCAAACTACTGTCGCCCAAACATCCTAATCGGGCGACAGCCATTATCGGTGGCGAGACGAGTTCGATCGTCAACTGGAACGATATCGCCTATCCACAATTTTATACAATTTATAAACAGTTGCTGTCTAACTTTTGGATCCCAGATGAGATCTCGATGTCAAAAGACATGCAACAATGGCCGCAACTGACCGAGCGTGAACAAGACGCGTTCAAGCGCATCATCGGCTTGTTGTCGATTCTCGACTCGGTGCAGACGCGCTACATTCTCGAGTCGGCGATGTTCTCTTCCGACTCGTCGGTCCACTCGGTGCTCGCCATCATCGCCCAGCAAGAAGTCGTCCATAATCAATCGTACAGCTACGTGTTGTCGAGTCTCGTTCCGCTCAGCGAGCAGAACCGCATCTTCGATATCGCCAAAGATGACGAGATGGTCATGAAACGTAATCAGTTCATCTTAGACTTGTATGAAGACTTCCGGGCCGTGCCGAACGCGGAGAACTTCGCGAAGTCTCTCGTCGCCTCGGTCATCCTTGAAGGCATCAACTTCTATTCCGGATTCGCCTACTTCTATAACCTCGCCCGTCATCAGAAGATGGTCGGGACGTCGACGATGATCAGCTATATCCAACGGGACGAGATGCAACATTCGCATTTCGTCAGCCAGCTGCTTCGCGCCGTCTTGACCGAGAACCCGGAAATCGACGCCGACGGAAGCTTCAGCCAGTTCGTCTACGACACGATGGGACAAGCGGTCGACCTCGAGATCGAGTGGTGCGAATACGTACTCCGTGACCTCGATGGCCTCGACGTCAGCGAGATGCGTGATTACATCAAATATCTTGCCAACAAACGCCTGCGCGTCATCGGGTTGAACGATTTGTATGAAGGCTTCAACGAGGACGTCATGCCGTGGATCCGTGCCTATTCGGACGACTCGCTCAACGCGACGAAATCCGATTTCTTCGAACAAAAATCACGCTCATACGCGAAAGTGACCGACGCCAACGGTTTCGACGACTTATAAGCCAAGCCCTCGCCCATTCGGCCGAGGGCTTGCTTATTACATAAAAGGAAGGCCCCGGCTCAAAATGAGCCGGGGCCTTCTGTATACTCCTGCGCGAGCAGGTTGGAATTAATGGTACGCTCTCACGTATTGGGCAATACCTTCAGCAACACCGATTGCCATGCGCTGGCGTGATGCTTCACTGCGAAGGTGGACAATATCTTGCGGAGACGAGATGAACCCGAGTTCGACGAGTGCTGACGGCATCGTGTTATACGTGATGACGTAGTAGTTCGCCGTCTTGACACCGCGGTTTCTCATCCCTGACATTTCACCCATCAAATTCGATTGGATGTTCGTTGCGAGCACCCGACTCTTGGCACTATGGGCCGACGAGGTCGAGTAGAACGTTTCGACTCCGTTTGCTGCGGATGTCGTCGCCGCGTTCGTATGCAGGCTGACGAAGAGATCGCCACGTAAGTTTCTGGCCGCTTGGACACGTTGATTGAGCGTCAAGTAAACGTCTGTCGAACGTGTCAACCGGACTTCGTAACCATACTTCGAACGAAGATACGCTTCCGTACGTTTCGTCACGTCGAGTACGACCGTTTTCTCATAAAGCGAACTTCTTACTGCACCCGGATCGGTTCCACCGTGTCCGGCATCGAGAATGATGACCGCACCACTTGATGCGCTAGGCTTCGAAGCCGATGCATACGCCGTTGAGATGTAACCATCACGGTTGTTGTATTTAATCTTGTAGAAGCCGTTCGATGAACCGTAGTGGTCGACTTGCGTGCCGTGTGCAAGTTTGCCGAGTATCGTCGAGCTGGCCGAAGCCGTCGCTCTGACGTTCAAGACATCACCCGGTGTGTTGATATACACTTTCCCTTGTGGCGATGCAGCAGGTGCTGATGGTGCCTTACCAGCAGTCAACCATGAAGTCGGCGTGAAGTAGGTCTTCGAACCGACAAAAACGTTCGACCAGCTTGAGTTGTACGTGCTGTACGTGACGGCCGTGTACTGCGGCAAGACGAGAAGCACTGCTGAACTTTGACTCGTTTTACCGAACAAGTTGATATTGCGATTGGCGTATCCTTGAATTTTTGTCTCTACTGGTTTCGTCGCCGTAGGTGACGAGACAATCTGTTTAATGTACGCGGCCGAAGCATAGTAGGTACGATTATTCAAATACACTTTATGCCATGATTTGTTATAGGGCCCATACTTTACCTTTGTGCCTTTCGGTAGCGTCTTGACGACCGTTCCCGTCGTACTCGGTTTCGTTCGAACGTTTAAATTGACAGTCGTTTCGCCTGTCGATGATGTTTCTTGCGTCGTAACCGTCGTAGGTGACGAGACAATCTGTTTAATGTACGCGGCCGAAGCATAGTAGGTACGATTATTCAAATACACTTTATGCCATGTTTTGTTATAGGGCCCATACTTTACCTTTGTGCCTTTCGGTAGCGTCTTGACGACCGTTCCCGTCGTACTTGGTTTCGTTCGAACGTTTAAATTGACAGTCGTTTCGCCTGTCGATGATGCTGCTTGCGTCTTGATCGTCGTCGGTGACGAGACGATCCGTTTAATATACGGGGCCGAAGCATAGTAAGTGCGACTATTTAAATACACTTTATGCCATGATTGGTTATAAGTCCCATACTTTACTTTCGTGCCTTTCGGTAACGTCGTGATGACGGCTCCCGTCGTGCTTGGTTTCGATCGAACGTTTAAATTGACAGTCGTTTCGCCATCTAATGTCGATGCCTCAACCGCAGGGATTTGAGCACCGAACAACAACAGCGATAAGATGAGAGCAACTTTCAATAGCTTCATTTTCATCCAAAATATTCCTTTCTTCTCGCGCTAATTTCTACTAACAACACCTTCATAGTAGCATAACGCTTTTTAAAAAAAAGTAAGTAATTGAAAAAAAGATGCATATTTTTGATAAAAAGGGGAATACTTTTCTACCATTTTTTACGAATGATGATAAATTTGTTTATTTCATGCCATTCTTCGTCGATTATGAACGATTCTGGCACCTTCCAGTCTTGCTCGAGAGAGGACGTCATGATGAACGGCTCGTCCGGTTGACGAACGACGAACCCATCCAGCCCTTCGACATGGGCAATCTTTAAAAATCGTTCCATGTTATATTCTCGTTCTCTATATCGGCTCGCTTCCTCCGAAGGTTTAGCCTCAATTCCTCCCCAATATCGACCAGGTTTAAAACGCGTGTACAATCGCACCGATGATTCGGTGATCGGATCAGGCGTATGATCGAACCGCCCGAAATCGCGCGCGGATTTCTCATCGATCAGCGAACCGATTTCCGCATACAAATCAAGCTCAATCTCGCGTGCGATATCGAACACCGCTGCTTGGACGCTCTCGATTCGATACTGTAACGAACCCGGTGTCGATGATGCTTTCAATTTTTTATCCCCTTCGTAGGCGTTCAAGGTCCGGGCAACCTCCCCCGCTTCCCGAACGAGCGAATAGTAAGCGCGATGAACGAGGCGCTCGCCTCGTCCGTTCGATTGATCGTCAAGTTCGATCGCATACTGATTAGCGAGACAAGTTGAAATGACGAATACGTCTAACAGCTCTTCCACGAGCGCTGCTTCGTCCTGGTCATGCAAGGCACCACCCACTTCCCCCACTTCTTCTAATAATCTTGCCAAGCCTGATAACGGCCGCCAATATCCTCCTAAGTGGATAATCATCCGATCGATTTTCTGTTGAATCTCCTTCATATTTACTCACCTATCCATCCTCTTCATTTACCAGTTGCGTGGTATACTATGCTCAATCCAATTGTTAGGAAAGGGGCAACGCCTCATGTCTCCTGTAAGACTTTGGCAATTACTTCGGTTTCTCCTTGTCGGCATCGGACTCGTGCTCGTTATTTGGGGACTGAGCGTCCTCTTTACGTACACGTATCCTTTCGTGTTCGCTTTCTTGTTATCCTTGTTGACAGTCCCCCTCGTCAACTTGTTCGAGCGTGAAACGAAGATCCCGCGTGCCCTTGGCACCCTCGTTTCACTGCTAATCGTCATGAGTCTTGTCAGCGGCGTCATCGCCATCGTCGTCACCCAATTGATCCGTTACTTGACGATTGCGGCCGAAAAACTTCCAGACCAGATCGAGACGTTCACTGCCTACGTGCAGCGTATGTTCAATCAAAAAATCGCCCCGTTCGTCAACGACGCCTACGACAGCATCCAGCGGTTAAACCCTGGTCAAACGACATCGCTCGAAGGTGGCATCACTGAAATCGGCGTCCAACTCGGTGCCGCGATCGGCGTCCTGTCACGAGGTGTCGCCGGGCTCCTGCAAGACATCCTGAGCGCACTCCCGCTCGTCCTGCTCTTGTTCGTCGTCATCGTCCTAGCCTGGTTCTTCATCACGAAAGACTGGCCGTCTTACATGCGTTCGATCGAACGGTTGAATAAACGAAAAGGCTTTAAAGAGTTCGAACTCGTCATGCTCAATTTACGTTCGGCTTTGTTCGGCTATGTCCGGGCCCAATTGACCCTCATTTCCATCACGTTCGGAATCGTCTTGGTCGGGATGTTCATTCTACGTGTCGACAACCCGTTCTCATTCGCCTTGTTAGCCGCCTTCTTTGATCTGTTGCCTTACCTCGGTGTCGGGACACTCTTAGTGCCATGGGCAGCCTACGCGGCCATCTCAGGCGACTGGTTCAGCGCGATCGGGCTTCTCGTGCTCTATATCCTCGTCATCGTCCAACGTAACTTGGCCGAGCCGAAGATCGTCGGCTCTCATATCGGCCTCGATCCGCTCGCGGCTTTGATCTCGATCTTTGTCGGTCTGCAACTGTTCGGTGTCCTCGGTTTCATTTTAGGACCAGTCCTCGCGGTATTGCTGAAAGCACTCTACAACGCCCAAGTATTTCATTACATATGGAAGTTCGTCCTCGGACCGATCCAGACACCAAAAGAGCGATGACGCGGTCATCGCTCTTTTGTCTTCGGTACCGCTACGAACGGTAATCCCTCTGTTTGATGCGGATGCGTCTCTAAGCCTGTCGTACCGGCCTCATAGGCGGCGACGGCAAGGATACATGCGTCGATGATATCGTCGACTTTGACGTTCGACATCTTCCACTTCCACGGCGAACTTTTCGAATAGCGCCGCAACAGCTCGATCCGTTCGGCCTCGCCGGCCTCAGTCTTTTTGCTGAAATCGGCCTCGTGTCCGGTCATGACGGAGAAACAGACTTCCGGATGCGACTCATACACGTCTTCAGCCGTAATCGTTTGAAACTCACGAATACGCGGCACGAGGTTCCATGCTTGCTTGCTGATTCCTTTTCCAATCAGTTCGCGGCTTCTCACATTGGCGGCTTCATACGTCTGTTCCATCACGACGTCTTGAATCGGCGGCGTGAAGATCGACGACTTCCGTTGCTTCAACTGGGCCCGCATCCACGCATCGCACGTCCGGTCCGGGTTTGAGATCGTCCCGAGATCGTTCGGCATGTCGACGAAGTGGATTGCCCCGTCAATCAATAAATCTTCCAACTGTTCTGAGATGGTCAAGCACAGCGAGATGCTATCGTACGTGATACGTACCCAGCCTCCGCGTGCCCCATCAATTCCTACTCCGACCACGGCGTCCCTCCTGAATCAAAAACAAAACTCCGAGCACCGCACTAAAGACGGATACCCCCAACAACAACTGGCTCGGCCAAGCCGCATAGCCGAGACCTGCGACGATGGCCAAACCGATCAACATCAATCCGAATTTCAACGCTTCCATCCTTCGAGCATTGACGCAAGTGTACGTACCATGACACCGGTCGGGCCTTTTGGACCGAGATCACTCGCCGCAGAACGCTCGCTCGTTCCCGCGATATCGAGGTGGAGCCACGGCGTGTCACCGACGAACTCGCCGACGAACGCGCCACCGAAAATCATATGACCGTAACGGCCCGGTGAGTTGTTCAAGTCAGCGACTTCAGATTTCCGAACTTGCTTGATGAACACATCAAAGTAAGGCATTTGCCAAACGAGCTCATTCGTTGCTCGGCTCGCCGTCTCTAGTGCCTCATAGAGCGAGTCGTCGTTCGTCAGGCAACCCGTCACCTCAGTACCGAGCGCGACGAGTACACCGCCTGTCAGCGTCGCTACGTCGATGATGGCTTTCGGCTCATACGTCTTCGCGAACGTCACCGCATCGGCAAGAACGAGTCGTCCTTCCGCATCGGTATTGAGCACTTCGATCGTTTTCCCGTTCATCGCCGTAATGACGTCGTCCGGTTTGAACGCGTCTCCTGAAATCATGTTGTCCGTTGCCGGAATGACGCCGAGCACGTTGACAGCCGGTTTCGTCGTCGCGAGCGTCTCAAACAGACCGAGCACGGTGGCCGCACCACCCATATCGCCTTTCATCCCGACGATCCCGTCTTTCGGCTTGATCGAGTAACCGCCCGTGTCGAACGTGACACCTTTTCCGACGACGGCAATCGGCGCATCGTCACCGGCACCGTTGTACTCGAGCACGATCAACTTCGGCGGGATTATCGAACCTTGATTGACGGCGAGCAGCGCCCCCATACCGAGCGCCTCCATCTCTTCTTTTTCAATGATTCGATAGCTGAAACCATGACGCTCGGCCAGGTCGACAGCGTAGTCGGCTAGCGCCACTGCGTCCAAAATGTTAGCCGGCATCATCGTCAACGTCCGAGCGACGTTGACCCCACGCCCGTATGCGGCACCCGCTTCGACGTCCGCTTCGTTCGCGTCTCCTAAAAGGGTGATCGTCACGTCCGGTGTCGCCGATTTTGGCGCCGACTTGTATGTAGGATGCTCATACGTCGCCATCTCATACGCTTCGGCGAACAAGCTCGCCGTGCCTGGTTCAAACGTGTCGAGCGCGACCGCAACGTCCGTGAAGGCGCGGGCTTTGATTTCTTTCGCGACTTTCCCGAACCAATTCCGCAAGTTTTCGACGGACGAATCGTTACGTTGTCCTAAACCCACGAACAGCACGCGTTTGATGTTCCCCTCAAACGTCGGCACGATCGAAACTTCCCCTGTCTTCGTCGAGATGTCAGCTGACTGGATGAGCGATTTGACGCGCCCGTTGAACAACGTGTCGAGCCCTGCTTCGACGGCGTCGGCTGCCCCGATTCCGACAACGACCGTGTCGTGTGAACCGGTCCAGTCTAATTCAGCGAATTGATACATATTTGCCACTTCCCTTCTTTATATAAGGTAAGCATAACGAACTTCATCGAAATAATGAAATAGTATGCGCAATCGTCGCTAATTCTTCAAATTCAAAGGCTATCTCCTCGTTGTGACGATGATTTATTTTATGATAGGATAGGAAAGTACGCAATCAGGCATCCCTCGTGCTCGAGGCGAGGCCACTTTGTTCGGTCGAGGCTTCCCCTAGTAGTAGACCGTTGCTACTTTAATCTTCCGGGTTTTCGTTAGTTCCTTTTTCATTTCGGGTAAGAACTAACGAGGTAACCGTCGGAAAAAACACTATTTCTTTGAAGAGAGGGATTACGCTTATGTCACACATTAAAGGTATTGGCGCATCTGCAGGAATCGCAGTTGCGAAAGCATTCGTCATGGAGACACCTTCATTTGACATCCCGACGAACAAAATCGAGGACGTAACCGCTGAGAAGGCGCGTTTCCAAGCAGCCATCGATCAGTCGAAAACAGAACTCGAAGAAATCCGCCAGATCACACTGCGTGAACTCGGAGAAGACAAGGCTGAGATTTTCTCGGCTCACTTGCTCATCGTGGAAGACCCAGAAATCGTCTCGCAAGTGAACGAAAAAATTGAAAGCGAACACATGAACGCTGCGAAAGCGCTCGATGAAGTCGCTCAAACGATGATCATGATCTTTGAATCGATGGACAACGAGTACATGCGCGAGCGCGCGGCTGATGTCCGCGACGTCACAAAACGCGTCATGGCCCACATCCTCGGCGTCACGTTCATGACACCTGCTTCAATTTCAGAGGAAGTCATCATCATCGCTGAAGATTTGACACCGTCTGATACAGCTCAGCTCAACCGCAAATACGTCAAAGGGTTCGCGACAAACATTGGCGGTCGTACGTCACACTCGGCCATCATGTCGCGCTCACTTGAAATCCCGGCAGTCGTCGGAACAAAAGTCGCACTCGAAGAAATCAAGAACGGCGACCTCGTCGTCATCGACGGGACAGAAGGAGACGTTTTCGTCAATCCGTCTGAAGAACTCGTCAATGAATACGTCGCAAAACGTGCGTCATTCGAAGCGTACAAAGAAGAATTGAAGCAACTCGTCAACGAAGAGTCTGTCACTGCAGACGGTCATAAAGTGAAACTCGCGGCGAACATCGGGACACCGAACGACCTTGAAGGCGTTCTCAAAAACGGTTCTGATGCGATCGGTCTTTATCGGACAGAATTCCTTTACATGGATTCAGAAACGTTCCCGACTGAAGAAGAGCAGTATACTGCATACAAAACAGTAATCGAAGGTATGGAAGGCAAACAAGTCGTCATCCGTACGCTCGACATCGGTGGAGATAAAGAATTATCTTACCTCGACCTCCCGAAAGAGATGAACCCGTTCCTCGGCTATCGCGCCATCCGCCTTTGCCTTGAAGAAACGGACTTGTTCCGCACACAACTTCGCGCCCTTCTCCGCGCCTCGGCTCACGGTGACCTCGCTATCATGTTCCCAATGATCGCGACACTTGAAGAGTTCCGCGCGGCGAAAGCCCTTCTTCTCGAAGAAGAAGCGAAGTTGAAAGCAGAAGGCATCGCTGTCGGTAACTACGAGACAGGGATGATGGTCGAAATTCCTTCGACAGCTGTCATGGCGAAACAATTTGCGAAAGAAGTCGACTTCTTCTCTGTCGGCACGAACGACTTGATTCAATACACGATGGCAGCTGACCGCATGAACGAGAAAGTCTCGTACTTGTACCAGCCGTTCAACCCGGCCATCTTGAACCTTCTCCACAACGTCATCACAGAAGCACACAAAGCAGGCAAATGGGTCGGCATGTGTGGCGAGATGGCTGGAGAAGAGCTCGCGATTCCAATCCTGCTCGGACTTGGCCTCGACGAGTTCTCGATGTCGGCTTCAAGCGTCCTTCGCGCACGTAGCCTCGTCAAACGTCTTACGAAAGCTGAAACAGAAGCGATCGTCAACGACGTCCTCAACATGGATACAGCCGAAGAAGTCGTCAACTTCATCAGCCAAAAATTCGATATTAAAGCATAATCAAAAGTGGCTCTCGCAAAATTGCGAGAGCCACTTTTTTTTGCGCTTATTCCGCGCCTTTGTCATCCGTTCTAAAATCGAGCGCTTCCCCGGCGACGACCGTCTCTCCGAACGGTACGACGACGACTTTGCCGTCCCCGTTCGTCCAAATGATCGGCGTGATAAGCGACGGGACTTTGTCACGGATCAAGTCGAGGTCGACATCGAGCAGAATATCTCCCGCTTCGACGCGGTCGCCTTCTTTCACTTTGGCGACGAACCCTTCCCCTTTCAGATTGACCGTATCAAGACCGACGTGGATGAGAATCTCGCGTCCGTCGTCCGCGAGCAGCCCAATCGCGTGTTTCGTCGGGAAGAACGTCGTGATCTGACCAGTGACCGGTGCCACGACTTGGCCGGAACTCGGCTCGATCGCGAACCCTTCACCCATCATCCGGCCCGAGAAGACTTGGTCCGGTACATCGTCAAGCGACAAGATGACACCGGACATCGGTGCGAGGAAGCGATGGTCGGCATGCTCGGCCGCTTCCGGCGTGATGACCGCTTTTTCTTTCGGTTTGTACTCGCCACCTTCGATGATGGCGGCAATTTGCGACTTGAGTGTATCGGATTTTGGTCCGAAGATAGCTTGGATGTTATCACCGACTTCAAGCACACCGGCGGCACCCAGATCTTTCAGCAAGTCTTTATCGACTTGTTTGACATCGTTCACGGTGACACGGAGTCGTGTGATACAAGCATCAAGATGCTTGATATTCTCAGGACCGCCGAGACCGACGAGCACTTCGTACGGAAGGTCATCGCCGACGACCGTTCGGGCGCCACGTCCTTCAGCGACGACGTCACGACCTGGAATCTTCAAATCGAACTTCGTGATCGCGAAACGGAATCCAAAGTAATAGATGACCGCGAAGACGAGACCGACTGGAATGACGAGCCACCAAGCCGTCCGGTTCGGTAATACCCCGAACAACATGTAGTCGATGAGTCCGCCCGAGAACGTCATCCCGATTTTTACGTTTAGCAAATGCATCGTCATAAACGAGAGTCCAGCGAACACGGCATGAATACCGAAGAGAAGTGGTGCGACGAAGACGAACGAGAACTCGACCGGTTCTGTGATCCCCGTCAAAAATGAAGTGAGGGCTGCTGAGAAGTAAAGTCCTTCTACGTCTTTACGACGCTCTTTCGGAACGGTGTGGAACATGGCGAGACAGGCGGCAGGCAATCCGAACATCATGAACGGGAACTTCCCGGTCATGTACGTCCCGGCTGTGAAATCGACGCCGTCACGAAGTTGGGCGAAGAAGATCCGTTGGTCCCCTTGGACGAGATCCCCCGCTTGGTTCGTATATTCCCCGAACTGGAACCAAAACGGTGAGTACCAAATATGGTGCAGACCGAACGGGATCAACGAGCGTTCGACCAATCCGAAAACGAAGGCGGAAACCGCCACGTTCGCCTCAATGATCGTGCTCGAGAACGTATTGATGGCAGTACCGATCGGCGGCCAGACATAGGCCAGCGCAATCCCGATCACCAAACTGAACGCGGCGGTCGCAATCGGAACGAAACGTTTACCGGCAAAGAATCCTAAGAAGTCCGGCAACTTGATGTTAAAGTACTTGTTATACGCGAACGCGGCAATTAAACCGGCGATGATACCCCCGAATACCCCCATTTGGAGCGTCGGGATGCCAAGTACCGATGCATAGGCAGGATCCCCCTGGACAATTTCTGCAGTAATCCCGTTCCACGTACTAATAACTTTGTTCATGATCAAATAACCAACGATAGCTGCTAACCCGGCAACACCGTCTCCGTTGGCCAGCCCAATGGCGACCCCGACGGCGAACAACAGACCTAAATTGGCAAACACGATATCCCCGGCATCGGTCATGACTTGCCAAACGAGGACGAGTGCATCATTTGCCAAGAAAGGTAACAGCGAAACGAGATCAGGATTTTGGAACGCAGTACCAAAGGCGAGTAATAGACCGGCTGCCGGCAAAATCGCAACCGGAAGCATGAGCGCTTTCCCGATCCGCTGCAATACACCAAACACTTTCTTCCACATCATGGTTCCTCCTTTTGTCAGAATACTTACTTTTCCCCATCTGATACCAGGCTGAAACCGTTTCCCCACACAAAAAAAGCCAACCCTTAACGGATTGGCTTAATACTTAGTTTGCTTTCTTTTCGTTACCTGAAGCGATGACCGCTTGCATCTCTGATTTCAATGCATCCGAACGCGGTCCAAAGATGGCTTGAATGTTGTTACCGACTTCGAGGACACCAGCTGCCCCGAGACGTTTCAACTCTTCTTTGTTCACTTGGCTCTTATCTTTAACTTCGACGCGAAGACGTGTGATACATGCGTCAAGGTGTTTGATGTTTTGTGAACCACCGAAACCAACGAGGATATCTTGTGCAAGTTCCGAACCAGTAGCAGTTGATTGCTCAACAACTTCATCTTCACGGCCCGGTGTTTTAAGGTTGAACTTACGGATAACGAAACGGAATCCGAAGTAGTAGATGACTGCGAACGCAAGTCCGACTGGAATGACGAGCCACCAGTCTGTACGGTTAGGAAGAACACCGAAGAGAAGGTAGTCGATCAAACCGCCTGAGAACGTCATCCCGATTTTGACGTTCAAAATGTGCATGACCATGAATGAAAGACCAGCGAAGACTGCGTGTACTGCGAACAAGAGTGGAGCGACGAACAAGAATGAGAACTCGATCGGCTCTGTGATACCTGTCAAGAACGATGTGAGTGCTGCCGAAGCCAAGAGACCACCGACGACCGCTTTACGTTCAGGACGTGCTTCATGGTACATCGCAAGTGCTGCTGCAGGAAGACCGAACATCATGAACGGGTACTTACCAGTCATGAACGTACCGGCTGTAAGCTCGGCACCGTCACGGATTTGAGCGAAGAAGATCGCTTGGTCACCGCGGACAATCGTACCAGCTGCATCCGTGTATGATCCGAATTCGAACCAGAACGGTGAGTAGAAGATATGGTGCAAACCGAACGGGATCAATGAACGTTCGATTAAACCGAAGACGAACGCCGCTAACGTGCGGTTTTCAGTCAACATGAAGTTCGAGAACGTGTTCAATCCGTGCTGAACCGGTGGCCAGATGAGAAGCATGACGAAACCCGCGACGACAGCCAATACAGCTGTGACGATCGGGACGAAGCGCTTACCAGCGAAGAAGCCAAGGAATTGCGGCAATTCGATATTGAAGTACTTATTGTATGCCCAGGCCGCTATCAGACCGACGATGATACCACCGAAGACACCTGTTTGAAGTGTTGGGATACCAAGGACTGACGCGTAAGATGGGTCACCTTGTGCGATGATCTCAGGTGTGAGTTCGAGCCAAACACCCATGACTTTGTTCATGATGAGGAACCCGACGATGGCTGCGAGTCCGGCAACGCCGTCCCCTGCTAAACCGATCGCGACACCGACTGCGAATAAGAGTGCTAAGTTCGAGAAGATAATTCCGCCTGCTTGCTCCATGAGCTGAGCAAACTTGACAACGCCTGCGTTCGTCAACCAACCAGCGCGTGACGTAAGGGCCGGGTTTTGCATCGCGTTACCGAATGCGAGAAGAAGACCGGCTGCCGGCAAGATCGCAACAGGAAGCATAAGCGCTTTACCGACTTTTTGAAGAACACCAAAAATCTGCTTAAACATGATAAATCCTCCTTTTGTAATTGTTTGTGTTGAAACCGAACGTAGATGTCAGACAACCGACGTATCTAAACGTTTTCATAATGAACGTTTATAAAAACAGAAACAGGCATGAATAAGGTACAGAACGTAGACTTCTCCTAAATAGAGAAATCGTAGCCGTTCCACTCCTTACTCATGCCTGATCGAATCAGTAACACGTAAGATACGTGGTATCAGTTATCTACTTGTAGTCAGTCGCTGGAGATGCATCGTCAAATATGTCGCTTCACCTCGTGGGACAGGACGCTTTAATTCGCGTTCCATGATGCCCATCAGCTCCCAAGCAGTACTATAGCATAGCGGATATTCTTCACGCAACACCTTTTCTATTTTTTGTGGGGCCTCGACCGTCTCACCTGTCGCAACCCGCTCAACGGCGTACCTTAAGTGCCGAAGTAAGCGCTTATAATCGAGCGAAGTCCGGTCCATTTTGACGTTCAAACGACTCTCAATCGTCTGAACGATCTGTCCGATGATTTGATTATGACGATTGACTTCGAGGACGTTTTTAAACGTCGTCGCCGAATGGATATGAAGGGCGATAAATCCGACTTCGGCATCAGGAAGCAACACGTCGAGGCGCTCGTGGATCATGTCGACGATCCGTTCGGCGAGCGCGTACTCGTTCGGATAGAGCGATTCGGTCTCGAGCAAGAACGGATTCGTCACTTCCATCCCTTGCTCGATTCGTTTCATCGTAAAGAACAAGTGATCGGTCAGGCCGATGTGGATATGTTGGTCAACTTTTTTCCCCGTGCTGCTCTCGATAAAGCCGACGATGTCTTGCATGAAGGCGATGAAGTCTTCATCGACGTGCTTCACGAGCTCGCGGTATTGAGATTGCTCTTCTTTGTCCGTCAATTGATACACTTTCTCCGGGACGCTGGCCGGGTCGACAAGATCGCCCGCTTTCTTGCCGAAGCCAATCCCCTTCCCAAGCAGAATGACTTCCGGATCCGTATCATGTTGACAGATGACAACGCTATTATTCAACACTTTTTTGATCGTATACATCGGTAATGTCATTCGTATCGCATCCCTTACTAATTAAATCGTTATCTTATCTAGTATATCGGTTCAGCTTCTAAAAAAGTAGGCAGAAACCAAAAAAAGACGAACATTTCTGTCGTCTTTAAAACATCGAGTAACCGCTCTTACGCAAGTACCGGATGGTGACCCCTGCCAAAATGGCACCGAGCAATCCGAATCCGAGCATAAAAATGTCGAGAAACTGCAGACCGAGCAGACGCTCATAGACGTTCGCGAGCGCGGTCGATGTTTCCGTGACGTAGCTTGACAGCTTGACGTTGTCGATCATCATGATGACGAAAATCGGATAGATGAACACGAGCGTCCACGTCTTTTTGAGCAGCATATTCAAGATGAACCCGATGCTGAAGAAGATGACTAAATATAAAATCGCGCCGATGACGGCTTGGATGATATGCATGTGATTGCCCCCTTTTCCCGTTGTCTATTATACCGAAAAGAAATCCGCTTGGTCAAAGAAGTTCACTGAATCGTTGACATGAAAAAACAGCCCGTTCAAATGAACAGGCTGCTCGTTGGCTCAACCGAATCAGAATTTACCTTTTTTAAGGACGAGACCGTATTTTTTGAGCTCGATAAAGTGTTTGTTGTCGATGACTTTCTTCATGAATGAAGCGTTGCGACCGAAGATCTTTTTGCCCATGACGATTCCGATTCCATCGTTATGGCCAAGTGACGCGACCGTCCCTTTGCTCTCATACGTGAACTTCGAAGTCGACTTGCCGTTGATGAGCGCAGCGATATTTTTCGCCACGTTGTGCGCTTGCTGTGTCGCAATTTGCGCCGTCGGCGGGTACGGACGGTTTGATACCGGATCCATGACCGCTGAGCAGTCACCGATGATGAAGACGTTATCGTGGCCAGGGGCACGGTTGTCTGCCTCGACCATGACGCGGTTACGGACCGCTTCGAAGCCAGACTTCTCTACGGTCGGACTGCCGCTGACGCCGCCTGTCCACAGGATCGTGTTCGCTGCGATCGTCTCTGTCGTCTCACCTTGGAGTGGACCGAACGTGACGACACCTGGCTCTACAGCTTTGATGCCGTTGCCGAGTTTCATCTCGACGCCGTTACGCTCGAGCCATTTTTGCGCATACGTCGTGAGTTCCGGGTCGAACCCTGGAAGAACCGTTGGCGCTGCCTCGATGTTGACGATGCGGACCGCTTCACGGGGAACATCGTACTGTTTGCAAAGTTCAGGGACACGGTTGACGAGCTCACCGAGGAACTCGATACCTGTGAATCCGGCACCACCGACGACGATCGTGACGAATGCACGGTCAGATGATCCGCTTGTCTTGTATTGTGCGAACGAGTACTCGATATGTTCTTTAATTTTACGAACGCTGTTGAGCGAGTTGATCGTCATCGCGTTCTCTTTAAGGCCCGGGATACCAAACGTTTCCGGTACGCCACCGAGGGCGAAGACGACGTAATCGTACTCGACAGTCGATCCGTCTTCGAGCATCACTTGTTTGGCTGTAGTATCGACGCGATCGACGATCCCTTTGACAAGTTTAACGCGTGATGCATTGACGACATCGTTAATGTAGACACGAGCTTGCTCAGGCTTCATCGTTCCGGCCGCCGGCTCATGAAGCCAAGTCGTTTGGTAATGGTAATCGTGTTTGTTGATCAACGTGATGTTTGCATCTCCAGCTGAGAGCGTCTTTTGCAGGTTTACTGCCGTGATGAGTCCACCGAAACCTGCGCCGAGGATAACAATGTTAGGTCGTTTCATGTTCATTTCCACCTTATTTTAAAAGTTTTGTTTTCCTGAACAACTATGTTGTGTGTTTTTTCACATAGATGTTCACAATAAAGCCTAATTCTTGTTCAACCAATGTTCACAATTGCTTCCCGTTCATTGTACGACGTTTAATCTGTTTTCTCAATGAAAAAGCTTATCTTCTTGAATTTTTTTCGAAAGTATTGCATCTTTGTACTGAATGGATTTAGTTCACGTTAGACCATATAATAGAAGTACACGCTTCATGAGGAGGAATTCGATGAAATCGACGAAAGATGTAGTCATTATCGGTGGCGGTCCGATCGGACTGTTCACCGCATTTTATGCAGGTATGCGCCAACTCGATGCGACGTTGATCGAAAGCTTGCCGCAACTAGGCGGGCAATTATCGACGCTCTATCCAGAGAAATATATTTATGACATCGCCGGCTTCCCGAAAGTGAAGGCCCAAGACTTGGTCGACCAACTGAAAGCGCAAGCCGATCAGTTCGAACAAGATTATCGCCTTGGCGAGACGGTCGAAACGGTCGAGCGACTCGAAGACGGTACGTTCCACATCTCGACGAACAAGGACGAGTACCATACGAAAGCGATCATCATCACAGCCGGCAACGGCGCGTTCGCCGCACGTCCGCTCGGACTGGACGGTTGTGAAGATTATGCGAACCTTCATTACTTCGTCGACAGCATGGAGAAATTCCGCGACCGTCGCGTCATGATCGCCGGCGGCGGCGACTCGGCCGTCGACTGGGCACTCATGCTCGAAGGTATCGCCAAAGAAGTCCATATCGTCCACCGTCGTGACCGCTTCCGGGCTCACGAGCATACGGTCGAACAAATGAAGGCCTCGACGATCAACGTCTGGACGCCTTATAATATCGAATCACTCTCAGGCGCGACGCATATCGAGTCGGTCGAACTGACGGACAAAGATGGCGAATCGAAGTTCGTCGACATCGACGACTTGATTTGTAACTACGGGTTCGTCTCATCGCTCGGCCCGATCAAAAACTGGGGCATGGAGTTTGAGAAAAACACGATCCGTGTCGACTCACGGATGGAGACGACAGTCGCCGGCATCTTCGCTTGCGGTGACATCGCCACGTACGAAGGCAAAGTGAAATTGATCGCGACCGGCTTCGGTGAAGCACCGATCGCCATCAACCAAGTGAAGCAGCTCGTCGACCCGACAGCGCGTCACCCACAACATTCAACCTCGGTATTTGCCGGGAAATAAAGACTGGCCTCTCATCTGCGAACGATGAGAGGCCGTTTTTTCATTTGCGGATCGTTTGAATGATGACACGGTCAATCCAATCATCGAGTTGCGTGAACACGAAGCCAGCTTTTTTCGCCTCGGCGTTCGACATGTAGTAGTCGACGTCCGTATCGTACGGGGACGACGCCCCATCCTTAATGATTTGGACCGGTTTACCGATATGCTGTCCAATTCGTTCCATGAGCGCACCTAGCGAGATGAGGCCGTCGCTCGCGGCGTTGAACGGCCCCCTCACGTCGGCACGGCCGACCCATTCCAAGAAAGCTGCCGCCTCGAAACTCGAGATGAATCCCATCAACGCCTCCGGGTGATGTAATACGATCGGTTCTTCGTTCCGAACCGCGTCGACATAAAATTTTAACCGGTCGGTGTAATCATCCGGCCCTAGGACGATCGGCAACCGCACCGTCGTGACCGGGAATGAGGCCCGATGGAAGAAGTACGATTCGGCCTCTCGTTTCCCTTGTCCGTAATCGTGTTCCGCGTCGAGGTGATATTCGTGATGGAGCGGATTGAAGTCGCTCTCTTTTAAAGCTGCCTCTGGCGCATAGACGGACATCGTCGACGTGAGCACATATTTCCCGACCCGATCCATGAAGGCGTCTGTCGCGATCTTCGCCTGATACGGATTGAAACAAATATTGTCGTAGACGAGGTCATACTCGTTGCGTGCGAGGTCTTTCATCGTCGCGACCGACTGACGGTCGCCTTTAATGGAGCGGATGCCTTCCGCTTCCGGCACTTGCAGCTGACCGCGTGTGACGATCGTCACGTCGTCTCCCGCTTCAGCGAGACGGAGCGCGAGCCGTTTCCCAAAGTAACGTGAGCCACCGAAAATCAACACTTTCCTCATCGTACCTACCCCCTTCTCATCCTTCTCCATCCAATATTCCCGTTCATTTCCTCTCATTAACATGCTCACCAAAAAAGGTTGCCGAACATGTCGGCAACCCGTCTATCGTTTAGCAATCCCCGGGCGTGCCGGCGTTCGCCGCCGTCCGGAAACTCGAACCGCAACCGCACGTCGCGATCGCGTTCGGATTTTTGATCGTGAAGCCCCCGCCGAGCATCGACTGCTTGTAGTCGATCTCGAGCCCGTCGACGACACCATGGTCGGCTTCGGCGACGATGACGCGGACGCCATGATGGTCGAACTGGACATCCTTGTCCGTCTTGTCTTCATCGAACCCCATCCCATAGGATAGGCCGGTACACCCACCGCCTTGGACTTTGATCCGTAAGAACTGATTTTCAGGGCGTTCGGTCTGTTTCATCATATCGATGACTTGTAGTGCGGCTGGCTCTGTCAAATGAATCATCTGAACTCCTCCTCATTTATCTTCACTTCAAGTCAACTGACTTGTGATTTTGTGAAATATCTTGTATAACTAAACTGTAACAAAAAAAATTAAATCGTTCCATCTTCGGGGCAGGGTGAAATTCCCGACCGGCGGTATTGAAGACAAGTTCTTCTCAGCCCGTGAGCGAGCAAGGCGTTGCTTGCTGATTTCGTGAGATTCGAAAGCCGACAGTAAAGTCTGGATGGGAGAAGATGGCGGCATCCGACCGATATTTGGATGTTTTCTTTGGCGTGGCTTAAACGTTGACGAGAACATCTGTTTCGTATGCGCGTAAACTCTCCCGATTGTTCACACAATCGGGTTTTTCTATGCGACGGGTGCCATTCATCAAGGAGCGACAAAAGGAGAGATTTTGATGAAAACAACGCGCAACAAACGATTGACAACACTGGTGACGCTATCGATGCTCGGGGCGATTTCATTCGTCCTCATGCTCTTTAACTTCCCGCTACCCTTCCTGCCACCATTCCTAAAAGTGGACTTCAGTGACATCCCAGCGCTCGTCGCCGGTATCGTCTTCTCGCCACTCGCAGGTGTCGTGGTCGTCGCTCTCAAAAACGTCCTCTACTATGTCTTTAACGGTGGCGGCGTCCCGGTCGGTGAAGTCGCGAACTTCTTTGCAGGTGTCGCATTCATATATCCGGTCGCTTGGTTCTACCATAAACGTAAAACGAATAAAGCGCTCGCTTCAGGCCTCGTGGCAGGTACGATCACGATGGCGCTCAGCTTGGCGATTTTGAACTACCTACTCATTTTACCAGCTTACGCGTTCTTCTTCGGAATGGCCGAGATGGCCGATCCGGCAGTCAAAACGAACCTCGTCTTGTACGGCATCTTACCGTTCAACTTGATTAAGGCATTATTGATCACCGCCTTGTTCGTCCCGCTCTTCCTGAAGTTGAAGCCGTGGATCGAACGTCAACACATGCAACTGCAAGCTTAACGCCCAATCACCCAAGGGAGACATCCCTTGGGTGATTTTTTGTAGTCACTATATGGCAACCATGAACAAGAGCGCCCACCGGAGTGAGCGCTCTTGTTTGTGAATAACGATTAGAGAAGAAGACCAGCGAGAGTCGCTGACATCAAGTTCGCAAGCGTACCTGCGAGAATCGCGAGGACACCCATACGTGCGATGTCGTTACGACGGTTCGGAGCCATACCACCAAGACCACCGAGAAGGATGGCAAGTGATGAGATGTTGGCGAATCCACAGAGTGCGAACGCGATCATCGCTTCTGTACGAGCTGACAAATCACCTGAACCGATGATCGGTGCGAACTCAGAGAAGGCAACGAATTCGTTCAAGACGAGTTTTTGTCCAAGGAAGCTACCGAATTGTACGGCATCTGCCCATGGTACACCGATGACGAACGCGAGCGGTGCAAACACGTAACCAAGGATCAATTGAAGTGAGAGGCCTTCTAGACCGAACCAACCACCGATTCCACCAAGAAGCAAGTTGACGAGTGCGATCAATGAAACGAAGGCAAGAAGCATCGCACCGACGTTCAATGCGAGGAACAAACCGTCTGACGCACCGCGAGCGGCCGCATCGACGAAGTTTGCTGCTTTGTTCTCTTCATCTTCAGCAATTTCGATATCATCATCCGGAGTTTCTGTTTCCGGAACGATGATTTTCGCAAACATCAAACCAGCAGGCGCTGCCATGAAGCTCGCTGCGAGCAAGTACTCGAGCGGAACACCGAGTGCGGCGTATCCAGCAAGTACCGAACCGGCAACCGATGCGAGACCACCGACCATGACGGCAAACAATTCTGATTGTGTCATTGATGGGAGGTAAGGCTTGATGACGAGCGGTGCTTCCGTCTGACCGACGAAGATGTTCGCCGTCGCTGAGAGCGATTCTTTACGTGACGTACCGAGTGCTTTTGCAAGTGCCGTACCGAGGATTCGGATGACCCACTGCATGACACCGATGTAGTAAAGAAAGGCAATTAACGAAGACATAAAGATGATGATCGGTAAGACCTGGAACGCGAAGACGAAGTTGTCTCCCCCGACAGCCGAACCGAAGACAAAGCCGATCCCGGCGTTCGCCGTGTTCAAGACGTTTTGGACGCCTCCTGAGATAAACTCTAACGCCGCGCGTCCTGCCGATGTGAAAAGGACGAGGAATGCGAATGTAAACTGGACCGCGAAGGCGGCAAGAACAGTACGCCATTTGATGGCTTTACGGTTGGTCGAGAAGATGTAAGCGATTCCAATTAATGCCAAAATACCAACCACGCTCATGATGTTCATTGGTGTTGTGCTCCTTTCATATTGAAAAACCGACGATTGTGTTATACCCGAATCGAGATGTGCCCTACCGTTTGAAACGCTTTCTTTTTCTGTTGTTAAACGTCAGACAACCTACATTCGAACCTCTTAGAATATAACAGACCGTTTTTAAAAAAGCAACGGGTCAAAAAGAAAAAAGTTTGAGATTTCTCAAACTTTTTTACCAGGCCATCTCTTCGATTTTTTCATACACGTTCGTGACAAGTTGCTCCGGCGTCTCCCCGATCACGACTTCTCCGTCGACGAGACAGAACAAGTCGAGCGAGCAGACCCCACAGTAGCCGGTACAGCCATATTCGACGACGTCTAGGTCAGGATCGGACTCTAGTTTTGCCCGGGCGATCTGTGAACCCATCGCTAAGTTCGAGGCACAAAACTCGATGATCGGATTCATCATTTTTTTCACCGTCTTTCTTCCCCTATTGCGGGAAAATGGTTCTTCTACGAGGTATTATATCATGGTACAGTTAGAGAGTAACAAAGGGGGATTTTTATGCGCAAATTAGTCGTCTTAGGAGGCGGTTACGGGGGTATGCGTGTAATCGAACGCGTCCTCGGCCATCAGCTGAAGGACGTATCGATCACATTAATCGACCGTCTACCTTATCACGGATTAAAAACAGAGTATTATGCACTAGCCGCCGGAACGGTATCCGATCGTGACATCCGTGTCGATTTCCCGGAAGAAGTCGACTACATATACGGGCAAGTCACGGACATCGATACGACCGACAAGATGGTGTTGCTCGCAAGCGGGGAAAAAGTGCCGTACGACGACCTCGTCATCGGCTTAGGCTGCGAGGACAAATACCATAACGTGCCCGGCGCCGCCGAGTTCACGTACAGTATCCAAACGTTAGAAGAGTCACGCAAGACGCAACAAGCGATCAACGGCTTGTCGCCCGGTTCGATCGTCTCGATCGTCGGGGCCGGCCTATCCGGTGTCGAGCTCGCGAGCGAACTCCGGGAGAGCCGTCCCGATCTGACCGTCCGACTGTTCGACCGTGGCCCTTCCGTCCTGTCCTTTTTATCGAGCCGTGTCTCGATGTACGTTCAATCGTGGTTTGAAGAGCACGGTGTCGAAGTCATCAACAATGCCAACATCGTCCGGGTCGACCCAGACGGTCTGTGGAACCATGAACAACACTTTGCCGCCGACTTGACGGTTTGGACGGCTGGGATCCAACCGGTCGCCGTCGTCCGGAACCAAGGCTGGGAGCTCGATGGGGGCGGCCGCGTGAAACTGACACCGCATCACTACGTTCCCGATTTGCCTGACGTCTTCGTCGTCGGTGACAACGCCAGCCTCCCGTACGCACCTTCAGGTCAACTCGCCGAGGCACAAGCCGAACAGATCGTCCAAGTGCTGCTCTGCAAGTGGAAAGGCGTCGCTTATCCTGAGTTGCCGGATATTAAACTCCGAGGCACGCTCGGATCGCTCGGGAAGAAGGCCGGCTTCGGCGTCTTCATGGGGAAACAGTCGCTGACCGGGAAAGTGGCCCGACTTCTCAAGTCCGGTATCCTGTGGAAACATAAAGTCATCAAATAATACGACCGAATCGCGAAATGGCTGCCTTGCCATCTCGCGATTTTTTTATGTGGTGACAGCCGCTTACCCGTTCATACTTCTTTGCCTTGCGCCAAAAGTCTTGTATCCCTGTCCCTGATATACCTGTCTAAATTTTCAGATTATTGATTCGATTGACATATTCTACCCGATGGAAAAACTTGTTACTCTATGAGCACGGCAGTTCGACATTATGTCATCTCGCCTACATAATCCAAAGGGGGAAATCCATTGAAGAAAATCTGTAGCACCGTCCTCGCCTCGCTTCTCGTCTTGTCAACCGTCCCACAAGCAGTAGATGCCAGTCCTGACAAGGAAAAAGAACGTGTCATCGTCGTGTTCAAACAGTCGGCGAAGAAAATCCCGCTCTCGATTGAAGGCATGGAAGTCAAACAGCAATACGCCAACATCCCGGCTGCTGCCATCGAAGTGCCGAAAGCAGCGCTGAACGGATTGAAAAACAATCCGAACGTCGCCCACATCGAAGTCGATCAGACGGTACAAATTGAGAATCAAACCCAAGACTGGGGAATTCCAAAACTGAAAGCACCATCGGCTTGGCAGAACGGCTTCACCGGAAAAGGTATTAAAGTCTCCGTCGTCGATACGGGAATCTCAGCGCATCCTGACTTGACGATTGCAGGTGGAGCGTCATTTAGCAGTGTGACGAGTTCATACGCCGATGACAACGGACACGGTACGCACGTCGCCGGGATCATCGCGGCACGTGACAACGGCATCGGAACGGTCGGGATCGCCCACGAGGCAAGTATTTACGCCGTCAAAGCGCTCGAGGCGAACGGCAGCGGTAGCCTGTCGAGCATCATCGCCGGTATCGACTGGTCGATTTCGAATCAAATGGATATCATCAACTTGAGCCTCGGAACGACGAGTCCTTCGACGACGCTCCAACAAGTCGTCGACCGGGCGAACAATTCAGGCATTCTCGTCGTCGCAGCGGCTGGTAACAACGGCCGAGCCGACGGCAGCGGCGACCTCGTCAACTACCCGGCGCGCTACAGCTCGGCCATCGCGGTCGCGGCGACGGACATCAACAACAATCGCGCTTCGTTCTCCGCTACGGGCAGTACAGTTGAAGTCGCGGCTCCAGGTGTGAACATCAATTCGACAATCGTCGGCAGCGGCTACGGTCAAATGAGCGGGACGTCGATGGCGACACCATACGTCGCCGGGAACTTGGCGCTCATGAAACAAGCGTACCCGACGCTCTCATCTTCACAGCTCCGGACGCGCCTGTCACAAGATGCAATCGACCTCGGCACGGCAGGTCGCGATACACTATTCGGCAACGGACTCGTTCAAGCGCCAACGTCAGGCAGCACGTCACAACCGGTTCAAGCGCTCGCGGCTACGGTCACGACATCAAAAGCGATATACTACGCCGGTGAAGTTGTATCGATCTCATCGACGGTACGTGACGCGAACGGTCAAGCGATCGCGAACGCGGACGTTCGTGTGACAGTAACACAACCTTACGGCACGACGCTCTCAGGAACGGGTAAAACCAACTCAAGCGGAGCAATCACGTTCACGCTCTCGACCGGTTCTTCTTCACAACGAGGGACGTACCAAGTGAAAGCGGATGCGACGCTCTCAGGATACACGGCAAGTTCAGCGACGACGTCGTTCCAACTTCGCTAAATCGACAAGAAGGTTGAACGAATGTGTATTCGCTCAACCTTCTTTTATGATGTCGTTCACTTCTGGTCAATCGCCGTATACACTTTACGTAACTGGACGACACCTTCGTCGACGACTTCCCCGTTCAAGAGGACGAGCGGGTAAAACCATTCGTCTTGCTTGATCGCCTCGGCGATGTCATCGTCCGCTTGCTCGAAGTCGATGTATTCGAACTCGAACTTGCGCTCCGGATATTTCCGGGCGAGCGCACTTTGTAACCATTCATATGTCTCGACCGAGCTCGGTGCCCCGACACAGCTCGCACACTGTACTTCTGCCCCGTATACCGTGATTTTCATCGTCATTCCCCCTATCCATTTCTATTATACAAAAATCACGCAGCGCCCCTGTCACAAAACGCTCAGCGTTAAAGATTGAGAAACAATCTCAAACTTGCTAGAATGGAATAGAACCAGAAAGGGGTTAGATACCATGGAAATGTTTGATCAAGTCCAAGAAGTACTCGATAAATTACGCCCGTTCTTGCTTCGCGACGGCGGTGACGTCGAACTCGTTGATGTAGAAGAAGGCATCGTCAAACTTCGTTTGATGGGTGCATGCGGCAGCTGCCCGTCTTCAACAATCACTTTGAAAGCCGGAATTGAGCGCGCGCTCATTGAAGAAGTACCTGGCATCGTCGAAGTCGAACAAGTATTCTAAACAAAAAGGGAGACAAACGTCATCCCTTTTTTTCATGCATTTGTCCATTCGTCCAAGCTCTCGACCATATAGGTCGGGAGCTTTTCTTGTTCTTGAATGAACGCAGGCCCGTGAACGCCTGAATTGACATGCAGCGTCCGCAGCCCTCCGTTGATCCCGAACAAGATGTCCGTATGGTAGTTGTCCCCGACCATGACGACCTCGTCTTTCGTCAGACCGATCATCTCGAGGGCGATGTCGATCATGACCGGCTCCGGTTTGCCGATGAAGAACGGGTCTTTCTCCGTCGTCACTGTGAGCACGGACGTGAGCGCCCCGTTGCCCGGTAAAAAGCCGCGCTCGGTCGGGATGGCGATATCCCCGTTCGTCGAGATGAAACGGGCGCCGGACCGAATCGCGAGCGCACCTTTCGCCAATTTCTCGTACGTGATGTGGCGGTCGAGCCCGATGACGACGTAGTCGGCTTTCGGTTCGTCCGTCACATGGAAGCCACGCTCTTCAAGCGCGATCCGGAGACCGTCTTCCCCGATCATATAAACGGTCGCCCCTGGTGTCATCTTCTCGATATAACGGGCCGTTGCCATCGCACTCGTCAAGACGTGCTCGGGCGTCACGTGGACACCCATCGACACGAGTTTGTCCGCGACTTGTTTCGGCGTCATCGAGGCGTTGTTCGTGACGAACAAGTACGGGAAGCCCGTCGCCTCGAGCCGGTTCACGAAGTCGACCGCTGCTTTGATCGGCTCGGTGCCTGCATAGATCGTTCCATCTAAATCAAATAAGTATCCTTTAATTAAATTCATCTAATCACTCGCTTTCCGGTAAAAATGCTGATACTGGTCCAAGTTCCACTTCTAAATAGCGGCGGACTTGCTCGGGAAATGCTGCGAACGTCTCTTTTTGACGCTCCGTCCAGGCGTCAAAGCGAGCCGAATCCGACGTGACGAACTCCCGGACGTAATAGGCACGCATCATGACGAGCTCTTTCGCCGCTTGAGCCGTCTGGGCGTCGAGCACGCGCTCGTCCAATAAAATGTCGACGATATCTTCATAACTCCCCGGATCGCGCATAATGAAGCCGTCGATCATCGAGTTGCCGACATCGATGACGCCTTCCATCAAATGCACGGCCAAACGCTCTTTCGCAAGTTCAAGTGTGAACGCGTCCCCTTCGAGCTGATCGATCCGATGCAACATCGTTTCCATGTGGGCCAGCGTCTCATTGATTTTTTCTCTATTTACAAAATACATCGTCATCCCCCCTGCCCCTTATCATAATCTTTTTTCCGACTCGAGAAAAGAATCTCCCCTATTTACATCATTTATCCGATTGTGATACACTAATCCACGGATTAACACTTTAATTAGTATGTCACATTAAATAGAAATCACGTGGAGGGTTCAACACTATGGAACGAGAATTAGCGTTAGAGATCGTACGAGCAACCGAGGCAGCGGCACTGGCATCATCAAAATGGATTGGTCGCGGCCAAAAGAACGAGGCCGATGACGCGGCGACGTCAGCGATGCGCGAAGTGCTCGGCACGGTCAATATGGATGCGACTGTCGTGATTGGCGAAGGCGAATTAGATGAGGCTCCGATGCTTTACATCGGCGAACGCCTCGGTACGACGTTTGGGCCGGAAGTCGATATCGCGGTCGATCCGCTCGAAGGGACATCGATTGTCGCCAAAGGACTCAGCGACGCCATGGTCGTCATCGCAGTCGCCGATAAAGGCGCTCTCCTCCACGCACCTGATATGTATATGGATAAACTTGTTGTCGGACCGAACCTGAAAGGGAAAGTCTCGCTCGACGAACCGCTCGAGTCGATCATCGAGAAAGCCGCGCTCTATAACGGCAAACGGATCGAAGAAGTGACCGTCATCATGCAAGACCGTGACCGCCACGAACATCTCCGTCAAGCGGCGATGCGTATGGGCGCACGCGTCAAACTGTTCGATGACGGCGATGTCTCGGCCGGAATCGCCGCAGCCATCAAATCGAACCCGATCGACATCTTCATCTCGACAGGCGGCGCACCAGAAGGCGTCATCACGGCAGCAGCCGTCAAGGCGCTCGGCGGCGATATGCAAGCCCGCCTTCATCCGATGAACGAAGAAGAGACGGCCCGCGTCATCTCGATGGGCATCGAGGACCCACTCCAACTCCTCACGATCGACGATCTCGTCAAGAGTGACGATTGCATCTTTGCCGCGACCGGTGTCACGACGGGTGAACTGCTCGACGGCGTCAAGTTCTTGACGGACGATATCGTCGAGACGACGTCGCTCGTCATGCGTTCGAAGACGAAGACGATCCGCAAAGTCGTCGCTGAACACACGTTGTCGTTGAAGCCGTACCTGAACAAACAACAAGTCGAAGCATGACAAAACCTCCGCTCAAAATTTGAGCGGAGGTTTTTTTTAGAATCCTTGTTCCATATCAGGCGTACCGACGTGGTTCGTGCGTGGCTGATCTGCTCCTCGAAGCGAGTCATAGAACGCAGCGTACGTCGTCGTGAAGTACGGATACACGTACAAGAAGCCGATTCCGAGCGTGAACACACCGACGAAGAACCAACCGATGAAGGAGAGAACGAGCTTGAACGCGTCCATCTTGTGACCGTCCATCATCCGGCGTGACTCGGTGATCGCCTCGAGAGCCGACAGTTCCGGCTGATCACGTAAAATATAGTTCGTTAGCGAGTACGAGAACGCTTTGACGATTCCTGGGATCACGAGTAACAATGCCCATAAGAAGATGAACAACCCTACGAAAAACGGAGCGAGCACGTGTTTCACATAGCCGGTTTGGAACGGTTCAAATAATTTCGAGACGGCCGGCTTGTCGCCGCGTGACACGGAGAGGACGAGCCATGACCATCCGATCGTGAGCGGTGCGATCAACAACGTCAGAAGGAACGATAAGAATGATAACGTCATCTCGGTCGACGTCAATGGCTCCATTGACTCTGCGTCAATCGTCGGTGCGAACGTTTGGGGAATCCCGTTCAATACAACGAACAAAATCAAAATCCCAGCGAGCAGCCAGCGATTACCTGTCAACATTTTTTGTGCGTGTTGTTTCCATTGTGCTGTCATAGTATCCATCCTTTGTTTGTGTTCTTTCCTTAGTGTACGTCATTGGCCGGCAGAAGGTTTCAAAAAACACGAAAACAGGGAAAGGTTTCTCCTTTTCCCTGTTAATATAAGATATTGCCCATAAAAAACTGTGACATCGATAGAATAAATAAGAGCACACCTGTAGCGACAACAGTCAGTGAGATCGCTTTAAATAACCGGCTTTTTAGAAATGCATTCCGATACTCGAACCGGCGAACGAGCAAGACATGGACCAACTCAAACAAAAGGACCGCGGCTGTGAAATAGAATGTCATGATACTACCTAACCCGAAGAACAGCATCGCCAGTAAGCCCAATCCTAAGTTATGGATTCGGTTATGGACGTCATCGCGATCGCTGACGGTCGTCGTTTGTACGTGTTGCATCCTTTCACCTCACTTCCAAAACCCGAACAGAAAAAGTTATCTTATATATAAATTATCACAATTTTCTTATCCCTAAACCTGTCACACCGTCTTTTCACCTAAACGAAACATTCAGGAAATATATGTAATAAAAAAAGCGCCGATGTCATCAGCGCGTCATGAACCGGTCGAAGTTTCAGCTTCTTCCGCTTTATTGAATTTTCGTTTTAGTTTGAGCGGTTGTTTCGTTCCGCCGAACACAGGACCGTCTTCACTTTCATCAATCTCTGTCTCTTTCTTCAGGACGAAGAACGGACAACCAAAGTTACAATACTCATACACATAGTCCATCACGTGATCGATTCGATTATCGTACGTGGCAAACTTCGACTTCACTTCATAAAATCCTTTGAGACGAAGTTGACCATGTCCCCAATCGCCGACGATGTAATCATATTTATCGAGCACATCACTATAACGAGCGATGAATGCCTCTTCGTCAAACCCGTCGCGTTTCTCTTCGATGACGGTATATCCATGGTGATTCACTCTAATCATTTTCACACCTCCACTTTCCTATCATATCACGCCAATCAATAGTTCCCCTATCGTTTTCGGATCACATCATGACGCGCCATGATCGTTTCACGCAGCACGTCACGCAGAAGTTCCGGCATGTAGTAACGCTTCGGCTGGTCCGCCAAATACGGCAGGAGCGGACCGAACGTGAACATGTCGACCGTGGCGACACGATACGTCTGTTCAAGACCGATCTCGTTGCCGCGAAGCAAGTAGCGGCCTTGTTTCACTTCAAGACCGTGGATGATCGGTTGTCCGAGCACCGTTCCGCGAAAGCCGAGCCCACGCACGTGCATCGTCGTGAACGGCTCATCATGAACATCGCTCAAGAACCGAAGCAACGTTGCACCGTCGAGTGTCAACAGGCATGGATTGATCGGGTGCGGACAGATGCGATGGAGCATATTGAGCGTGACTTGTCCGGGTGCCAACCCTTCAAGCAGGATGCCTGATGGAAGGATGCTTACTTCGGCATCACACCAGTCCATTAATCCGTCCGCTAATAATTCCGCAATCGGAGATGGTCCGAACCAATCGCTCACATAGCCTGGCGTGGCGGCAATCGTCACGTCAAGCAAACTCTCAGCTTGTTCATACTCGAACCGCAACGCCCGTAGCGTGTCGTCGTCCTGAACGTGATCTGTCAAGTCATGGAGACACGCCTTCTTCTCTACGACTTGGCCGTCCCGAAGCGATAACTCGACTTCTCCGACGTATTGCCCGTACTTCCCGGCCTGGGCGATCAATACCCCGTTTTTCATGACGCCGTCGTCCAACACGTGGTGCGTATGCGCCCCAAGGATGACATCGATGGCTGGGAACGCTTCAGCGAGTCGCTCGTCGGCGTAGAAACCGAGGTGACTGAGCGCGATGATGACGTCACATCCTTTGAGTTCCTCGAGTGCCCGAGCAGTCGCCGTCAGCGGTGACTCAATTTGCCAACCGAGTTCAGGATACAGCTCTTCATACGGTGCGGTCACGCCGAACAGACCGACACGCACACCGGACCGCTCGAGGACGAGCGTCTCCGTCGCCCAGTCCGGTCGCGTCCCGTCCGCGTGATAGACGTTCGCGAGCAAGACAGGGAACGTCGCATCCTCATAGAGCGAATCGAGCCAGTCGTGCGGGAACGTGATGCCTTCGTTGTTGCCGATCGTCACGGCCGTCGGATTGAGCCGATTGAGCAAGCGGACGTTCACTTGCCCTTTCGTCACTTCCGTCGCCGGGTGTGTTCGATCGGCATGATCGCCGAGGTCGAAGACGAGCGTGTCCTCGTGTCGGCGTTCGTTCAAAAAGGAGACAAGTTGAGGCCAGTTATGAAATTTTGAATGCAAGTCATTGTAATGAAAGATTTTAATCGTACGCACGGCCATCCCCTCTTCCTAAAACAGGCTGATTTGGCTCGGGGCGAGCTCATACTCGGCACCGAGAATCTCAATCAAACGTTTCGCGTTCGGTGCCGCATCCCCGGCTGAGTTGTTGTTGAAATAGACGTAGACCGACTTGGCATCTCGTTCGAGCGCTCGGCACGCCGTTGCAAGTTCTTGCAGTTCATCCTCACTGTATCGATACAAGCAGCGGACGTGACGCCACTCTTGGCTCGTCATCCCGGGTTTGCGGAGCCACCCGGCCGTATTGCGGCCGTGCAGACGGACGACTGCGACTTCCGGGTTCGTGACGACCGGGACGAACGGGATGCTGCTCTCTTTCGTCTGCGGTTCGTCGCACACCGTGTTGATGAAGCGTTGCTCGGTCAAGAACGCGAGCGTCCGGTCGCGAAATGCTTCCGAGAACCACGTCGGGTTCCGAAACTCGACGGCGATGTCATAGTCGATCAGTTCCGCTCGAATCGTCCGCAAATAGTCGAGATGAGGCTTCGAGACGTCGAACCACGGCGGGAGTTGGACGAGAACGGCCCGCAGTTTCCCCGCCTGTTTGAGTGGCTCGACCGATGTCCGGTAGCGCTCGAACAGTTCGGCGAGCGGCAGCTTCGGTTCACGGTCGTGCCCGCTCATTTCCCTGGAAACTTTGACGACGAACTGAAAGCCGTCCGGCGTCTCACGATTCCATTTCTCATAGTTTTTCACAGGTTGGATCGCATAGAACGACGAGTCGACCTCCACCGTCGGAAAGTGGCCGGCGTATGTCGACAGTTTGTGCTTCCGCTCTTCCGGCGTCGTATAGAGCAGGTCGTGGTCTCCCCAACCGGTCACACCGACATAAATCATCGTGTTTCCTCCTCACATTATTGTTCGAACGATGTCTCCGCGTTTCGCTTTGACCAATTGAGTGTCCCGCTAAACGTCACGAGCAACAAGGCAAGTCCCATGATGAACGGATAGCGCATGTCGATATCGAAGGCGATCCCGGCAAGCGTCGGCCCGACGATATTGCCGATACTCATATAGGCGTTGTTCATCCCCATCGCGAAGCCTTGTTCTTTATCCGCCATTTTCGACACGAGCGTATTCAACACCGGACGAAGAATCGAGGTCGACAAGAAGATGATGAGCGTGATCGCGAAGAAGATCGCATACGATCCCGCGAACAGCGAGAACAAGAAGCCGAGTGCCGCGAGCATAATAAAGATGAGCACGACTTTGATCTCACCGAAGAGCGAGACGAGTCGGTCGACGGCAAACAGCTGAACGATGACACTGACGATTCCCGTACCTGTGATCATGACGGCAATTTCTTGCGGCGTCGCACTGAACGTCTCACTGACGAACAGTCCAAGCACCGACTCGTATGCCATGAGCCCAAACGCCATGACCAAGTTGATGACGAGCACGAAGAAGTACGGCTTTCGAGTCGACGACAAGAGTTGCCGTGGCAGCGATTCGGTCTCGTTCGTCCGGACGTAAGCTTCCCGATCCGGTTCTTTCAATAGAATGATCGATGAGATGACGGCGACCAATGAGACGATCGCCGACAAAAGCAGCGGTGCCTTCAGCCCGAACTCGGCGACGAAGCCCCCGATCCCTGGTCCGATGACGATCCCGAGCGACATTGCCGCGGAAATATAGCTATTTCCTTTCGCCCGTTGTTTGAGCGTCGTAATGTCGGCCACGTAAGCAAAGATGGCTGGAATGAGCAATGCGGCCCCGACTCCGCCGATGGCGCGCGAGATCAGTAAGACCGTCAAATTGTCCGATAAGTAAAAGACTGCCATCGAGATGGTGAACCCGATGAGCCCTGAAATGATCATCAGTCGGCGACCGTAGACGTCCGCCCATTTCCCCGCGATCGGTGACATGAGCAACTGCGCCCCGGCAAAGACCGAAATCATCAGTCCGGCGGCGGTACCGCCTTCGCCAATCATTTTTAAATAGTCGGGAATGATTGGAATGATAATCCCGAATCCTGCTACGGCGATGAACATGTTCAGCATGAGAATCGCCAATTGTTTCTTTTGTTTTGTCGTCAACGCACGTCACTTCCTTTTCATCTATTCATTTTACTTGTTGATGAATGGAATGAGCAAACGATAAGACAGCAAAACACCCATCCTGGACCAGAGGATGGGTGTCGTTGTGATTATGAGATGCGTGACTCAGCGAGTGACCCGCTCGACCGCTGTTTCGGTAAGAACAGTGTGACGACATAAACGATCAACGTAGGAACTGCCCAGGCGAGCCCGATCTCAGCCATCGGTAAGTTCGTGATCCATGCAGTCACGGCTGTTGGAGCCAAGCCTTGTGCCGTCTCGAACAACGAGAACACGAGCGCCGTGTAAACGGTCGCCTTCATCGCGACGTGCGGGTTACGTTGAATCCGTTCCGTGACCGAAACGAGCACGAGTGCGATCATGACCGGATACAAGAGCGTGAGCAACGGTATCGCGATTTCAATCAACGTACCGAGACCGACGAGTGAGATCAAGTAACCGAATAACGTTGTCCCGATGACGACTTGGTAGTACTTGAGCGACTCGAACGTGTTACTCATGAACCGTGAGAACTCGGTGATGAGTCCGACCGCTGTCGTCAAACAAGCAAGGAAGACCGCTGCCCCGAGTGCGAGCATGCCGACTTGACCGAACGATGTACCGGCAAACGTTTGAAGGAGGCTTGCTCCGTCAGTAGTTCCCGTGACACCCGTCATGTTCGCTCCGATCGATGCGAGCGAGATGTAGACGAGCATCAAACACGTGACGGCAAGCAATCCCGATGTCCGGAGAAGCGATGACGCTTCTTTTTGATCCGACATCCCGTTCGCTTTAAGCGTGACGAGAACGATTGCACCAAAGACGAGTGCCCCGAATACGTCCATCGTCAAGTAACCTTGTTTAAAGCCTTCACCGAGTGCCCCGAGCCACGTCTCATACCCTGCTGCTGGCGCGGCCGGTGAGCCGAGCGGAGCCACAAGGTTTGTGATCCCGATACCAGCGAGCAAGACGAGGAGGATCGGTGTGATGATCCGTCCGATGATCTCGATCAATTTTTGAGCGCGGAGCGTCAAAAGGAACGTCAAGCCGAAAAAGACAGTTGAACTGATGGCGAGTGTGAACGTTGACGGCGCACCGAGGAACGGCACGACTCCCATCTCATACGTGACCGCTGCCGTCCGAGGAATCCCGAAGAACGGTCCGATTGCCACGTACATTAATCCCGTCAAAAGAAGAGCAAGACGCTTCGGAATGTACCTTGCGATTTGATCAGACCCTCCACCGACCCGCGCGACTGCGAACAAGGCGAGTAAAGGAAGTCCGACGCCGGTAATGACGAATCCGACTAGGGCTGGGAACAGGTTCTCACCTGCCAACGCTCCTAGCATCGGTGGGAACAGCAAGTTCCCGGCTCCGAAGAATAATGCGAAAATCGTAAACGCTAACGGGAATAATGTTGATTTTTTCATACAACTACCTCCACATACATTGTAGTACCTTCCGTATTGAACAAATTCCGACTAAATGACTAAATTTTCTGACAATAAAGCGCTTGGTCTATTCCATTATACACACTATCCTTTTTTTGACCACCCTATCTTTAAAAAAGATGTTTATTTTTCTGAGAAGTAGATTTCCATATAAAAAAAGCTCCCTCTTTTTACAGCAGGAGCCTACTTGTCAACCGAATTCATGTCATCTTTTCAAAAAAATAGTCAATAGCGGATATCGAATTTACGGTATGATGCTTCCGCGATATCCGTTTCTTCGATCTGTTCGACGCCGACGAACCGATTGCCGTCATAGAGCGCTCGTTTGAACGATGCATAGTCGGCCTCGTCCCCTTCGACATGGAGCTCGACCGTACCATCGCTCAAATTTCGGACCCATCCCTTTAGATTCGATTCGATTGCGGTCGCTTGACAAAAATAGCGAAAGCCGACCCCTTGGACGCGTCCTGAGACGATCAATTGTTTAGCCAGTTTCATGCGTATTCTCCTCCTTCATATGAAATAACAGGTTTAGCGAGACGCTGCTTAGGTAACACTATATAAATAAAATAACTGGATTAGGAGTGGTGATGTGGAACAGATTGTGAATATCGTGACGTCGTTTTCGAATTGGCTATGGGGAGTCCCAATCATCTCCCTGCTCGTGTTATCAGGTCTTTACTTGACCATCAAATTAGGGTTCTTCCAATTCCGATACCCGCTCTACATAGTTCAACAAACGTTAGGAAGCGTCTTTAAAAAACCGAAAGGCGAAGGCGACATCAGTCCTCGCCAGGCGTTGACGTCGGCGTTATCGTCGACGATCGGTGCCGCCAACATCATCGGTGTCCCGGCCGCGATCATGTTCGGGGGACCGGGCGCCATCTTCTGGATGTGGGTCATCGCCGTCGTCGGGATGGCCATCAAGTTCTCAGAAAGTGTCCTCGCCGTGCGTTACCGCGAGAAAAATGAAGCCGGGGAATTTGTCGGCGGTCCGGTCTACTACATGGCAAAAGGGCTGAAGTGGAAATGGCTCGCCTCATGGTTCGCGTTCGCCCTCATGATCGAGCTCATCCCGAGCATCATGGTCCAAGGCAACGCCGTCAGCTCGGCCGTCCGTGAGACGTTCAACGGCGATACGCTCGTCACCGGCTTCATCGTCGCCGGCCTCGTCGCGCTCGTCGTCTTCGGAGGCATGAAACGGATCGCTAAAGTGACGGAGATCATCGTCCCGGCGATGGCACTCGTGTACGTCGGGGCCGGGTTCATCATCGTCTTGATGAACTTCTCGCAAATCCCTGACGTTCTCGGTCTCATCTTCTCGTACGCGTTCCAACCGATGGCCGCGCTCGGCGGATTTGCCGGAGCCGCCATCGCCGAGACGATCCGTTGGGGCTTCGCCCGCGGACTCTACTCGAACGAGGCCGGTCTCGGGACGGCACCGATCGCGCACGCGGCCGCCCAGACCGACCACCCGGTCCGCCAAGGTTTCTGGGCCGTCATCGGGATCGTCATCGACACGCTCATCATCTGTAGCACGACCGCGTTCGTCGTCTTGTCGTCTGGCGTTTGGACGCGTGAAGGCGCGATGAGCGACCCAGCCGCCCTCACAACAATCGCTTTCCGTGAATACTTCGGGTATACGGGTAGCTTGCTCGTGACGATCTCACTCATCTTCTTCGTCTTGTCGACGATCATCGTCATCATCTTTTATGGCTCACGCCAAGCCGAGTACTTGTTCGGTTTGACGGCCGGCAAAGTGATGAAAGTCGTCTATATCGCCTCGATCGTCATCGGTTCGATCGGTGGCGCCCAGATGATTTGGAACTTCCTTGACTTCATGCTCGCGATGATCCTCATCCCGAACATGATCGCCGTGCTGATGCTAAGCGGTGAAGTAAAACGACTGACGACTGAATTCTTCTCGTCTGAAAAATATTACAAGAAAGACGTCGCCGAGAAAAAGGCGTCGTAATAACGAACCCGGCTGCATTGGCAGCCGGGTTTTTGTTATGAACTTGTCTCGATCTTATCAATCGCTTGGCGAATCCGTCCGACCGAAGCGTCGAACTGTTGTTGCTCTTCAGCCGTCAAGTCGATCTCGATGATTTGACTGATACCGCTCCGGTCGATCAAGGCAGGTACCCCGATATGGAGGTCGGAGGCGCCGTATTCACCGTCGAGGTGGGCGCCGATCGTCACGACCGTGTTCTCGTTCCGGACGATGGCGCGGACGATGCGCAGCAAGCCGAGGCCGATCGCGTAATAGGCCGCGCTCTTATAGCCGATGATTTGGTTCGCCGCATCGCGCACTTCTTGATAGATCGCGTCTAAATCCTCTTGGTGATATGATTCATTGTCTGCGAGCAGTTGCTTCATGGATTTCCCGTAAATCCGGGCGTTGTCCCAGGCGACGAAACCACCGGCACCATGTTCGCCCATATAATAGACGTGACAGTTGCGCGACGACAAGTCGAAGTACTCGCCGAGCTTAAAACGCAGACGTGCCGTATCGAGCACCGTCCCTGAGCCGATGACGCGGTGTTTCGGCAAGCCCGACGCTTTCCAGGCGACGTGGGCCATCACGTTGACCGGGTTCGTCGCAACGACGATGATCCCGTCAAAGCCGCTCGCCATGATTTGTTCTGTCACGTCACGGACGACGATAGCGTTTTGCCCCGCGAGGTCCATCTGTGTCTGCCCGAGCTTTTGGGCGGCGCCTGCCGTGATGATGACGATGTCGGCGTCACGGCAATCCGTGTAATCCCCTGCCCAAATCCGGACCGGGCTCGGTGCGAACGAGATGCCGTGGTTCAAGTCCATCGCCTCCCCTTCCGCTTTCGCGTGGTTCGAGTCGATCAAGACGAGCTCTTCACAAAGTGCCGCCATCGATAATTGGTAAGCAAAACTGATGCCGACCCAGCCGGCACCGACGACAGCGATGCGGGTAATGTCTTTTGGATCAATTGTTTCCATTCAATCATTCCTCCCTAAAAACAGTCTCTCTTTTAGCATACCCGACTCTTAGCTGTTTCACGACAATAACTAAACAATCAGTATATACGAAATAAATACAGAATTACGCTATGCATCAAGTTTCGGTTCAAATATTCCCGTATCTCGAACATAGCCAAAAATTTGAATCATTTCATTGTCCTGTATGAACGGGATTCGTTCTTTCGTTAAAATAGATATAAGTTCATCGATCATATCACATACGTCTGGTTCGACGATAGCTCCCTTATAGACCAACACCTTTGGTCGCAATCGAATCCATTCGATTGAAGAGGTAGGATAAGGAAATCCATCATCCCAATCACCTGATTCATAAGCCGTCTTCGATAAAAACTCAGGATCAGGTGTGTCCTCTAATACATATTTGGTTTGATAAGGAGGTTCAAATAGGAATGTATTTGCTACCGCTCGCCTCAGTTCCCCCCACTTTGTCTTGTTCATCACCGATGTCAATTGCCGCTCTTCTATTTCTTGTAACTCTTTTTGTCGGTCCATCGCTGTTCATCCTTTCTCACATGCGAGTTCTAAGCGCTTGATTGCCCGCAACACATCTTCACGGTTGTGCTTTTGCTTCATCCACTTGGGCAAGCGACTCTCAATACTGCGGTTCGCGCCGTCGCTTGTCCGAACACTCGCTTCCACGTACTGTCTCATATACGCGAGGTGCTCCTGATTATAAGCCCATAGGACATGACCACAACAACCAGTTTGCAGATAGAGCGGCAATCTGAAATGTACATCGAAAGCTCCGCCGATGTATTTCGTACCGCTCTGCTTCATTTGTAGATAACCGCACTGAAAACAGCTCAAGCGTACCTCATTAGCCTTCTCCATAACGTCCGCTCGTCCCCCACAACGTGGACAAATCACGACCATCTGACCCATGAATGTCTCAAGTTCTCTGCTCTCTAGTGAAAATCGATTTGTCACGTCATCGCCTCCTCATTTCATTATACAAAAAACCAGCGAAACTAAGCTCGCTGGTCAAGGTAGTGGACTATTAAATCAATTGTTACATCTCAAACTTGACGAGACCGTTCACTCTCTTTCCCAATAATAGTGAACCGGCCGAATTTCAATCCTCCAGCCTAACGATTCCGCTTCGGGCACTTGGGTCGTCGGATGGATGGAAGCGATTCTGACCGCGTCCTCTATGTCCGCCGCTTCAATCAAAAAAGTACTTCCTACTACTTCCTTTGACCCCAAGACTGGTCCATCCGTTATCTTGATCTGATCAGTATGACGCTTGACTTCTTTCATACTCGCTTCAAGCCCAATATCTAATACAACCTGCTCACTTGCATAAAACTGATGTAAGTATGGTTCACAAGTAGCCATGATTCGGTCTATTTCATGGTCCGTCTTTTCATTCATTTTTTCAGCATTGAAATAGCCTGTTACCAAAAACATCATGTTCGCTTCTCCTCTCGGGTCGAGTATATGTTTCACTACTTTATTCCCTAGTTCAGGTCGAAATAGCTCCTATGAAACGAGAGGGGTTCAATCCAAAAAAGACGGTTGACATGATTTCATGTCAACCGTCTTTATCTACATATTCAGGATTATCCGATCGATCCTTCCATCTCAAACTTGATGAGACGGTTCATTTCGACGGCGTATTCCATTGGCAATTCTTTCGTGAACGGCTCGATGAAGCCCATGACGATCATCTCGGTCGCTTCTTCTTCCGAGATACCACGGCTCATAAGGTAGAAGAGTTGCTCTTCTGACACTTTCGAGACTTTCGCTTCGTGCTCGAGCGAGACTTGGTCGTTCAAGATCTCGTTGTACGGGATCGTGTCCGACGTCGACTCGTTGTCCATGATGAGCGTGTCACATTCGATGTTCGAACGGGCACCTTTCGCCTTACGGCCGAAGTGGACGATTCCGCGATACGAGACTTTTCCGCCTTGTTTCGAGATCGACTTCGAGACGATCGACGACGACGTGTTCGGCGCGAGGTGAATCATCTTCGCCCCAGCGTCTTGGTGCTGCCCTTTACCGCCGAGTGCGATCGAGAGCGTCATTCCACGTGAGCCTTCACCTTTTAAGATGACGGCTGGGTACTTCATCGTGAGTTTCGATCCGATGTTGCCATCGATCCACTCCATCGACGCGCCGGCTTCACAGACGGCACGCTTCGTGACCAAGTTATAGACGTTGTTCGCCCAGTTTTGGATCGTCGTATAGCGGCAGTATGCGTCTTTGTTGACGAAGATCTCGACGACAGCAGAGTGAAGCGAGTTCGTCGTGTAGACCGGTGCCGTACATCCTTCGACGTAATGGACCGAAGCGCCCTCGTCGACGATGATGAGCGTCCGCTCGAATTGACCCATGTTTTCCGAGTTGATTCGGAAGTAGGCTTGGAGCGGTTGCTCGAGTTTCACGCCTTTTGGCACATAGATGAACGAGCCACCTGACCAGACGGCCGAGTTGAGTGCCGAGAACTTGTTGTCCGTCGGCGGGATCAATTTCCCGAAATACTCACGGAACAAGTCTTCGTTTTCTTTCAAAGCCGTGTCCGTATCTTTGAAGATGACACCTCTTTCTTCGAAGTCTTCTTGCATACTATGGTAGACGACCTCTGACTCGTACTGAGCCGAGACACCCGCCAAGTATTTTTGTTCCGCTTCCGGGATTCCGAGCTTATCAAACGTCCGTTTGATTTCTTCAGGAACCTCGTCCCACGAGTGCTCCGTCTTCTCAGACGGTTTGACATAGTACGTGATCTCATCAAAATCAAGTGACGTGAGATCGCCGCCCCATGTCGGCATCGGCATCTTCCGGAACTGTTCGAGTGATTTTAAACGGAACTCGAGCATCCATGCCGGTTCTTCTTTCATGTTCGAGATCGTTTCAACGATTTCTTTCGTCAAGCCGCGGCCTGAACGGAAAATCGAGATGTCTCGATCATGGAAGCCATATTTATAATCGCCAACGTCTGGCATATTTTTCGCCATATCGGTCTCCTCCTTCTACTTACGCTTCCTCGTCGACTCCCTTTTCAAGTGCTTTCCACGCGAGCGTGGCGCACTTGATGCGAGCCGGAAACTTTGAGACACCAGACAACGCTTCGATGTCGCCTAGGTCGAACGTGTCTGTATCGTAGTCTTTCCCTTGGACCATCTGTGAAAAGATGTTGGCCAGTTGGAGCGCTTCGTCTACAGACTTGCCTTTTACGATTTGGGTCATCATCGATGCCGAGGCGAGACTGATTGAACAGCCTTCCCCTTCGAACTTGGCATCTTTCACGATTCCGTCTTCGACTTGAAGTTGGAGTCGGAGTGAATCCCCGCACGTCGGGTTGTTCAAATCGATCGTCACGCCATCTTCGATGACGCCACGGTTTCTTGGGTTTTTATAATGATCCATGATGACTTGTCGGTACAACATGTCGAGGTTGTTAAAACTCATAATTGAAATACTCCTTCGTTTGACGTAACCCTTCGATGAAGCGATCGACTTCATCTCGTGTGTTATACAAGTAGAAGCTCGCTCGGGCAGTCGATGATTGCTTCAGGAGGCGCATGAGCGGCTGGGCACAGTGATGACCGGCCCGTACCGCGACCCCTTGCATATCTAAGACGGTCGCAAGGTCGTGGGCGTGGACGTCGTTCAAGTTGAACGTGACGAGCCCGACGCGCTCCTCAGGACCGAAGATTTCGATCCCTTCGATCGTACGCATCTGTTCGATGGCGTACGTCACGAGCGCCCGTTCGTGTGCCTCGACATTCTCGAGACCAAGGTCTTCTAAAAAGTCGATGGCGGCAGCCAAACCGACGGCACCGGCGATGATCGGTGTTCCCGCTTCAAAGCGGTACGGGATGTCTTTCCACGTCGACTCATACAAGTCGACGTAATCGATCATCTCGCCGCCGAACTCGACCGGCTCCATGTTTTTAAGCAGCTGTTTCTTCCCGTACAAGACACCGATCCCGGTCGGGCCGAGCATCTTATGGCCAGAGAAAGCAAGGAAGTCACAATCGAGCGCTTGGACGTCAAGCTTCCGGTGCGGTACGCTCTGCGCCGCATCGACGACCATGACCGCACCTTTTTCGTGGGCGAGTTTCGCCACTTCCGCGATTGGGTTGATCGTGCCGAGCACGTTCGAGACGTGGCTCATGGCGACGATCTTCGTCCGGTCCGACAACACTTCCCGCACCGCGTCGAGTGTGATCCGGCCGTCTGGCGTCATTTCGACGTAACGGAGTTTCGCACCTGTGCGTTTGGCGAGCTGTTGCCACGGAATCAAGTTCGCGTGGTGCTCCATCGGTGTGAGAACGATCTCATCTCCCGCGCTGACGTTGGCGTCCCCGTAACTTGAAGCGACAAGGTTAATCGCCGTCGTCGTCCCCCGAGTGAAGATGATCTCTTCCGGTACTGAGGCGTTGATGAATGAACGGACACGCTCCCGTGCCCCTTCATACGCATCCGTCGCGTGCGTGCCGAGCGTATGGACGCCACGGTGCACGTTCGAGTGGATACGGCGATAGTAATCCTCGATCGCCTCGATGACAGCAAGCGGTTTTTGGGAGCTCGCCGCGCTGTCGAGATAGACGAGCGGATGGCCGTTGATTTCCTGATCTAAAATCGGGAACTGTTTACGAATCGAGGCATCAATCATCTTAACGCACTTTCCCTTCGATGACTTCACGGAGACGGTCTTTGACCGACTCGATCGCGAGTTGCTCGACGACCGGGTTCAAGAATCCGTGAATGATTAAACGTTCTGCTTCTTTACGTGACAGACCGCGGCTCATCAAGTAGTACAACTGAATGTCGTCGACGCGTCCGACTGAAGCGGCGTGGCCGGCCATAACGTCATCCTCATCGATGAGGAGGATCGGGTTGGCGTCACCCCGTGCTTTTTCAGATAACATGAGAACGCGTTCCGTTTGGACACCGTTCGACTTCGAGGCACCGTGATGAATCATCGATGTCCCGCTGAAGATCGCTGTTGCCGAGTCTTTTTGAACACCGTGGATCAAGATGAACCCTTCCGAAGACTTCCCGAAGTGGTCGGTCCGGATGTTGAAGTTTTGTTTCTGTGCGCCACGACCGATCGTGACCGCTTTCGTATTCGAGTACGTGTTGTCTCCGACGAGATGCGTCTTCGTCTCGACGAGCGAGTTGCCGTCGTTCATATGTCCGAGTGCCCAATCAAGATGAGCGTTCTCGTAGACGACACCGCGGCGGTTCATGAACGTGAGTGCGGACTCAGCGAGCTGGTCGACCCCACCGAATACGACTTTCGCGTTCGCTCCGACGAACACTTCCGTCACGGCGTTGACCGTGTGCGGCTCATTCGTGTTCGACAAGAAACTTTCGACATACGTCACTTCACTGCCTTCGTCGGCGACGACGATCGTATGGTGGTACAACGAACCGTTCGCTTGTTCCATCGTGAAGATGGCTTGGAGCGGGTCTTTCAATTGCATGTTTTTCGGGACGTACAAGAAAGCCCCACCGTTCGTGAGCGCTGCGTTCAAGGCAGACAAGCGATCTTCGTCAACCCGAACGCCTTCTGTCATGAAGTATTTCTCGACGAGGTCCGGATGTTGTTCCATCGCTTGTTGGATTCCCATGAACAAGACGCCTTCCGGCATCGTAAGTTCGTTATAGACGACATGACCGTTGCGTTCAACGAGCACGTTTGTCCGGTGGTCTCCGAGCAATGCTTCGATTTCAGGCGTCAACCCGTCAAGCTTCGCGAGTTCGACGTCTCCGCTTGTGAAATCCCATTTATCAATCTTGATCTTTTCAACTTTAGGCAAGGCGAGAGTCGGCGCAAGTTCTGCTGCTTCTTTACGTCGGTTGACCATCCATGCTGGTCCACCGAGCGCCTCTGCACGTGCCGCTACTGCTTGTGCATCTAATTCAAATTGTACGGTCATCGTACAGCCCCCTTACGCTTCTGTGTCTACTGTCATCCCAAGATCTTGCTTCACCCAGTCGTAACCTTCTGCTTCGAGTCGTTGTGCGAGCTCTTTGCCACCCGACATGACGATTTTCCCGTCGATCATGATGTGGACGAAGTCTGGCTCGATATAGTTGAGGAGACGCTGATAGTGCGTGATGATCAAGCAACCGAACTCTTCAGTGCGCATTTCGTTGACGCCTTTGGCGACGACTTTGAGCGCATCGATATCAAGACCTGAATCGATCTCGTCAAGAATCGCGATGTTCGGTTTGATCATCATCATTTGAAGGATCTCGTTACGTTTTTTCTCTCCGCCCGAGAAGCCTTCGTTCAAATAGCGGTGTGCCATTTCTGAAGGGATCTCAAGAACGCCCATCTTCGAATCGAGTTCGCGGATGAATTTCATAAGTGAGATCTCTTCGCCTTCTTCACGGCGCGAGTTGATCGCTGAACGCAAGAAGTCGGCGTTTGTGACACCGCTGATTTCAGCCGGATATTGCATCGCGAGGAACATGCCTGCTTGCGCGCGTTCGTTCACTTCCATCTCGAGGACGTCTTCTCCGTTCAAGTCGACGCTTCCTCCTGTCACTTCGTACAATGGATGACCCATGAGGGCAGATGCGAGTGTTGATTTACCAGTCCCGTTAGGACCCATGATGGCGTGAATTTCGCCACCTTTAATTTCAAGATTAAGACCTTTGACGATCTCTTTTCCTTCGATTGAGACGCGGAGGTCATCAATTTTCATGTGTGGTACGTTAGACATTCGGATACCCCTTCCGTTTTCTCGCCATTTGTGGCGTAGATTAGATATATTCTAATCTTAATCTAGGCAATTTTTTATTTCAAGCGACTCACCTTATATTTCATTCTCAATAGAACATAAATGTTGAGAATGAGAACATCGGGAAATCAAGATGTTATCCAACATTTTCCTCGACTTGAGCCGAATTCGCTTGTTTTTCCCGTAGCGCGCCGGTGAAGAAAAAGGCGCCACACGCGGTCAGAACGGCTAGGCTCCCAAATACAGGGAGCGACGCGTTGTCGAAGCCGTCGAGCAGCAGTCCGCCGATGACCGGCCCGATCGATTGACCGAGTGCCGTCAACCCCATCGCCCCGAAATACGTGCCACGCAAATATTCCGGTGCCAACTCGTCCGTCAACACGTCCGTCATCGTGAACATGAGCACTTCCCCGACCGTGAAGATGACCATCGCGACGAACAATACCCACACCTCGGCAGCGAAGCCGATTAACAACAGCCCAATCGAGAGCGTCGCGATCCCAAAGAACAGCGACTTGATCGGTGAGACGCGAATGCCGAACCGCATGATCGGATACTGCACGATGAGCACGGTGATCGCGTTGACCGTCAACAGATAAGCGAACAGGCGCGACCCGTCACTGAATCCGTCGTGAAACGCGATGAACTGCGGCAACGTCGAATTGAATTGACTGTAGCCGATGATGGCGAAGATCATGCCGATGATGACGAAGCGGAACGTCTTGTCTTCTTTTAACACACGGAACGTCTCCGTCAGGCGCGGCCGGACTTTGACGCCGTCCCCTTCTTCAAACGGATATTTCCGGAACAACGTCGAGATGACGAGGCCGTAAAGGACATAGACGGCGGTCACGACGAAGAACGCGCTCTTCGCTCCCGTAAGTGATAAGACGACCGCAAGGAGCGGTCCGATCGCCGCAGCGATGTTGATCATGAAGTAGCGCACGTTATAGACGATGACACGCTGGTCAGGTTGCGTCGTGTCGCTGATCAAGGCCCGAGACGCCGGTTCAAGGAATGAACGTGAAACGCCCATCAATACCGAAAATATGTAAAACCAAATCAACTCGGTCGCGAGCGCGAAGCCGGTGAACGTCAAAGCGTTCAAGCCGATACCGATCAACATCAGCTGCTTGCGCCCGTAGCGGTCAGACAGCGTCCCCCCGAAAAAGCTCATAAATAGACCGGATAATGCCGACGTCGCGAACACCGTCCCGATCACGCTCGCCGAGAAACCGAGCGTCGCGAGATAAATCGCAAAAAACGGCATGACAAAAAACGTCGACAGCCGTGCAAAAAATGTACCGAACAAGACGCCTAGCGTCAGCGGATGAATCTGTCGTATGCTCACCCGGATCCCTCCCTTTTTCTACATATAAATAGTTTACTTCTATTATTGAAGCAAAACCACTGCAAACAAAAAAGGCCCGGGATGTCCCGAGCCTAAAATCAATCATTATTTAACCGGTACGACCGCACCTTTGTACTCATCCAAGATCCACTGTTGTGTCTCTTCTGATGTCAATACTTCAAGGAGTGCCTTGACGCGCTCATCGTCCTCGTCGCCTTCACGCGTGACGATCAAGTTGACGTACGGTGAGTCTTCGCCTTCAAGAGCGATTGCGTCTTCGAGCGGGTTGAGGCCGGCATCGATCGCGTAGTTCGTGTTGATGAGGACGGCATCGCCTTCACCGTTGTTGAACGCTTGCGGGAGAAGTGCCGCTTCGACGTCCGTCTTGAACTTCAAGTTTTTCGGGTTGTCGACGATGTCAGCGACTGTCGCGTCTGTCGTCTTGCCGTCAGCGAGCGTGAGCAAGCCTTCTGTTTGAAGCATCGTCAAGATTCGTCCGTGGTCAGCGACCGACGAGCTCATGATGATTTCAGCGCCGTCCGGAAGCTCATCGAGTGATTTGTAGTCTTGTGAGTAGACACCGATCGGCTCGATGTGGACGCCGCCGGCTGAAGCGAATTTATAGTCTTTGTTCTCAGCCATTTGTGACTCGAGGTACGGCTCGTGTTGGAAGTAGTTCGCGTCGAGCTCGCCATTCGCGAGCGTTTTGTTCGGGAGCACGTAGTCTTGGAACTTCTTGATTTCAAGCGTGTAGCCTTTTTCTTCATATTCGTCTTGGACGTGCTCTAAAATCTCGGCGTGTGGTACGTTCGACGCGCCGATGATGAGCGTCTTATCGTCGCCCGAGCCTGATTCTGAGTCCCCGCCGCCACATGCCGCGAGAATTGTGAGTGCTGATGCTGCTGTCAATCCGAGTACTGTTTTCCATGATTTCATTATGATACCCTCCAAATTTTCTATTTGATCAAGCGGAACGCTTGTCGATTTTTGAGACGAGTCGATCGCCGATGAACTGAACGACGAAGACGATGACTAAGATCAATACGGTCGCGACGAACGTGACGTCGCTTTGTGAACGCTGGAACCCTTCGAGGAACGCCAAGTTCCCGAGGCCACCGCCGCCGACGACTCCGGCCATGGCCGTGTAACCGACGATGGCGACGATCGTCACCGTGATGCCTGACACGATGGCCGGGAGTGCTTCTGGGAACAACACTTTATAGACGATCTGCCATTTCGTCGCGCCCATCGACTCGGCCGCCTCGATGACGCCGCGGTCGACTTCACGAAGCGCGAGCTCGACCATGCGCGCATAGAACGGGGCCGCCCCAATGATGAGCGCCGGGAGCGCCGCCGTCGAGCCGAGCATCGTCCCGACGATGAGGAGTGTGAACGGGATGAGCAAGATGATCAAAATGATGAACGGGATCGAGCGGAACACGTTGACGACCGCGCTGATGATCGTGTAAATCGGACGATTCTTCGTCATGAGCGGTTCGTTCGTGACATATAAGAGCATGCCGAGGGCGAGACCGATGACGAATGTCGCGGCTCCCGCGACGAGCGTCATATAGAGCGTCTCCCACGTCTGTTCGAACATGACTTGCCAATCTACATTAGGAAACATCGTTTTCCACCTCCACTTCCACTGCCTGCGACCGGATTGAGGCGATCGCCCGCTCGACTTCAGCCGGCTCTCCGATCAATTGGATGAATAGCGTCCCGAGCGCACCGACTTGCGACTGCGTCACGTTACCGCCGATGATGTTGAAGCCGATGTCGTGCTGTTTCAACACTTCCGATAAAATCGGCTGTTCGGCCGTCTCGTTCAAGAATTTGAGCTTGACGATTTGGCCGCTCGGATAACGTGCTTTCAAATGCTCGAACGTGAGCGACATGTCGTCGACGGCACCGATCTGTTTGACGAACTCTTTCGTGATCGGCTGTTCCGGATGTTGGAACACGTCCGCGACTTGGCCGGTCTCGACGACCTTCCCTGCCTCCATGACGGCGACGCGATGACAGATTTTTTGGATGACGTGCATCTCATGGGTGATGAGGACGATCGTCAGTCCGAGTTTCTTATTGATGCTGACGAGCAGTTCGAGGATCGAATCGGTCGTCTTCGGGTCGAGTGCGCTCGTCGCTTCATCGCAGAGGAGCACATCTGGATTTGTAGCGAGCGCGCGGGCAATCCCGACTCGCTGTTTTTGACCGCCCGATAGTTGCGACGGATAGCTGTCTTCACGTCCGGCGAGACCGACGAGATCGACGAGCTCTTGGACGCGGCGTTTGCGTTCACTGGCCGGTACCCCGATCAGTTCGAGCGGGAAGCTGATGTTCTCAGCGACCGTGCGCGACCATAACAAGTTGAAGTGTTGGAACACCATCGAGACGTTTTTGCGCACCCCGCGCAGTTCTTTCGGAGTGAGCTTCGTCAGCTCGCTCCCGGCGACGACGATTTCACCGCTTGACGGTGCCTCGAGCCGGTTGAGCAGACGAATGAGCGTCGACTTCCCCGCCCCTGAATATCCGATTATTCCAAAAATTTCGCCGCTCTCGATTGTGAGCGACACATCATCGACCGCCTGGACCCGACCGTTCTTCGTGTCGAACCATTTGGCCACGTTACGTAATTGAATCAATACCTTTCCCTCCTGACAACAAAAAAAGTACACACGTTTGAGCAAACGTGCGTACTTTATCGGTACGGACAACGATTGCTCTCATCTTCCAAGGTTCTCACCTTGCTGGAATTAGCACCATTTCGGATTGCTCCGCGGTTGCTGGGCGTCATAGGGCCAGTCCCTCAGCCTCTCTTGATAAGAGTGTTGTTTATTCGATTAGCTTTATAATAGCGACACATTATTTTCATGTCAAACTATTTTGTGCGAAAAATCAAAAAAAGGTGCCATCCGAGGATGACACAGAACGTAGCACCTTGAGTCACGGAAGGACAACCCATAGATGAAACTCTTTTGCCCGATCAGAGTGTTCATCCTTATATGGGGGATTCAAGCCATCCATCACTCGGCCTTAGAACGTACCGTGCGGTTACGCGGTCGGTGTCCCTGCGCTTGATTTTTTTGGGGGACAATCTAAGGGAAGGTCCACCTAAAAGTCGCGTAAAGTGATGCACCGGCTGTTCTAAAACGTCTTGATGGCTGGAAAATCTCGTCCTATATTGTGTTCAAGTAAGATGTTGTAATGAATATACCATTCGTGAACTTTCTGTGTCAACTGATTATTTAAAATTTTCTGATTATTCTAATCATCCTATCTCATTTAACGAAAGATAGGACGTGCTGCACGTTTTGAAACGCATATAATCGGTCTTCGACTTGGCCGTCTTTAAGCTTTAACAGCGCCGGTACGCTCATCACTTGATACGCTTCTAACTCTTGCGGGATAAAGTTGGCGTCCTGCTTGTCGATCGCGAGTGTCGGGTCGACCGCTTCGACGACCGCGAGCATCCGCTCGGCCACAGCGCATGTTCCACACATCGGGGCGTATATATATAACAATCCGTCTGAAATCATTTTCTCTCACCTCTTCTATAAGTATATGAATGTGAGTCGATCTGTTCAAAAGTTGTGCTCAACTGGAAAAATCTGAATAGTTCAACATTTCTTGTTGACGCTCGCCCAAAAGAGGCATAGTATGGTCATTAACTTTATCGCTTTCGTACATAACAGCAAACACGTAGAAAAGGACAGGTGAATCCACCCATGACGGAACAAACGAAACTGACAGGCAAACAATTTTTGATGAACGTATTGAACGGACTCAGCCTCGCCATTTTAATCGCCCTCATCCCGAGCGCGCTCCTCGGCGAGCTCACGAAAGCAATCCTTCCTTATTTTCCGTCGCTACAGTTCATCTTAGATGCGACGACGATCGCGATGCGCCTCTTACCCGTCATCATCGGTGTAGCCGTCGCCATGCAGTTCGGACGTTCTGCGCTCGAGGCCGGCACGATCGGCATTGCGACCCAGGTCGGGAGCGGCGCCATCCGCATCGAGGAAGGTGCGTTCCTCATGGCCGGAATCGGTGACGTCATCACGGCCGGCGTGACGGCCGCACTTGCGACATATATGGTCATGCAGTTGTCACCACGATTAAAGACGTACACCGTGCTCGTCTTACCGATGACGGTCATCGTCATCGCCGGCGGGATCGGCATGTTCTTACTCACGTACATCTCCCAGATCACGACGTACATCGGCACCATCATCATGACGATGACTGAACTCCAGCCGATTATGATGGGCATGTTGATCGCGATGGCGTTCTCGCTCATCATCGTCTCTCCGATCTCGACGGTCGGGATCGCGACGGCGATCAGCCTGTCCGGTGTTGCCGCTGGTGCCGCCAACCTCGGTGTCGTCGCGGCCGGCTTCGGTCTCGCCATCGCCGGGTGGCAGATGAATGCCACCGGGACATCGATCGCCCACTTTCTCGGCTCACCAAAAATTCAAATGGCGAACTTCGTCCGTCGTCCGATCATGATGCTGCCTGTGCTCGCGAACGCGGCCATTCTCGGGGCGCTAGCCGGTATCCTTCGTATCGAAGGGACACCGATCAGTGCCGGCTTCGGCGTCTCCGGGCTCATCGGACCAGTCAACGCCCTGCACTTGATGCCAGGCGGCTTCGCCCTATGGAACGTCATGCTCGTCATCGTCTTGTTCGGCCTCATTCCGGTGACGCTCGGGATTGTCTTCTATCGCCTGTTCAACCGGACATCACTCATCCAGCCTGAACATTACCGCCTCGACTTCGACTAAATCAAAAAATCCCGGGTTCTCATAAAGAGAAACCGGGATTTTTGTTAGCCTTGAATCATCGTTTCATATTCTTCGGCTGACATGAGTTTGTCGACGTCCGTTGAATCGTTTAACTCGACTTCGATCATCCATGCGCCTTCGAACGGTGCTTCGTTGACGAGTTCCGGCGAATCCGCGAGTGATTCGTTTACCGCCGTGATTTTGCCAGAGATCGGTGCGTACAGTTCAGACACCGTCTTGACCGATTCGACCGAACCGAACGGCTCGTCGAGCAAAATCGTGCCGCCGACTTCAGGAAGTTCCACAAACACGATGTCCCCTAGTTCGCTTTGTGCGAAATCCGTGATCCCGATGCGGGCAACGCTTCCGTTCACTTCAACCCATTCGTGTTCTTTTGAATAACGTAGATTTGCAGGTACTTTGCTCATCTTGACTTCCCCCTCAAATAAATTAGACTCACATGTGTATTATAGCACTTAGCCCCAAACGTCTGTAAATGACTTTTCTGAAAAACCGACCGTCGATTTTTGACCGTCAGTGACGATTGGACGCTTTAAAAGCATACCATTGCTGACTAAAAGCTCGATTTGTTCGTCTTCTGACAAATTCGGGAGCTTATCTTTAATGCCTTCATTACGATACACTTGCCCGCTCGTATTGAAAAACTTTTTGAGCGGCAGCCCTGACTGTTGCCAGATCGACGCGAGTTCATCTTTTGACGGTGTCGCCTCGACGATATGAACGTATGTATACGCGACTTCGTTCTCCTTCAACCATTTCTCTGCCTTCTTACACGTACTGCATGGCGGATAGCCATATAGTGTCACCATATTTATCACCTCTTGTTTTACTGTAGCATACTCCATTCCCGCAAATCACGCTTCGAGCAAGCGTGCGATTTCTCGCTTCAGCGTTGCGTTGACCGGGTGACGCGCTTCGATATAGCTCAGCATCGCCGCGGCCGCTTCGACCGACTTGCCGTAACCTGGCAGCCACTCGTCGAGCCCGGCGACGAGCTCCGGGTGCCGTATCTCGACCCGGCGCGTCGGATTGAACGGGTCGCCCGTCTCTCCATGTGCTTTCAACACGTTGTTGACGGCCGCGACTTGGATGAGTTCGAAGCCGGCGAGCTTCTCTCCGCGTCGTTCACGGAGCAGACCGACGTACAGGTTCGTCAGCGCCTCTTCGTAGCAGTACGCGGCGCCTGGGACGTCCGTGACGAGCTTAGGCGTCGCAAACGATTCGAGCGCCTCATCCCGCTTCCAAACGATCCGTCCCGGAGTGTAGGCGATGTGCGGCATCTCGAACAGTTCGAACACGGCGAACTCCCCGTAAATGCCGTCCGTATACATGATCTTGTGGCCGTCTTTCGTGTTTTGGAATTGGTAAGCGATCGGTTCAACCTCGAGCCAGTCCAAGTTGTCGATGAAGCGGGTTTTTCGTCCGTCTTCGACGATCAAAAAGAAATCGAGGTCGGAGTAATCGTCGAGCCGCTCGGTCTCGAGGCCAATCGAACCGAGGGCGAGCAGCATGAGCGCCCCTTCTTTTGTCGCGACCGATTCCCCAATCCTTTTCATCCGTTCCAACAGCTGATCACGTCTCATGAACATTCCTCCTTTTCCTCATTGTACGTTCTGATCAAGCGAAAAAGAAAGGGCTGACCGCGTCCGGCCACCCCTCCCTGTTCGAAAAATTTGATTACACGATGAACTTGTTCGCTTTGATGAGGCTCGCTGCGACTTCGCGCTTCGTGCCGATGACGTTGATCGGCTGATAACGGCTGAACTTCTTCATCGCCGAGAGCAACATCCGTTGCTCGTCGCCTGACGTTGCCGCATACAACACTTCTTTCGCCATGAGATCGACTTGCTTAAACACTTGCTCGGCGAAGATTTCCGTGTAACGGACTTTCTGGTTGTTCTTATCGAGGCCAGTCCGGGCAATCGCTTTATCCGTCCGCGCGATCGCCGCTTCAAGCGCATAGATGGCGCTGATGATGTCGGCGAGCTTGGCGAGGATCTCTTGCTCGTTTTGGAGGTCTTGCTGATATTTCTGGACGGCTGTCCCGGCGATCATCAAGTTGATCTTCTTCATGTTCGATAGAAGCATCTTCTCGCGCGCGAGCGGTGAACCGTCGAGCTCTTGCGGCATGTAGCTCATGAGCTCTTTTTGGAGCTTCTGTGCTTCGGCGAGGAGCGGCAAGTCGCCTTTCATCGCTTTCTTGAGGAGCGTGCCCGGGACGATCAAGCGGTTGATCTCGTTCGTTCCTTCGAAGATCCGGTTGATCCGTGAGTCACGGTACAAGTTTTCGACCTCGTACTCGGTCATGAAGCCGTAGCCGCCGTGAATTTGAACGGCTTCGTCGACGACGTAGTCGAACGTCTCAGACGCGAACACTTTGTTGAGTGAGCATTCGATCGCATACTCCGCGATCGATTGGGCGACTTTCGAGCCGTCGCGCATGTTCTCGTCACCAAGCGCATCGAGGCTGTCTTGGAACAAGCCGCCTGTGCGGTAGACCGAGCTCTCCATCGCGTAAATGTTCGCCGCCATCGTCGCTAATTTTTCTTGGATGAGCGGGAACTGACTGATCGGCGTCTTGAACTGCTTACGCTCGTTCGCGTATTGGACCGAGAGATCGAATGCACGTTTCGATGAACCGACCGCTCCGACCGCGAGTTTGTAACGACCGACGTTCAAGATGTTGAAGGCGATGACGTGCCCTTTACCGACTTCACCTAACAGGTTATCGACCGGGACTTCGACGTCTTGTAAAATGAGCGTCCGCGTCGACGAGCCTTTAATGCCCATCTTCTGTTCTTCGGCACCTGTCGAGACGCCGTTGTAGTCGCGTTCGACGATGAAGGCGCTGAACTTGTCGCCGTCAATTTTCGCGTAGACGACGAACACGTTGGCGAAGCCTGCGTTCGTGATCCATTGTTTCTCACCGTTCAAGACGTAGTGCGTCCCGGCCTCGTTCAAGACGGCCGTCGACTTCGCACCGAGCGCGTCCGACCCTGAGCCTGGCTCTGTGAGCGCGTACGCCGCGATCCATTCGCCCGTCGCGAGCTTCGGCAAGTACTTATGCTTTTGCTCTTCTGTTCCGAAGAAGACGATCGGAAGCGTCCCGATCCCGACGTGAGCGCCATAACTGAGGGCGAACGAACGGGCTTTGGCGAACCGTTCCGTGATGATCGATGACGAGATCTTGTCGAGCTGATAACCGCCGTACTCTTCAGGCACATCGGCACCGAGCAAACCGAGTTCGCCCGCTTCTTTCAACAGTTCGACCGAGAGATCGAACTCATGTTTTTCGATGCGTCCAAGTACCGGCATGACACGGTCGTCGACGAAACTCGACGTCGTGTCCCCGATCATCTTATGCTCGTCTGAAAAGTCTTCCGGTGTGAAGAGACGATCCGCGTCGAGTGCGTCAATGACAAAGCTACCGCCTTTAATCAATTCGTGTTCTGTACGTTCCATAGTCATTTCCCCCTTATAGTAATTCGAAGACGCCAGCAGCGCCCATTCCGCCACCGATGCACATCGTGACAACCCCATATTTCTCATTGCGTCGTTTCATTTCATGCAGAATCGATACCGCTAGTTTCGCGCCCGTACAACCGAGTGGATGGCCGAGGGCGATCGCGCCGCCGTTGACGTTCACTTTGGACGGGTCGATGCCGAGTTCACGGATGACGCCGAGTGATTGGCTCGCGAACGCCTCGTTCAATTCGAACAATCCGACTTCTTCAAGCTTCACGCCAGCCATCTCTAACGCTTTCGGGATGGCGACGACCGGTCCGATCCCCATCACTTCCGGGCGGACCCCGCCGACTGCGAACGAGAGGAACTTCGCCATCGGCTTCAAGCCTTGGCGTTCCGCCTCTTCCCGCTCCATGACGAGCACGGCCGCGGCGCCGTCTGATACTTGTGACGCGTTACCGGCTGTGACCGACCCTTTGATTTTGAAAGCTGGACGCAGCTTGCCGAGTGCTTCGACCGTCGAGTTGGCCCGAACGCCTTCGTCGTGCTTGACGACGAACTCACGCTCCGCGACTTTCCCGTCTTCACCGAGGACGTGCTCGATGACCGTCACCGGCACGATCTCTTCTTCGAACTTGCCGCCCGCGATCGCAGCCGCCGCTTTTTGATGGCTGTCGATGGCGAACAGGTCCTGGTCAACACGTGAGATGTTATACTCGGCCGCTACGCGCTCAGCCGTGTGCCCCATGCTCATGTAATACTCAGGCGCCGTCTCCATGATCGTCGGGTTCGGACGGATGACGTGTCCACCCATCGGGACGAGACTCATCGATTCCATTCCGCCGGCAATGATTGCCGTCGCTTGACCGATCATGATCTTCGCTGCCGCGTCCGCGATCGCTTGAAGGCCTGACGAGCAGTAACGGTTGATCGTGACGGCGGGTACTTCGTGTGATAGTCCACCGCGTACGGCCGCATAACGGGCGATGTTCATCCCTTGCTCCGCTTCCGGCATGGCGCATCCCATGATGACGTCGTCAATCGGTCCCGTGTATCCCGACCGCTCGAGCGTCGCTTTGATGGCGTGACCTGCGAGCTCGTCCGAACGAACGTTTCGGAACGACCCGCGTTTTGCTTTTCCGACCGGTGTTCGTGCACCGGCCACGATGACTGCTTCTCTCATCTGTTAAGTCCCCCTTTTGTCAGTTCCGAAGTGGTTTGCCTTTGACGAGCATATGTTGCATCCGTTGTTGCGATTTCGGTTCTCCGATGAGGCTCAAGAACGCCTCACGCTCGATGTCGAGGAAGTATTGCTCGTCGACCATCGTGCCGTATGCCAAATCGCCGCCGCTGATGACGTGGGCAAGTTTTTTGGCGATCTTCAAGTCGTGCTCTGAAATATAACCACCGTAGAACATCTCGTACGCTGCGAGTTCGAGCGTCGCTTTCCCGGTTCGACCGACGACCGGCAACTTCTCGCGCATCGGCGCGACGTATCCGTCCGCAAGTCCAAGCACGGTTTGTTTCGCGTCGAACGTCAAGTGGTCACGGTTCATCGAGATGCCGTCGACCGGACGATGATAGCCGAGCGTTTTCGCGTCATACGCCGATTTCGATACTTTCGCCATCGCGATGTTCTCGAACGTCTGCTGTGCCGCCTTCTCGATGTTTTGCATCGATTTCGGCGTCTGTTCAAGTAGACGACGGTACGTGTTGACGTTGCCGCCGCCGCCAGGGATGAGACCGACACCGACTTCGACGAGTCCCATGTACGTCTCGAGCGCTGCTTGCATGCGTGCTGCCGGCAAACTGATCTCCGTGCCGCCTCCGAGTGTCATACCGTAAGGTGCGACGACGACCGGGCGACCTGCGTAACGGATTTTTTGAACGACTTGTTGGAACTTGTTGATGATCCAGTCGAGCTCATACCAGTTCTCGTCTTCCGCTTCCATGAGCATCATCGCGAGGTTGGCGCCGACGCAGAAGTTTTTACCGTCGTTGGCGAGGACGAGTCCTTTGAAGTCTTGCTCGACGAGGTCGATCGATTGCTCGATCATCTGCATGATGTCGACCCCGATCGCGTTGTTTGGTGACGTGAACTCGAGGGCGACGACGTCGTCACCGATGTCGATGAGGCGAGCCCCGCCGTTCTCGAGGATGATCCCGTTCGACTTGGCGAGCGGTGCAAGTTTCAATTCTTTCGGGTTGACGGTCTTCTCGACGTACGTCCCAGACGCTTGATCGTAATACTGGTCCCCTTTATAGAAGGAAGTGTGTCCGGCAGCGAGCATCTCATCGATCCACGCCGGGACGGCATATCCTTCCGCTTTCATGCGTGCGACCGATTTTTCGACACCGAGTGCGTCCCATGTCTCGAACGGTCCGAACTTCCAACCGAAGCCCCACTTCATCGCGTCATCGATGGCGACGATCGAGTCACTGATCTCACCTGTGAGTCGTGCCGAGTAGACGAGCGTCTTCGCCGTCACCGGCCAGAGCAACTGTCCGACGCGTCCCTTGTTCAAGATCGCGCCTTTCAGTTTCGCTTTCGAGCCTGGGAGCGACTTGATTTGGTCGAGCTCAGGTCCTGTAATCGCTTTCAATTGTTCGTACTCAAACGTGCTCAAGTTGAGTTCCTGGATGACTTTCCCGTCTTTCTTATAGAACCCTTGACCAGACTTTTGTCCGACCCAGCCTTTTTCGACGAGCGTCTTCATTTCAGCAGGGACATCGAACGTATCTTTCTCCTCGCCCGCTTCGAGCGCCTCATAGACGTTACCGGCGACGTGGACGAACGTGTCGATGCCGACGACGTCGAGCGTACGGAACGTCGCTGATTTCGGACGGCCGATGAGCGGTCCTGTGATCGAGTCCATCTCGCCGATCGTCGCGTTTTGTTTCAACATCTCCTCGAACGTGACGAGCAGGCCGTACGTGCCGATGCGGTTACCGATGAAGTTTGGCGTGTCTTTCGCCTCGACGACGCCTTTACCGAGACGGTCCTCAGCAAAGCGGGCCATGAAATCGATGACCGGGCGCGCCGTTTTCTCCGTCGGGATGAGTTCGAGCAGCTTCAAGTAGCGCGGCGGGTTGAAGAAGTGCGTTCCGAGGAAGCGTGACTTCAATCCTTCCGGCAAGACGCTCGCCATCGCTTCGATCGAGATCCCAGACGTGTTCGAGCTGAGAATCGCGTCTTCACGGATGAACGGTGCGATTTTGTCGAACAGTTGCTGTTTCACGTCGAGCCGTTCGACGATGACTTCGATGACCCAGTCGGCTTCTTTCAATCGCTCGAGGTCATCTTCTAAGTTCCCGACCTCGATGAAGTTCAAGTGTTCTGCCGTCGCGAGTGGCGCCGGATTTTGTTTCAACAACTTATGACGGTTCTCGGACGCGATGCGATTCCGCACTTCCGGTGACTCGAGCGTGAGCCCTTTCGCTTCTTCTTGCGCCGTCAATTCACGTGGTACGATGTCGAGCATGAGCGAACGAACCCCCGCGTTCGCCAAATGGGCCGCAATCCCCGCCCCCATTACTCCTGAACCGATGACGACCGCAAAACGGATATTGCTCGTCAAACGGAGGTCGGCTGATTGTTCGATGTGACTCGTCATATTGTTCCCCCCTAAATGAGAATGAATAGTGATTCATTTCACGCGTAAAAAAAATCGCAATCACCATCGTGTTTACTCTTCTATCATAAATGAACGACAATTCATTCGCAAGCGTTCATTTTTCAAATTCATTCCATTTTTCTGATTTACGATTATTTTTTGATATGTGTGGTATAGACACATTGAGTCAATTTTGAAAGGGGACGAAACAATATGAGTGATAATCGTTTAAATACAATCGGCAGCCGCAAGGATTTTGAAACGTTCAAGAAGGACGGACAAGCGCAGGCCCATCAACCGGGAATCGATTCGAAGATGGAGCCGTTCCCGATCTATGAGCGTGAAGGCTATAAAGGAAGCGACAAGTTAAAAGACAAAGTCGCCATCATCACGGGCGGTGACTCGGGGATCGGGAAATCGGTCGCCATCTTCTTCGCCCACGAAGGCGCAAACTCGGTCATCGTCTATAAAGACCAAAACGAGCTCGAGGACGCTGAAGCGACGAAGGAACGGATCGAAGAACTCGGTCAAGCGTGCCTGTTGCTGCAAGGTGATCTCGGTGATTCGGCGTTCTGCCAAGACGTCGTCAAGCAGACGCTCGAGACGTTCGGCCACTTGGACGTGCTCGTCAACAACGCCGCCGAGCAGCATCCGCAAGAGTCGCTCCTCGACATCTCGGACGACCAGCTCGAGCGGACGTTCCGGACGAACATCTTCAGCATGTTCTATTTGACGAAAGCGGCGCTCCCGTACTTGAACGAAGGCGCGAGCATCATCAACACGACGTCAATCACGGCGTATGAAGGTAACGACCAGTTGATCGACTATGCGTCGACGAAAGGTGCGATCACATCGTTCACGCGTTCGCTCGCCAAAAACTTGGCCGAGAAGAAAATCCGCGTCAACGGCGTCGCCCCAGGCCCGATTTGGACACCCCTCATCCCGGCTACGTTCTCGGCTGAGAAAGTCGCCACGTTCGGTGACTCTTCTGAGATGAAGCGTGCGGGTCAACCGGCAGAGCTCGCCCCGGCTTACGTCTATCTCGCAAGCGATGACTCGACGTACGTCAGTGGGCAGGTCATGCACGTCAACGGCGGTACCGTCATTAACGGATAAGTGTTTCGGAAGGCTCAGTTCACAGCTGAGTCTTTTTTGTGTGCGTGTCATACTTTGCGCGCGTTTCTTGCGTCCTTTCGTCGGATTGCTTTTCTGCATGAGTCTGGACGCCAAGGACGCATTTCCCTCTCCATGAAAAGATTCTGAATATCGATGGCATCGAACAAGTATACTAATGATAAACAAGTTTGGATGGAAGTCACTCGAAATCCTAAGGAGAATCAATTCATGGATAATGATATGCCGTTTTTTAAAGAACGTATTACTTCTCTCCTTGTAGCCTTTCTCTGTCTCAGTGTAGTCGCAGGCTGTTCAACCGATTATAGCGAGGTCGATGTTCAAGGGAAAATTGTAGACGTAAATACTGAAGAGACGATGATTTTAGTCGAAGATCAAGACCGCGGTCAAATTTGGGTCGATTTATCCGGTTTGAATGACGAGATTGAACGACTGCACAGTCCGCTCGAGGTCAACGTTTGGTTAGACGAATCCATCACCGAAGACACCTCCACTGTAGGAAAGGCCGAACGAATCGATGTCATCAAATAATATCGAACACATCAAAAAAGCACGAACGCCCACAACGGACGTTCGTGCTTCTCTCATTTCTTGACCATTCCTTTTAACACGAACGCGACATTGGCCGGACGTTCGGCGAGGCGGCGCATGAAGTAACCGTACCAGTCACGGCCGTACGGCACGTAGACCCGGACTTTATAGCCTTGGCGGACGAGCTCGAGTTGACGCTCGACCCGGATGCCGTACAGCATTTGGAACTCGAACTGGTCGAGTGGGATGTTGTTCAATTTCACATGCTCGATGATGGCATCGATCATATGGTCGTCATGGGTCGCGATAGAGGCGTAGTTCCCGTTCGCAAGATGGAGTTTGACGAGCTTCAAGTAGTTGTGGTCGACGTCTTCTTTCTCCGGGAAAGCGACCGTCGCCGGCTCTTTGTAAGCCCCTTTGACGATACGGAGGTTCGGCTTGATCAGCGCGAGATGATTGATGTCATCTTCCGAACGATACAAGTACGATTGGATGACCGTCCCGAGTCCGTCAAAGTCCGCTTTCAACTTCTTGAACAAGTCGAGTGTCTTCTCGCAGCGCGACTCGTCTTCCATATCGATGGCGACGAAGACGCCGACCGACTTAGCCGTCGTCAAGATCTGGCGCATATTGTTCTCGATCAACTTGTCCGAAATATCGAATCCGAGTGACGTGAGCTTGAGCGACATATAGGCGTCGAGTTTCTCTTCGGCCATGATCTCGATGGCACGGATGATCTCGTCACGGTTTTGGTTCGCTTCTTCGACCGTGTTAATGAATTCCCCTAGATGGTCGACCGTGACCGATAGCCCTTTCGCGTTCAGTTCGCGAATCGTCGGCACCGACGTCTTGAAATCTTCTCCCGCCACAAATCGTGAAGCCCCGAACCGAAGCCCGTACTTTTTAGCCAAACTGTTGAGTGCTTTGTTTTGAGACATGTAAATAAAGCCATCACGTAACACTTTTTCCATCAGATTTTCCCCCTTGCGTTTACACTCATCTATCTCTATGACGATGTCTGAAATTATTATGACATACAAACGTCAATTCGTCTTTAGTTTTGTAACCGTTTCCAACACTTCATTGGCCAAGTTTATAAAAAAGCAGACGCCCTCACGGACGTCTGGTTCACAGGCCTGTATTCGGTGCGACGTAGAGCAAAATACTGAGGAAGACGAACACGCTCCCGGCGAGCACGAACAAGTGCCAAATCGCATGATTGAACGGCAGTTTCTGCCAGACGTAAAACACGATCCCGACCGAATAAGCGAGCCCACCAGCAAGCAGCAACATGAACCCTTGATGCCCGAGCGACTCGTAGAGCGGACGGATCACGATGATACAAATCCACCCGAGCCCAAGGTACGTCACGTTCGATACCCACATGTACTTCCCGGTCGAATACATTTTCCAGACGATGCCTAAGATGGCGACGCCCCAAACGATGCCGAATAACACCCATCCGAGCGTTCCCTGAAGCGACACGAGTGCGAACGGCGTGTAGCTCCCGGCAATCAGTAAGTAAATCCCAGCGTGGTCGAACACTTGGAGCACCCGCTTCGCCCGTGGATGCGGGATCGCATGCATGAGCGTCGAGAACAAGTACAACAAGATCATCGATACCCCGAACACGCTCACCGCGATGACGTTGCCTGTGCTACCGGTCTCAGTCGCGGTCGTGACGAGCAGGACGAGAGCGACGATGCTGAAGATGACCCCTAGTCCGTGCGTGACGGCGCTCGCGATTTCTTCGCCGAGCGTATCGGCATGGAGCATGTCTTTTAGTTTCTCTTGATCCATTCGGGTCCCACCTTTCTTTCCTTGCCTCTATTATGGATATTCCCCAATTTTGTTGCAAATAAAAACACGGGTCTGTAAAAACCCGTGTCCTTGATTATGCGACTTCCTTCACCGGAACGTCACATTCCATATTTTGTGCCCGCATCGCCCGTGCGCGTATGTGGAACAAGACGAGTAGCGTCACCGTACCGATCGTCGCGATGACGTAGGGAATGACCCCATCCATCTTGAAACCGATCGGTGCTGTGAGGATGTAGAACCAAACCGCATACAGCATGAACGTCCCCGGGATGAGTGCAATCCAGTGGTTGCGTCCTTTAATGTACAAGTACATCGCACCAACGAACAAGGCGATGACCGCTGTCGTCTGGTTGGCCCAGTTGAAGTACTGCCAAAGCATTTGGAAGTCCATGTTTGTGAGCACGTACGAGATCGCGAACAACGGGAGTGCGATCCAAAGGCGTGACGAGAAGTTCTTCTGCGCGACTTTCAAGTAGTCGGCAATGATCATCCGGGCACTCCGGAACGCCGTATCGCCTGACGTGATCGGCAAGACGATGACGCCGAGGATGGCGAGCGTGCCGCCGATGCTGCCGAGCATGAGTGTCGCCACTTCTTGGACGACGAGCGCCGGTGTCCCCGCTTGAATCATGCCGAGCAACTCACCCGGCTCGAAGATGGCCATGGCCGCTCCGGCCCAAATCATGGCGATGACGGCCTCGACGATCATCATGCCGTAGAAGATGCTGCGGCCATTACTTTCTTTCATCGTCGTCCGAGAGATGATCGGCGACTGCGTCGCGTGGAAGCCTGAGAGTGCGCCGCACGAGATCGTGAAGAACAAGAGCGGCCAGATCGGCAAGCCGTCCGGGTGCATGTTCGTCAATGTCATCTCTGGGATTTGATAGCCTTGGACGAACAGGCTGACCCCGATCCCGATGGCGCTGATCATGAGGAGCGCCCCGAAGAACGGATAGATGCGGCCGATGATCTTGTCGACCGGGAGGAGTGTCGCCAAGATGTAATAAGCGAAAATCGCAAAGACGACGAACACGAGCGTCGACGCGTTGCCGTCGAACAAGTTGTTGATCATGTTACTCGGCGACGTGACGAACACCGTCCCGACAAGGAGCAGCAGTAACAGGGCGAACCCGTTGACGATATGGCGGAGCGAGCGGCCGAGGAACTTCTCGGCGAGCTGCGGCAAGTGTGCCCCGTTGTTACGGAGTGAGATCATCCCGGTCAAGTAGTCGTGCACGGCACCTGCGAAGATCGATCCGAAGACGATCCACAGGAAGGCGACCGGACCGTAGAGCGCCCCCATGATCGGCCCGAAAATCGGACCGACGCCGGCGATGTTCAACAGTTGGATCATCGAGTTCCGTTTTTTCCCCATCGGCACGTAGTCGATGCCATCCTGCGACGCATAGGCGGGCGTCGTCCGCTCTTCCTTGATACCGAACGTCTTTTCGACGTAACGGCCGTAGACGATGTACCCGACAATTAAAATAGCTAAGGCGATAAAGAATGTAATCATGTGTGCTGTCCCCTTTTAAACTGTGTAGCCGATCCCCATCGGCCCCGAAAAATGAATCCTGATGTTTTACGCATATAATGTAAACGCTTTCGTGATTGATTATACAGCAATTCCCAACGTTTCGTAAGGGGTTTCGTTCACTTTTTCGACACTTTTTTAACACGAGAAAAGACGGCGCTGTACACGCCGTCTCCACCCCATTATTTAAGTACGATTTTCGCTTGTTTCGCACCTGATCCATTATAGTCACTCGCGATGACGGTATAGTTCCCTTTCGCCAATCCTTTTTTCGATGTGAACGTATACCAACCGGCCCAGTTCGCTTTCGTTTGGGCGATTTTCTTGCCTTTCGCGTCTTTCAAGACGACCGTCGCGCCACTCGTCGTACGTCCACCAAGCGCTTTCGTGTTCGCTTTCGCCCCACGTAATACATTCGGTGTCTCGACGACTAGTTTTTTGAGGGTGAACGCTGTCTGCTTCATCACTTTCCCAGAAATTTCTTTACTCGTCACTTCATATTTACCGGCTGTGAAACCTGAACGGCTCGTGAACTTGAATGAGCCTGAGTCATCTGCTGTCATGGTGCCGATTGTTTTGCCGTTCTGCTTGAGAGTGACGTTCGCCCCCGGTGAAGATTTCCCGTAAAACGTGTTCGTGTTTGTATACGTATACTTCGATGATAAGGCAGGGGTGCGGACGAACCCGGCACCGACGACTTTCGTTTCAGTCATCGTTTGTCCGTTCAACTCGCTGACGACCGTCAATGACTGACGAAGTTTGAGCGGTTTGACAGCAAGTTTGTACGTTCCGTCTGCCTGGGCTGTCGTCGTAGCCAACACTTTGTTCCCGTCTTTTAATGTCACTTTCGCCCCTGATGCCGTCACACCTGTGACTTGCTTCGCTCCTGGCTTGATGACATCGATTGTGAGCGTCACATCGACTGCCGCTACTTCAAGTTCGGCCGTATACGTCCGGAAGAGGCGGTTTGCCGCATCGGCACGTGTCGCGTCTGTCGCTTCAATCCCTTCATACAAGTCGACGTACTGCTTGCCGGCGTCTGCCGTCTCAAACTTCACGGTCCGCTTCGCGTCCGCGACAATCTTCCAGTTGTCGTCAGCTTTATAGTCGACGGCACCTTTACTCGCGATAATATAGTCCGAGATGACGTTACGTGTCTCATATGCCGAGCGGTAGACGATATTCTTTCCGCCGCCAAGGCCTGGGAACGAGCTCGACCCAGCCCGGTAGTTGTTCGTCGCGACCAAGAACTCTTGGTCCATCGTAATCGCTTTTCCGTCATACTCAACGTTTTTGACCCGGTTCGCTGACGCGTCGAGCAGTTTCCCGCCACCGTCATACTTCGCCGGTCCCGTCACATCGATCTCATACGTCAAGCCGTCCAAAATATCGAAGTTGTAGCTGCGGAATTGAAGGTTCAATAGTTCGTCCCCATCCGCATCGATCTCGTTATACACCCCAGCCGACATCTCGAGCCAGTCCATCACGTCCGCTCCTGTCACTTTGACGACTTCGAGCGTGTTCGGATAAACGTACAAGTCGGCCACGTTCTTCAAGGCGATTTGGCCTTTCGGGATGTTCGTGTAGTATCCGGCATCTGTCAATTCACGGCCACCTGCTTTGAACGGGGCGCCTGCTGACAGGAGTGGCAGCCCTTTGTACGGGGCGAGGTCTGGATTCGTCTCGAGCTCTTTCTCGACGTACCATTGTTGTGCGTTCGTCACGAACTGGACCGAAGCGTCGTCGCGGACGAGCGCGAAGTAGCTTTGAATGTCGTCTTGAACCTCACCGACGGAACGATTGATGTAGTCGATCGTCGCCCGGTGCTCCGTGTCGATCAGTGCGTGTGTTTCGGCATCGACCGGCGTGCTAGCCGTGACCGTGTCAAGTTTCGCCGACGCGTCGAGAATTTGCCACTTGCCGTCGACTTTCTCGAGCTCGAAGTCGATGACGCCGAGGTCTTTCCCTTGGTTGTTCGCCATGACGACCGGTTTGCCGTTGATGAGCCCTTTTTCATTGTCCACGTTCGGGAACGAGGCGAACATGCCTTTCGCATCCGGGAAGCGACCGTGTTGATGCCCCGTCATGACCATGTCGAGCCCGTCGATTTTCGTGAGCGCGTAGCCGACGTTCTCTTCGCTATCGAGTTGGGCGTCGGCGAGCGCCGCACTCTCCCCGATACCTGAGTGCGCGAGCGCGACGACGACGTCCGCCCCTCGGTCTTTCAACTTGCTGACCGCTTCACGCGCCGACGGGATGATATCATCCACCGTCACACGGCCTTGAAGGTTGCCCGAGTCCCACGACATGATCTTCGGTGGGACGACACCGAACACGCCAACTTTGATCGTATGTGTCTCCCCGTCCGTGTCCGTGACCGTCCGCTCGATGATTTGGACCTCTTGTCCGTCAACGTTGAACTTCGATACGATTGGATTCCCCTCTAAATCCTTGACGTTCGAGTTGACGAAACGAAGCTTGCCTTTTGACCCTTCCATCGCGTCATATAAAAATTCAAGCCCGAAGTTGAACTCGTGGTTGCCGAGCGTGACCGCGTCATAGTCGAGCGAAGCCATCGCCTTGTACATCGGGTGCTCGAACGTGCCCGGATTTTGTTGATGCAATTCGCGGATGTAGTCTCCGAACGGTGTCCCTTGAATCGTATCCCCGTTATCGAACAAGAACGTGTTCGCCGCCCCCGCCTGTATTCGGTGCGATTTGATCAGCGTCGCTGTCTTCGTGAGCCCGATCGTCTCATCGACCTTGTCTTGAAAGTAGTCATAGTTGGTAATGTTCGTATGTAAGTCGGTCGTCTCTAAAAATCGAAGTTTGACGAGGTCTTCGTCCGACGCCAAGACGTTCGGTGCTTGGAGCGGTAACGTCGAAGGCAATACGAGTGCGGTCGCGATTGTCCATTTCAGAGCAGTTTTCATGTTCGTTTCCCCTTTTGAATGAAATTGGTCTCACCGTCTTCAATATACCACCAGAATGAGAGCACAACTATTAAATTTTTTCAAACAAAAGACCCGATTTTCTTTACAGAAATCAGGTCTTTTGTCACTGTTTATTGTTTGATCCGGACCGTGAACGGACCGTCCGCGGTGACGTCTTCGAAGACGACCGAGACCGGATAGGCGTGTTTGCCTTGGACCGGCTCGCTCAAGCGAATCGTCGTGTTCGCAATCGCTTCGTCCCCGCTCACGAGTTCGAGCGGTAACTGTTCAACGTTCAGTTCATGCCCGTAGCCGTTACGGAGAAGCAACGTCGCCGTGACGTTCGTCTCACTTGTTTCGACCGAGACGAGCATCAAATTGAACTCATTCTCGCCGACGGGCGGTGTCGACACGTTCGTGCGACGGAGCTGTTGCCACGCCGTGTTCGAAAATTGTTCGACTTCCTCATCTAGAAGCATCTGTAACGGATCGATCGGATTCATTTGGAAGACGAGTCGCATCGACGTCAGTTCTTCCGCTTCAAACTCGCCGAACAGTTCATCTGCAAAAAAGTCCAAATAGACCGGTTTGCTCGTCCACGGCTCGAAGCTCGGAAGGTCGACGCGGCTCAATACTTTCCGCCCGAGCGGAACGTTGTCTTTGTTCAAGAGGAGAACCGGCAATTCATTGACTTCGAACGAGCTCGGGAGCGTGTTCCGGAACAAGGCGACGAGCGACAATCCGCCCATCAAGTTTTCAGCGTGCAACAGCTCGATCGACAGTTGGTTGTCGAGGAGCGCCGGCAGCCGCTTCGCATGATAGCGGAACATGTACTCGTCTTCTTTCGGAATTCCCATGTCGCTGTCGATCACGAGCGTCAGTTGACGCCCTGTCTCGGTCTTCCCTGTATCGATCTGTTTACGTTTACGAAACCCTAACATATTACTCCTCCTCCAATTGCGTGACGAAATAGCGGTCGAGCTGACATACTTCCGTCGTCACTTCACGGGCAATATTGACATACGTCTGTTCGAAGATCTCAAATCCTTCTTTACCGAACTGACGACTCGGGTCTTCCTGACCATAACTGCGGAGTCCGATGCCTTCTTTTAATCCGCTCATCGTCGTGAGGTGGTCCGTCCATTTTCCGTCCAACGCCCGTAACAGTGATTCTTTGACGAACGTCACGACTTCCTCGGCTTGAAGACGGGCCTCGGCCGTTTTGACGATGTCGTCGATCCACGGCGCAAGCTCTGCCTTCAATTCCAACGAGTCGGCGATCTCATCTGACCAGACCGGCTCGCGTGTCGTCAAGTAGACGAGGTCTGTCTTCAACTCGTCGAGCGGCCACTCTTCTGGGACGAGCTCGTCCGAGACGTGCATGTCGATACTGTTCGCTAAAGCGAGATGCATCATGCCGAGCACGTTGTTCGTGATCGCCGCAGCGTCGGCGTTGACCGCCTGATCGCGGATCGTGTAGATGATTTTCCGTTGTTCGTTCAAGACGTCGTCGAGCTTGAACAAGTAGTCCCGAATCGAGACGCCGAGTCCTTCGATCGTCGTCTGGGCGTACTCGATGACGTCAGCCGCGTCTTTTGCGGACACTTCGCCACGTTCGTCCGGCTTCAGTTTCTTCTCGATCCGCTCCAGTTTTTGGATCGCGTAACGTTTGACGATCTCATCTTCGAGCGAGACGAAGAACTGCGTCGCGCCGGGATCGCCTTGACGTCCCGAACGACCGCGGAGCTGGTTGTCGACACGTTGCGACTCATGGCGTTCCGTCCCGATGACGAACAAGCCGCCCACTTCTTTCGATTTCGCGTCAAGCATGATATCGGTCCCGCGACCGGCCATGTTCGTCGCGATCGTCACTTTGCCGAAGCGTCCGGCGTCGGCGATGATGTCCGCTTCTTGCGTGACCGTCTTCGCGTTCAACACCTCATGCTGAATCCGCTGTTTCGACAAGTGCTTACTGATGGCCTCGGACTGGGCGATCGACGTCGTGCCGATCAACACCGGGCGTCCCGTCTCATGCAGCTCGACGACTTTGTCGGTCACGGCCGCATACTTTTGGTCGACCGTCATGAAGATACGGTCCGGGTTGTCTTCGCGCAAACGCGGCCGGTTCGTCGGCACTTGGACGACGTCCATGTTGTACGTCTTCAAAAACTCTTGGCGAGACGTCTGGGCCGTCCCGGTCATACCGCCGATGAGCGGATACATCCGGAAATAATGCTGAATCGTGATCTCGGCCGTCGTCTTGTTCTCCTCGGTGATCGTGACGCCTTCTTTCGCCTCGAGCGCCTGATGAAGCCCTTCCGACAGACTGCGTCCTTCCATGATCCGTCCCGTGAACAAGTCGATGAGCTCGATTTTGTCTTCTTTGACGATATAGTCGACGTCGAGTTCGAACAAGACGTTCGCCCGGAGCGCTTGGACGAGGTAGTGATAGAGCACTTGATGCTCGGCGCTGAACAAGTTGTCGACCGCGAACATGTCTTCGATTTTCAAGATTCCGGAGTCAGTGAGCGCCGTCGATTTCGATTCGAGGTCGACTTCGTAGTCCGCCTCGTCGAGCTCGGTGACGACACGTTGCGCCAACTCCTTCAAGCGGATGTGCGAGCGGTCTTTTTGGGCGATGATGAGCGGCGTCTTCGCCTCGTCGATCAAGATGCTGTCGACTTCATCGATGATGGCGAAGTGGAACGGGCGCTGGACGCGCTCTTCCGGTGACCCGACCAAGTGATCACGCAAGTAGTCGAACCCGAACTCGGTCCCGACGCCGTATGTAATGTCGGCCTGGTAAGCAGCGTGCTTGTCGCTCTGTTCCATCTCAGGAACGTTCAACCCGACCGAGAGACCAAGGAAATCGTGGATCTGCCCGATTTGTTTCGCGTCACGCGTCGCGAGATATTCGTTGACGGTGATGACGTGGACGCCTTTGCCTTCGAGTGCTATGACGTAACTCGGGAGCGCGGCGACGAGCGTTTTCCCTTCTCCGGTCGGCATCTCGGAAATGTTCCCTTCGAGGAGGGCGAACCCGCCGATGAGCTGGACGTCATAGTGACGCATGCCTAAGACACGCACCGCCGCCTCACGGACGAGGGCGAACGCTTCTTCGGCGACATCATCGACTTTGGCGCCGTCGGCGATTTTTGCTTTCAATGTTTCGGTATATGTGCGCATCTCGTCGTCCGAGAGCGCCTGCATCGTTGTCTCTAATTGGTTGATCCGGTCGACGCGTCGCTGATAGCCTTTCAAGCGCCGGCTCTGGTCATTCGTCAATTGCTTTACAAACTGAATCACGTTGTAGCCTCCATTTAGTTCACAGTCATTGTCAAATCCATACCCGTCTATTATAGCGAAATTTTGCTCATTTCGGAGACTTTTTTACGAAAACTTCCTAAAAGATGGTTTTTAAATTGTGAAATTCCTATAAAAATTGGGTAAATTTCAAAATATATTTACAAGTTTATTTTCATTTTTCTATTTGAGACGGTTTGAGACCGTGATACGATAAGAAAAACAGAACATTTGTTCGTAAAAAGGAGATGGAATCATGCGCCGGCGGATCTTCTGTGTCGACAGCGTCTCATTTTATGCCAGCTGCGAGTGCGCAGCCCGTAACTTGAACCCGTACAAGGCGAAGCTCGTCGTCTTATCGAACTTACAGGACAGCGGCGCCCTCGTCCTCGCCGCGACCCCGCCGCTGAAACGGCTCGGCATCAAGACCGGCTCCCGGCGCTTTCACATCGACCGCCTGCCTTGGCATGAACGACGGCACGTCCTCTACGCCGAGGCCCGGATGAGCCACTACTTGAACGTATCGGTGCAAATCGTCCACATCCTGCACCAGTTCGCACCGCCTGAGGCGATCCGCGTCTACTCGGTCGATGAGACGCTCGTCGACTTGACGGGGACGGAGCGCTTGTTCGGGAACGATGACCACGTCGCCCGCCTCATCCGCTCGACCGTCTTCCGCTACACCGGCGTCCCGGTCACGATTGGGATCGGACCGAACAACGTCCTCGCCAAACTCGTCCTCGACTTGCATGGCAAAAAGACCGGTGTCGCCAGTTGTGCCCTCCACGACGTCGAACGATTGATCCATCCGGCGCCGATCGAGAAGATGTGGGGCGTCGGGGCGAAGATGGCGGTCCATCTCCATCGGCTCGGCATCGACACAATCGGCGACCTGGCCCGTTATCCGCTCGACGTGTTGCACGATAAGTTCGGTGTCATCGGCGCCGAGCTGTGGCACCACGCCTGGGGCATCGACGAGTCGCCGACGATCCTGCCGGCGAGTTCGCTGTTCGGGGCGAAACGCCAACGGCCCCGGACGATCGGCCACGGCATCACGCTCATGAAAGACTATACGACGGAAAGTTCGATCCGACTCGTCTTGCAGGCGATCGCCGTCGAGGTCGGGATGCGGACGCGGCAGTCGGGACTCGTCGGCGGCAACATCCATCTCGGTGTCCGCTACACTCGGACGAGCGAGCGGCGCGGCTTCAGCAAACAAAAAAAGCTCGCCCGCTTCACAGCGGACGAGCGTGAGTTTTTGCCGGTCCTGTTCCAACTGTTTCTTGAGGCGTGGGACGAGACGGAGGCGGTCCGTTACGTCTCGGTCGCCCTCGGCAAGCTCGAGCCCCGGAGCGACCACATCCAGCTGTCGTTGTTCGAGGACGAATGGGCCCGGGCCCGTCGGTTCGACTTTTTAGACCTCGTCGATCAATTGAACGTCCGCTTCGGCCGCGGCACGATCCGTCCGGCATCGAGTCTACTGAAAGACAGTCCGCTCCGCACGCGGCAACGCCTGATCGGCGGACATAAACAAGGAGGTGAACCGTCATGAGCCAAACCCGCTACAAAGACCGCGGTGAATTGAAGTGGATCCCGTTTCTCATGCCCGAACACGTGGCGCTGCTCAAAAAATATTACGCCCACGTCCAAAAGATCGAGCTGCCCGACATCGACGAGCAACTCCTTTATCTGTGGCAGACCGAACTCGAACGGGCCATCCGGGAAGGCGATCAAGTCGAACTGACGTTGTTCGAGGATGGTCTCGCCCGCTCTATGCGTGGCTACGTTCATGCCATCTATTACGCCGAACGCGAAGTCGAACTGTTCGACACGGACGTGCGCCGCATCCCGTTCGGCCACATCCTGTCGGTCCGTTAAGACGCGTCAATCGCGTCTTGCGTCGTCTCGAACGTCGCAATCCCGTCAAGGACGCCGTAATGGTCGAGCGTCTGCCGCACGGGTTCCGATAAGTGGGCGAAGACGACACGACGATCCGCCGCTTTCAGTTCCCGGACGACCCGGCGGACTTCTTCGACCGCCGTCACATCGATGACCGGACAGCGATGGAAGTTGAAGATGAACACGTTGGGCTCGTTATGGATCTGTTGCAGGACGTGCTCGAACATCTCGATCGCCCCGAAGAAGAGCGGCCCTTCGACGCTGAAGACGACTTGGCCGTCGCGCGTCACGTAACGTTCCGTCTGTTCGCGGACGTCGATCGTATCGGCCATCCGTTTCGCGAACAAGGCGAGCGCACAGATGACCCCGACCTCGACGGCGACGACGAGGTCGACGAAGACGGTCAGGCCGAGCGTGACAAGCAAGACGAGTGACTCGGCGGAGCGATGTTTGAGCATCTCGAAGACGTGGTGCCGCTCCGACATGTTCCAGGCGACGCGCATCAAGATCGGCGCGAGGGCGGCGAGCGGGACGTAGCTCGCGAGCGGTGCCAACACGAGTACGGCGAGGAGCACCGTCAACCCGTGGATGACACCGGAGCGGCGGCTGACGGCCCCTGCTTGGATGTTCGTCGCCGTCCGGGCGATCGCACCTGTCGCCGGGATGCCGCCGAAGAACGGGACGACGACGTTGGCGAGCCCTTGCCCGAACAGTTCCTTGTCCGGGTTCATCTTCGTGCCGGCCATGCCGTCCGCGACCGCACCTGACAACAGCGACTCGAGCGCCCCGAGGAAGGCGATGGCGAACGCCGATGGGAGCAGCGTCGCGATCAAGTCGAGGTCGATCGTGAGCCAGTTGAAGTCAGGCAGTCCGCTCGGGATGCCACCGTAGGCGCTGCCGATCGTCGCGACCTCCCCTGGGATGACGAGGCTGATAAACGTTGGCACGAGCATCGCCATGAGCAAGAGCGGCAACCGGACCGGCAGTTTCGGGACGAGCCAGAGCGTCAGAAAACCGATGGCGGCAATGAAAACAGGCCAAAGACTCGCCTCGGGGAGTGACGTGACGAGTTTTAGGACGTTCTCATGGAAGTGCGGCGCCTTCTCGAACGTGATGCCGAACAGTTCATCGAGCTGGTCGACGAAGATGACGACGGCGATCCCCGCCGTGAAGCCGATCGTTACGGCGCGCGGCATGAAGCGGATGAGCCGGCCGACGCGGAGCACGCTCATGAGGAACAGCAAAATCCCGGCGAGAAACGTCGTCACGAGCAGCCCTTCGTAGCCATGCGCCAGCATGACGCCCGAGACGATCGGGATGAAAGCGCCGGTCGGTCCGGCGATTTGGAACGTCGAGCCGCCGAACAGGCTGACGAGGATGCCGGCGATGATGGCCGTATAGAGCCCGTACACCGGTCCGACGCCCGAGGCGATCGCGAACGCCATCGCGAGCGGCACGGCGACGACCCCGACGGTGATCCCGGCCGAGATGTCTTTTTGCCACGCCTCTCGTGTTGTCATGAAGTTGTCCATTCTTGCATTCCTTCTTTCCATTAGTTCGAAAACAAGTTCAGTGTACGCCTGTCACCACTTCTTGTAAACGTCACAGAAGAAACGTTTACATAATCGACAAACCAAAAAGACGTATCCATCACGCGATGGACACGTCTTCGTTAATTCGTCGGTGCTTCGACGACTTGGTCACCCTCGTCCGCATCTTCCCCAAGCAAGCGAACGTGGCGGCCGAATAGCCACATGACGACGAGGTGGGCTTTCGCCTGCGTCTTCGTATAGAACCACCACGGCATGGCCGGCACGAACTCATGGATGGCGATAAGCCCCTCGTTCGAGTCCGGGAGCCGCCTGAACTCGAGGCGGCCGGTTTTATCGTCCTCGGTCAGCTTCGCGAACAGTCCCCCGTCGATCTCGAACGATGCCATGTCGTCCGTCGCCGCATCTTCAAGCGACAGATGGAGTGCGACGAGTGATGGGCGCAAAAGCGCGATCTCCCAATCATCCTGTTCTTTCGTCGTCTGGATGAGCGGATACGCGATCCGCCCGAGCCATTCGAAATATTCGTCGGCCATCCAGGCAGCCGACTTGTCGTCCGGCAGACCGAAGCGTTGGATCGAGCGGACCGTATACTGTTGTGGCGCTTTTTTCGTCTTGCCGGCCGACTTCTGCTTCTCTTCTTCCTCGAGCGCGTGTTCGACCGCTTCCTTGAACGGGATCTCACCTTGCTTGACGCCGTCCGTGTCTTTGGCGACCATGGCGTGATCCATGCTCTCGACGAGCGGATAGACGGTGTCTTTCGGCTCACCGGTGACAGCCATGACCCAAAGCCGTGACAGCTTGATCGTCGGGAACGGGAAGTCGATCATGACGCGACGCTTACCCATGACGTCAGCCGTATCTTCGATCATCTTTCGATACGTCATCACTTCCGGACCACCGATGTCGATATGATGGTCGTACAGCGACTCGGCCCCGACGACCGAGATGAGCGCTTGGACCGCTTCTCGCAAATCAATTGGATGTGTCTCCGTCTTCGTCCAGTTCGGGAGGATCATGACCGGGAGTCGTTTGACGAGTTTCGCGAGAATCGGAAACGACGAGCCTTCCGGACCGATGATGAGCCCAGCCCGGATCGTCGTCACCGGCACGCCTTGCCCGCCGAGGATGCGTTCGACTTCAAGTCGGCTCTTCAAGTGACGCGACAACGTCTTCGACTCTTTCGGGATGATGCCGCTCAAATAGACGATCTGCTCGATATCGTTCGCGCTCATTGCCCGGGCGAAGTTGTCAGCGATGAGCGCGTCCATGTCTTCGAACGTCGCCTGCGTCAACCCGCCGTCCGGGATCATCGAGTGGACGAGGAACATCGCATAGTCCGCTCCCTCGCACGCCTCGCGCGTCTGTTCATACGAGAACAAGTCGCACGACCGCCATGTGATGTGGTCCTCGTCTTCCTTGTTTTTCGTCGAGCGAGACAAGGCGATAATGTCATATTCTTCTTTTAAATGCTCCATCACGTTCGAGCCGATATAGCCGCTCGCGCCCGCGATGACGATGGTTTTTCGCATAGTGGTCACTCCCCTTCATTTGCACATAGAGGTAATGTACCCGTCTTAGGCTGAGATTAAATCAGTCGCGCGCCCTACAGTATGTACTGGAAAATTTATGTAAACTAGACTCAACTACAGGCAGAGGAGGACTGGCTATGGGCTTTTGGTATTTCTTGATGCTGTTGATCGGTGGATGGCTCGTGATTCGCGGTTTATTTAAAAAGAACACGAACGCGCTCATGCGGTTCGGCACACTCATCATCGGAGGTCTGTTGATCGCGCTCGGCTTGTTCATGTTCCAAGATGGAAGTGCTGCGATTGTTGCGGATCTATTCAACTTGTGGTGAGGATCAAATAAACGTAAACGAGTCGAACCTGTTTAGGAAGGTTCGACTCGTTTTATGTTTTCGGTGCCCAGTTGGCTTCAAACCCATTTTGGACCGCATAGTCATACAGATGAATCAGTTTGGTCTCTTTATACGTGCTCATCTGCTCGGCCACTCGCAACTCCTGATTTCGTTCCACAAGCGCATACAGATAATCAATTTTCGCCATTCGGTTGTTTTTACTCGTGTTGCAACTCGGGCATGCCAAGACAAAGTTCCATAATACATCATTCTGCATGTATGACCACGGGATAAAGTGGTCGACATGAATCTGTCTCAGCGGCTTCATGCAATAAAAACAGACGGGATGACCGTGGCTGAGTAAGATTTGCTTAAACTCATCGAGCGATTTTCGTGCCGAGACGAACTCAATTTTACTCAAAATCTGCTCCATCGCCTCGCGCGTATTGTATTTTTCTAAGAAGACAGCGAGTTGATAGTTCGTGACGTTCATCAATACTCGCTTGTACTTTTCAAAAAAGACGATATAGCTTGGCACGAGTTTGATCCACTCTTCTTTCCGATTAAATGAATAGATGGTCCCATCGAACGCAGTATAGAACGAGCCATACACATACTTCTTATAAAACTGATTCACGTTCCGAGTCAATTGTTGTTGCTGCTCATCCGGCAGGCGGTCAAAGTTCCAAGTGGACGGAATTTCGTGTGTCGCTTGAAACGTGAGCATCGTTTTTTCGACCGAGCTCAATTTCCCAATTTGATTCACTTGTCGCAACCCGTTCGTCACAATCAAATTCCAATACATCTTCGTCACATGCCTCGAAATTTGCTGGAACGTCACCACACCGGAATCGCTTAATTCGGTCGTGCATTCGAGCAACGCCTTCATGAGCATATGCTTGTACGTCGTCGTATGTGTCGCGTTCATGAGAAATTGTTGTGTATAGCGCCATAAGTCGGTTTCTGTTAAATACTCGCTTTTCGCTTCAGCGATTTCTAAATTCCAGCCCATTATGTTCACCACTTTTCAGAACTAACTAATTGTAGATAAACAGATTCAATTCGTTTTAAGGATCGTATTGTAACATAGATGACAACTTTTCAATCGATAACCATGGTCTCACTCAATGCAACATACGGTGACAGTTCGAACAAACCGTGACAAATAGTTTAGCTGCCACGAAGCTTTCGCGAAGGGTATTTGATGCTTAATTTGACAAAATATCATTTCAAATAGCACTTACCACTCCAGATGACTATAAAATTCAGATGGGAAATGAATTTCTGAAGGATGACACCTATGCTCGATTGCTGCTTCTATAACCAGCCTTTTTTGGCGCTCATAATCTGGGGTTAGCTGACATGTTCGTTTCGCGAAAATATTAAAATTCTTTTTGCGTTTCTCTAAATCCATCTCGTTCCACTTACTGTTTAAGTAATCAATATATTGCGTAAATAAAATACTCTCTACACTATTTTCGGTAATCCATTTTTTAAAGCTTGTGAACTGTCTTGATGTAACCGTTTCTTCCACCAATTTAAAAATTGCAGATTGCAAAATACGCGCCTGTGTAACATGCGGATCCCAAATAGTGGCCTTTGAAGTTTTCTGATAATCTCTAATAAATGTTTCTAATGAAAAGACAACGTAAAGCATTTCTGGCCATAGTGTTTCAAATGCAAGATTCAAATTTTGTTTTGGCCCTACAAGCGATAAAAAGGCTAATTGCTCATCACTAAATCCATGTTCTATATAGGTTGCATTACGGTTCCCCATAAACGTATGTCTAATATCGTAACAAACGCCTAAAATTCGAATTGCCGATTCATTCTCTAATTCATCGCCTACATTTCCAACAATCTTATGTAATGAATCGTATAGAATTCTAAAATCTTCTGGTTCCCCCGAAAGTAAAACACCAGTCATATTAGGTGTGTGTGATGCCTGTAACATCCAATCCCTCCGTTATCTAGGTAAAAAAAGTATTATGAAAAGCTCGATAGAACTAGCTTACCATGCAATGAATTCAAAGAATATTGAAATAATTTATTCAATCAATTAGTTCAAAACCTAAATGGTTATGCATGAATACTCTAAATAAATGAAAAGCTAAACTAAATACTTTTTATCAAGTGTCTATCATTCTAGGTTTAGTTCATTTCGAATCTGATGGGTAAAAAGAGAAACAAGAAGAGGGCCACCCATGCAAAAATACGCACGAATGATCCTCTTCTTTTATTTCAACTTCTTATAGCATAACACTTGAAGTCAGCTAAACTTTCTGATCATTCACCAGACTGTTTCTTGTCGTTTTTCTTCTGCAAATATGCTTCTCGAATCTGATTAAGTTTTTCTTTTTTATTCGAAACAGCTGGTTTTTTACCGTCTTGATACTTGGCAGCAGCTACTTTACTTTTATGATCTAATTGATATTTTCCCATTTGATTCACCTGCTTTCATTTCATTGTGATTGACGTGCTCCGTTAAAATCAAAAAACCTTCTAATCTCAATGAAATTAGAAGGTTTTCAGTAAAAATCGTTGATTCCAGTCACTGTAGACTGCTTAAAAATGGAGACGGCGGGAGTCGAACCCGCGTCCGAAGGCATCGTAACGCATGCTTGAGGTTATTCTTCCTCATTATATCAGTGTTTGTTGTTTGGGGCGTATTACATATATACTAACTTAGTTCAAAACCTTCTATAGCATAACTTTACTATAGATTTAAAGAATATGAAAACATTTTAGATTGCCATGATATTAAAGATTGTAGTTAGGTGGGCATTGCTAGTGACTTCTAAGATCTTTTCCCTTACTACGTCATTATTTATATCTAATCGTTTCAAAGAATTTCCTTGCCTCCGAATTAACTCTATTCTTCCGAAACTTGTCCAGTGCTTCTCTGAAAACTTAGCTAAGCCTATAGCTTTTTTCCAGTTGTCCTCTAAATCGTCTCTATGTGGTTCTAATATATCGACAATAAACTCACCATCTTGTTGTCTAATAACAAGAAAGTCAGGATACATAGCAGTAGATTTACCTTGATTCTCGTAAGGGACACATAGCGACCATGATTTTCTATCATAGTTTCTAAGCCATCCTACTGTCTGATCTTTTTCAATTTCAGCCTGGATAGTTTCTCGTTCCCAGTCACTTCCTAAAACCGTTAAGAATTTATCTTCTTCATCTACATAAAGATGCTTCTCATATGAACCAATTTTAGGATTTGTTATATCTAGATTGACCATGATTTGCGTAGGAGAGATAAAGGATATTGCTTCAGGAACTCTAGCTTGTTCTCTAATTTGATTGTACTTTTCGATTTCTGAAGTTTTTAATTTCCTAATATCATCCTTATGCGTTCTAAATAGTGTATCGATTCTTTCGCCACAAGCTTTTTCAAGAGTATCAAAAACTTCTTTTTCTTGCAGAGTTAAAAACAACTCTAGTTTGGGCTTTTCAGGATTAGATTGATTATAATATTTCTTCCAATAATCTAGATGGAGTCCTTCACCAAGACGTTTACCACATCTAACAAAGAGTTCTTCAATATTCTCACTTGTTAAAGTTACACGAATAGGTTCCCCGGGAATTCTCATCCATATTCCTTGTTCTACAACTACTGGATTTATAGTTATTTCTTTAGCCTCATTGACTTTTTTATTAAACGATAAGTTTTTAGAGGCTAACTCTTTTTTAAAAGAATGTATTGTATCAATTATTAAGTCTTTAGAATTATCTAAAGCTTCCTCATCGATATCGTGAAAAGAAGTCAACAATCTAGAAAGCTTAATAAGTCTTCTGATATTAGACACTTTTCGAGTTTTCTCTAGATGATACGTAGGTAATTGATTTAATTGCCTAAACAAATAGTCCGAATTTTTTCTTCTGTAATAGACGGCTTGGTTATTACCCTTTTCAACTTCAGTAGGAGGGACACTATCAGAATCACTTTTCAAGAAGTTAATTACTTCTTCTAGGCCTTCTGAATCATAATATGGCAAATAAAGAGACACTGAATTAAGTAATTCTTGACCTTCAATCCTTCTTGCCAATGGAGTTCTAACCATCCTACCTACTAACTGGGCAATTAGAGTATGATCTTTTGCAGTTCTAAAAGACATCATAACCTCAGCCCTTGGACAATCCCAACCCGTAGTCAAACTCATTTTAAAGAAAACAAACTTAACTTTTGTATCATCTTGAATTTTAGAGGCCTCTATTTTTCTTATTGTTTTTGCACCAACTGGGATATCAATATCTTCTTCAAAACAATGTGCTAACTCTTCGTCATCAATTGGTCCGATTTCGGATTCTAAAGTTTTAATTACGAGTTCTAAATCGGTTTTAGTGATATGTGTATCACTTCTGTCTTCAACTTGAATTATCATCGCAGGATTTATTGAGTCTATACCCTGAGATTCGGTATAGATTTCCCATTCAGATTTTATATTCTCCCATTTTTTCACCGCAGAAGAAAGGAGAGTCCAGTCAGTAGGATACTCAGAATCAGGATGATACAAAATTATTTTATCTTTTAATAGGCCAGATGATCTAACGTCCTCAGGATCAATTTGAACGACACGAGTAATACGTTGAACACTTGTGTGTTGAACACCTTCCATAAGCCTTAAAAATCTATTTGGAGTAGCAGATAGACCTAATACCATGCTGACAGGAGAAATCCCCAAATCATTGTCGCCTAAAATAAGCTTTTGAATAATCGTTCTTGAAAACAACTCTTCCCTAGCACTTTGATTCATCCCTCGATGGGCTTCATCAATTATCAAATAAAACTTATCGCCTAACTGTTGCGATGTATTATTTATTGTTTCCCAAATTGTATAACTACGATTATCTCCTTTAGTAGTCAATAATTTGTCCTTACCTAATTTTTGAGAGTTAATAAAGTAAAGTTTCCCACCTTCGAAGACCTCTTCATCAAAACTCGAATCTACAACAACTAAATCATTTCCCCTTAGTCTATCTGTAGCGTCAAATACTTTCTTTCTAGATTGTTCATTTAATTCAGGTTGATCAGAAAACCACAAAAAAACTGCATCTTTTTCGAAAGATATTTCATCCGTTCCTTCCAATATCGCCTCTATTAAAGCAGCGGTAATAATTGTTTTACCAGACCCCGTTGGAGAAGAGAGTACCACGGATTGTAATCCGCCCTCTCTGACTTCTCTTTTAGCTTTTGATAAATTTTTGAGTAGATTTTCAACTGCTTCTTCTTGGAATTCTTTCAACCCAATCTTCACTCGATTACCCCTTCCACTGTCTGTTGATTTCAAAGTTTTTTAAATAATCTTTATACAGTAGCAATACATTTTTAGTACTAAATTCTGCTTTCATTTCAAAAAAAGCATCTTCGGAATTCGTAACAATAAATACATGAGTGATATTATCCATCGCATTAACAATCGAATAGAATTCATTGAATTTCTGTTCTTTTAACAGCACAGCAAAAGAACATTCTTCCGAAATCATATACTTTTGATTTTCATCAATATCAGGAATTTCACCTTTTGCCCCTGCCATCATCCAAAGTAAAGGTAAAATTGATTTAAACTGCATACCCATCGCTACTTCATTTGGATTCAAGAAATCTAATTTGAAATAATCTAGACTTGCAGAAAACCCACTTGAATAAAGTCTTTTTCCTTCATCCATTACTATTAGAGGGCCTAATTTAGAGTTAATTTGTGCTTTCATTCGTTTAAATACACTAGCTTTTTTAGTCAAGATATAGAAATTAGTAATGTGAGTATGACTCTCAAGTGATTCTAAGTACTCTTCAAAGTTATCATCATCAAAAATAATACTAGCTTCGCTATTACTATCAACAAAGAACGTCGTATCTGCCTTTATTTTTGATTGTGGAATACCGTCAATTAAAGCCACTAATTGTTTTTTAGAGTTGAGATCCATACTCTTACCATCAATGAAACCTAAGTGTTTAAATGTTCTTGGTTTTTCTTTTTCTACGTAAACTCCAGTCATATACTCCCCTGGAATTTCAGAACCATCATCTCTTTTACCTAAAATAGTGTATTTGGATCTTGGAAATGTAACAGATTTTGCAATACCGTGGGCTTCCCATTCTTTTTCTCCTGGGTAATGGCCTTTTTCACTAAGTACAGTAGCCTCTTCTCCAGACACTTCATTATTAGTCACTAGAATACATTGATGTTGGGTGTCCATAGCTTCGTTCAGCATAAGTACAGAATGAAGAGTAGTACCACTTCCTGCAAAGAAATCAAGAATTAAAGCATTCTCTTTATGGCCAACCACAGCTTTAATACAATCTAGTACTGAATAAACAGATTTAGGGAAATCGAACTTAGATCCCTTCCCTAATATTTTTGCCAATAGTTCAGTACCATGAGTACTTGCATCAAGTGAAGACTTACTCCATACAGTTTTTAATCGTCTTGATTTTTTGACTCGAAGAGTATAATAAACTTGTAATCCGTAAGCTTGTTTGCGAGCTACTAGTGTACCTTTTTCAATTTGTTCTCTTGTACGGGGCAAACCATAATGCCAGTTTTTTTCTACACCTTGTTCGTCAATAGGCCAGACAGTTATGATGCCTTCTTCTTTACTATCCTCATAAGCTTGACCTAATGGAACAGCTTCGCCGGCCCCAACTATTTCCATAGTAGCTTCGTTAACATAAATTGGGAAGAACTTTTTCCAACGTTGCGTCCGTAATGATCCGCTACCAGTCCGTCTTAAGTTTCTTGTTTCTCCTCCAATAACTTCATTTAATTCTTCTTCTTGAATTAAATTTTTCCCTTTCGGTACAAGGAATAGGGCAAATTCATTTGTCTTGGCAAAGTTCTTTCCTCTTCGTCCTCTTCTATTATGTTCAATTGTTATAATAAACTGATCGTATTCAGTAAATATCTCTTCTAAAAGCGTACCAATATGATAAAGTTCGTAATCATCAATTGTTAAAATAAGGACTCCATCATCACTCAATAACTGTTTGGACAATGTAAGACGTTTTTGCATCATAGATAGCCATTTACTATGTCTGTATGTATCATTTGAATCAACATAGTTATTATTATATTTCCAATCTTTTGCCCCAGTATTATACGGAGGATCAATATATATACAATCAACCTTTTTAGGATATACGTACTCCAAAAGCTGTAAAGCGTGATAATTATCTGCCTCTATTAAAATATGGTGAGGTGCAGAATTATCATTATTTGAAACGGAATCAACTTTAACAAGGGCTGGGTAAATAGGTTCACCAAACCTTTTTACAACTGAAATTGTTTTTAAAGGAACAGTTTCAATTGATTGATCTACGATATTTAAAATTTCGGCTGTTTCCCCTAATATCTCTTTAACAGCATATAACTCTCTGAGACTATCAGTTTTTTTAGCAACAATTGACCCCTTCAATATTGGGGCACTATAGATAGGCACTGCTTCCGGAATATGTTGTTCAAATACCAATCCAAATTGTTTTCTGTTTTTAATTTTTTTTACTTCTTCTCTAATAACTTTTCGTATATTTGGATCCGAGATCTGATCTATTTTTTCTTCTAATCGTGCCATTATTATTACACTCCCATATCTAAAACCTAGTATCTGATTTTATTTACATTATCTTCTTATTTAAAGATATCACAGTGTCACAGTTCGTCTCAAAGAAATAATTGACCTCAACGGAATGAATTTTAAACTTGACTGTGCTTAAAGATAAAAAGATTACAAAAAGATCCCGAAATTTTTTTTTGTAATCTACATACACCAGACAGGTGGTGACAGCATACCCACCCCCCAAGGGTAGGGCTTCTAATATTTACAGACAAATAAAGTATATCGATATAAAAAATGTAATTGTTATTCTTATTGGCTTTGTCACAAAATGAATTATAGATGTCACATGTTGAACACTCTTAGCATGTGTGACATTGCTTTCCTCACTTATCTATTATCTACTCTCTATTTCCTCTCGTTTCTTCTGTTGTTGTTTATTTGCTTCTTCTCTTCTCTTCTCTTCTCTTCTCTTCATTATTTTTCATTAGTGATACCCTTTCAATCCATTAGCATAATCATTTTCTTATATATGAGAGTAACAAGCACTTGTTAATTTTCAGCCTCAATCTAATTGGGACTTTTATTTCAAAAGGAATATGTAACAAAATACATATAAAGTTACATTCTTTTTGTTGAAAATAAAGAACTCTTCATATATCTATGATATATTTAAATCATGTTAAAAAATGTTACATTCAAAACACCTAAATTAAAGGGGTTATAAACTATGAAAAGTGAAAAACAACTAGAGATAAAAGATGTGCAACCAATTCGATCAAAGGAAAAAATCGAAGATATGAAATGGTCTTTGAAAAAGTGGTGTGGCGAACGTGACTACATCATGTTTCTTTTAGGTATAAACACAGGGTTGCGTATCAGCGATATATTAAAACTAAAAATCAATGATGTAAAAGGTAAACAATCGTTTACAATTTTCGAGGGTAAAACAAAGAAAAAAAGGACTGTTTATTTAAGTGGCATCTACGAAGAACTAAATTCTTATATTAAAACATTAGAAGAAACTGAATGGCTGTTCCCAAGTCGTAAAGGCAATCAACCTATCAGTCGTATTCAGGCTTATCGACAGCTTAATAAAGCCTCCTATATGGTAGATATTCCTGATGGGATAGGTACACACACATTAAGAAAAACATACGGGTATTGGCACTATAAACAATTTAAAGACATTGCAGAACTGCAACTAATTCTGAATCACTCGCATCCTAGAATCACTTTAAAATATATAGGCATCACTGATGAACAAATTGAGAATAACCTTAAAAATTTCTGCCTATGATTTTGTTGCCAAATTGAATAAAGCTAGCGGTCATTCAATATCTCTCTATTTGCTTGAAGAGATAAATACGACTGCTAGCTTTTTAATATTTTAGCTTGCTAAGACTTTTCTATTCTTTCCGTTCTGTAATGCGATTTTATGTTCCTTTGATAAAACACGTTTTCGCTTTAAAAAACTACTGTTAAAAAGGTAATCTGGTACTGACAACTTGATACTAGAAGGTTTATCTTCATAGACTGTAAGCACCTCTAGATTCTCCTTCTGTAGAAGCGGATTATTGAGTAACCGTTTGATATGTGATGGCACACAAGTATAAATTGACCATGTAGACGTTACTGGATCAAAATTTATAGTAGTTTCTTGTTCCCATTTAGAAATCTTCATTGTCACTACTTTCTTCATTTCATATTCTTTAATACCATTTAATGATTCATTTTCTAATTTCTTCAACATTATTTCTTCCTCCTAAATGTATGTCACAAAGTTGATTTAGAATTTTATTCGTCTTATCACTCATTGTGCATAGCTTTTTTCAATAAACTAATTACTCTTAGACGTTGTTGACACTCAGTGTTGGTACTATGCCATTTATAAGCTATTTAAAGAGAAGTCGTATGCACTAACTCCCTATTACAAATAAAAATAACGAACAAATTTGCATAATATATTTCGCTTACATACTCGGCATTCGCCTCGTGTGAGGGAAAATCACCCTCACTTAATAGGACTAATAGAAACTTTCTTAAGTTGTCTAAGTAACATGGAGAGGGATAACGTTTTTTAGGTTATCCCTTATAGTGTTGCTTAGAGTATATCCCTACTCCTTGTTATCTTTCTTATAAGGAAAAATCCTTGAAACCCAGTCGTACCAATGCTTTTCAGCCCTCTTTACTAAGTTTAAACAGTAGTGGATTTTCATTTGAACCTTCAAGATAGCCCTCAAGTAAACTTCTCATTCTCTCAGATGGAATATACACATCGATTGGTTCTCCTTTTCTTACTCTACTTCTAAACAGCCATTGCAATAGTTCTGATAAGGCAAACAAATCTTCATCGACAGTTATACCTTTTGAAGCAAAGAACTGTTTTGTGACAGGATTCATATAACGATTAGCTATATAGATACAAACGGACTTATCCGCATAATCGTTCGTAGCCCTAGCATTTACCGAAACAAATTCCTTTTTCAAACCTATCGGAGATAGCTTAATCTGAAACTCTTTGAATGTTGTCCACATTACTTGATCAGATTTAACTTGTACTTTATTTCGATAGAAGTTATACGAATTGTTTTTAAGGATTTTTCGGGTTGTATTCTTCCGTGTCAGATCTCTTAAATTACTTTTACTTAAAGCATATCGCCCTTCACCCATACGGTTTAAATCAATCTTATCGGATGATTTAGAATAGTGGATTTTAATTAGATCCTTTAAATGTTTTCTATCCTCATCTTCCAATTCAACATAATCAACTAGTGTGTATTTGCCATTAAGATCAGAAACTGAACGGCACTCATAATGCAGATTAAACAAATCATAATAATACTTCTGAATCTGTCCACTAAACATATAAGTCATAATGAACACTTCATCGAATCCCTTAAAAGCTTCAATCGGAAATAGCCAGTACATAGCAACATTATTAAAAAGCATTAAGTTCCCCGCTTTAGCAACGTTACGAATATTTGTGAAATTTCCTTCCAAATAGGTTTCGTCATTCCAACTTACAAATCCATTTCCGTTAACTGTGATAATACTTTCACCTCTTTTATTTTTTGCGGATAAAAGAACTTTTAAGTCATCACTTGATAACTTCACTGGTTCTAATACATCCATGACTTCGTCTAAAATTAAGGTATAGCCTTGAAGCTGAATCAGAGTAATCAATTCTTTATCCATTCTCTGAAACAGTGCGTGTGTTGAGACAATGTCTTTTCCTTCAGTAATTAGTTTCTTCAAAGATTCAAGTTTAGTGCCATCTTTAGTGTTCTCTGGCTGTACGAAATCTCTGTCTAGAGAACTTATAACTCGTTCAATTTCTGATCTGAAAGGCGTAATGTAAATAAATCTTTGACTTGGTGAAGCTTCGTCCATATAACCAATAGCCCAACTCGTTTTTCCGCTTCCCATCATTGAATCGACCACTGTGATTTTCGTTTTCTTTTTACCAATTGTTTTCATCTAAAAATCTCCCAAAAGTTTTATTTGTAACGGTGTGTTACAAGGTGGTACTAGCAAACATAGTTACCTTTAGGACAAGTTAGATAAAAATTATTTTGAGAAAAAGGAATTGCAATTCGCAAAATAAAAAAGCACTTAATTAACTAGCAATTAAGCACCTTCAAAATAACTTTATTTATTGAATCTTTTATAAATAATTTCTTAAGTCCGTCGCAACTTCCTCTACATCCAAATCTAGGTATTGGGTCGTGACAGCTAAATCAGAATGCCCTAATGCTTTACTGATAAGAGTTACACTCGCACCTTTCTTCAAAAGATTCTTTGCAAAACCTCTTCTGATAGCATGTGCGTTGATATTTTTTAAGTTATATCGTTTAGAATACTTGTGTAGTTGCTTGGATACGGCACAGTTAGACGACTTGGTATTGTTCATAGGAAACCCGTTTTGAGTGATGAATACATGGTTATTCTCTACCTCAAAGTGACTACGAACTCCGTTGTTAAGTTGAAGCAATACCTTTAAAATCATAGCAATTTCTTCAGTTATTGGTAACTTCAAAAATTTATGGTTTTTAAGCGTAGAACCGTCTAAATTTAAGCAGAGATTTTCGAAGTCAATATGTCTTTCCCTTAACTCTCCAAGGGTACGAATACGAATTCCCGTAGCATACATTAAACGGACAGCGGTTGCGTCACGAAAACCGATGAACGTGCTTTGATCAATCAATGACAACAAGGCTATAATATCAGCTTCTTCCGCCCCTTGCTTTACTTCCTTATCAATTTTGATGTGGATATTACTCCAAAACTTCTCGTGAATCCATCCATTATCAAAAAACTTACTCAACACTGCTTTCAAAGTCTTGAGTCTTATCAATTTCGTATTAGCTGAAACATTCAAAGAATCTAAATAATGATATATGGAATCAATAGAAATATCTTCTACGAATTTTATAGAACTAGTTTCTTTAAATTGATTAAATACGTATTTGTAACTCTCAATAGTACGAGGGCGGTTCCCGCTGATTCTCATTTGTTGATAAACCGTATTAAGTGCGTCCTCAATCTCTGGTGATTTTTTTTGTATAGCAACTTTATTGATTGATACTGGAACAATCAAACTTTCATCTACAGCAAATACCCCGTGCTTTCTACTCTTGAACATAAAAACGTCCTCCAACTCATCATTTGAATTAGAAGATTTAAGAACGAAGTTGAATAAATATGTAGGGATGCAAAAAGGGATATTCAACAAGAGTTTAACTCCCGTTCAATACCCCTAATGTCATAAAACCTTGATATAGCTACGTTTTCAGCCATTTAATAAATGGAGACGGCGGGAGTCGAACCCGCGTCCGAAGGCATCGTAACGCATGCTTCTACGTGTGTAGTTTATCTATTGGATTTCAATGTGACACTGCCGATAAACAGGCGTTGTCGCATCCAGTCTGATTCATCTCTTCTTCGCGCCCTCAGACGGCGAGGTTGAAGCGTAGCTTGCTTAGTTTGAGACCCTGAAAGTCATCCACACAAGCGATGGATGTCAGGATCCGCAGGGCACTTAGGCTGCTGCGAGTTGTGTGTTAGTTTTGCCAGTTATAGGCGTTTGCGTTTTAACGAGGCCGACCCCTCGACACGCCACATACGACCGACCTACCCCCGTCGAATCCATAACGTCCCCGAGGTGGTAATTGGTACTATCACTACTATACCACAATCAGGTCTCGCTGTCAGTATTTTTGCCGGTCCCGGAGTGCCCGGTCGACGTCACGCTTCGCGTCTTTCTTCTTCAAGTCATCGCGCTTGTCATACTTCTTCTTCCCGCGCCCGATGCCGAGGAGACATTTAGCGAAGCCGTTCTTGAGATACACTTTGAGCGGGATGATCGTATACCCGTCCCGGCCTTGTGCGCCGATGAGCTGGTTGATTTGTTTTTTATGCAACAATAGCTTTCGGATACGGAGCGGCTCGTGATTGAACCGGTTCCCTTGCTCGAACGGGCTGATATGACAGTTGTGAAGCGTTGCCTCGCCACCGTCAAAGCGGACATACGCGTCGGCGATGTTGATCTTCGACTGGCGCACCGATTTAATCTCGGTCCCGGTCAACACCATGCCGGCTTCAATCGTATCTTCGATCGCATAATCGAAGGACGCTTTTCGGTTTTGCGCGAGCGCGTTCGAATCTTTCTTCTTGGCCATATTACTCAGTCCTTTATATCAAATTACGGAAGGGGTCTCCCCCTCCCGTCAGCGACGTTTCTTCGCTCCGCGTTTCGCGTCGCCTGTTCGTTTTTGACCGTCTTGTTTCTTCAGATCGAGCGCCGAACGTCCTTGTGACGATTTCGGCTTCTCGCCCGGCTTACTCGGCTTGCTCGCTTGACCCGGCTTACCTGGTTGTCCAGGCTTGCCTGGCTTGCCGCGTTTCGGACGTTTGTCGTCACGCCCGCGACCTCCGCGCTTATCGTCTTTCTTCGGACGACTTTCCGTCGCTTTGATCGTCGTCGGTTGGCGACGACGTGTCTGTTCCCGTTTCGGCATACCGACGACCGTGAAGTCGATCGTGCGCTCGTCTAGGTTGACGGCGTCGACTTTGACCCGAACCGAGTCACCGATCCGGAACTGACGTTTCGTCCGCTCACCGAGCAACATGAGCTGTGACTCGTCGAAGTGGTAATAATCATCCATCGTTTGAAGACGGACGAGCCCTTCGATCGTGTTCGGGAGCTCGATGAACATCCCGAAGTTCGTGATGCCGCTGACGACACCGTCGAACTCTTCGCCGAGACGTGACTCCATGTACTCGGCTTTCTTGAGTGCTTGCGTTTCCCGTTCAGCGTCGACCGAGCGACGTTCGCGTCTCGACGTCTGTTCGGCGATCGAGCCGAGACGTTCCTCGTACTTGGCGATCGTCTTGTCCGACAAGTCCTGGTTGAAGGCGTACGTCCGCATGAGACGGTGGACGATCAAGTCAGGGTAACGACGGATCGGCGACGTGAAGTGCGTATAGAAGTCGGTCGCAAGACCGAAGTGACCGAGCGAGACGTCGTCATACTTCGCCTGTTGCATCGAGCGCAACATGATCGTGCTGATGACCGGCTCTTCCGGCTGCCCTTCGATCGCTTTCAAGATCTTCTGCAGCGTCTTCGGTTCGACCTTCTGGCCTTTGAAGCGTTCGATATGCACGCCGAAGTTGGCGACGAAGTCGAAGAAGAAATCGAGCTTGTCTGATTTCGGGTTATCGTGCACACGGTAGATGAACGGGACGTCCAGCTTGTGGAAGTGTTCGGCGACCGTCTCGTTGGCCGCGAGCATGAACTCCTCGATCAACTTCTCGGCGACCGAGCGTGGGCGCAAGACGATATCGGCTGCTTTCCCTTCCGTATCGACGATGACTTTCGCCTCGGCGAAGTCGAAGTTGATGGCCCCGCGCGAGTTACGACGTGCCCGGAGTACTTCCGCGAGTTCGGCCATGAGGTCGAATTCACCGATGTACGGCTCGTAGCGCGCGAGCGTCTCCTCGTCGTCACGTTCGATGATCTCACGGACGCTCGTATACGTCATCCGCTCCGTCGTCTTGATGACACTCGGGAACAGCTCATGGCTGACGACTTTCCCGTTTTGCGGCGAGATCTCCATGACACAGCTGAGCGTCAGGCGGTTGACGTGCGGGTTGAGTGAACAGATCCCGTTCGACAAGCGGTGCGGCAACATCGGGATGACGCGGTCGACGAGATACACACTCGTCCCGCGCTCGAACGCCTCGACGTCGAGCGGTGAGCCTTCCTTGACGTAGTGTGACACGTCGGCGATGTGGACACCGAGCTCATAGTTGCCGTTGTTCAGTTTCTTGACGTGGACGGCATCGTCCAAGTCTTTTGCGTCTTCGCCGTCGATCGTGAAGATCGTCTCGTTACGCAGGTCGACACGGCCGATGAAGTCTTTCTCGTCCGCCTCTTCCGGCACGGCGTTCGCCTGGTCGATGACGTCTTCCGGGAACTCCGTCGGGATGCCGTGCTTGTAGACGATCGACAAGATGTCGACGCCAGGGTCGTTCTTATGTCCGATGATACGGACGACGTCACACGCTCCGGCGAAACGTCCATCCGGATACTTCGTGATGCGGACGACGACTTTGTGTCCTTCGACGGCACCGAGTGATTTGTCCGTGTTGACGATCGGCCAGAAGTTGATGCGTTTGTCGTCCGGTTCAACGAAGGCGAACTGGTCGAGGCGACCGCTCGGGAGCGTGTACGTCCCGACAAATTCAGATAGGCCGCGCTTCAATACTTTGAGCAACACGCCTTCTGTCTTGCCGCGATTGTCCTCGCGTTTTTTGACGAGGATCGTATCGCCGTGATAGACGTCTTTCAATTGGTCCGGTGGCAAGAACACGTCTTCTGTCTCGCCTTCGACCGACAAGAAGCCGAAGCCGCGTTGGTGGATCGAAATGATCCCGGCCGCTTGGCCGAGCACGGCGAGCGTGCCGTAACGGTTCGTCCGCGTCCGGCCGATCAAGCCTTCCGCTTCAAGTTCGTTCAAGGTGCGGATGAGCTCTTTAAAGGCATCCGTCGACTCGAGCGCAAGACGCTCGGTCAATTGGTCTACAGTCAGCGCTTTGTCGCTTGACTGGATGATTTCTAGTAGTTGGTCACGTAAATTCAACGTGACACCTCCTTTTTCACACTGACCAGTCCAACGTTTCGAGAAAATCGAGCACGTCCTGGTGCAGTTTCTCTTTTTCTTTGTCGAGGGTGATCACGTGTCCCGAATGCTCGTACATGAGCAGTTCTTTTTGGAACGCGTTGATCGCCTCGTAGATCTCGTGTGCAGATTGAGGATCGACCATTCGGTCTTTCGCTCCTTGGATGACGAGCGCCGGTACGAAGATATCTTCGAGCCGAGACGTCGTCTCCTCGACGAACGCACGTAAATCGGTGAGTGTCGGCATCGGTTTGAAGTCCGCCATCTCCCGTTCGATTTGTTCGGTCGATTTGTCTTCCCTTGATTTATATTCTCGGGCGTACGCCTGGACTCCTTTATACAATCGGTCCTCGGCATCGATTTCAGTCGGTGCGCACATCGGCACGACACCCTTGACGCTCGCTTCTGAAGCGAGACGGAGCGACATGACGCCACCGAGCGACAGGCCGCAGACGGCGATCTCGGCGTAACCTTTGTCTTTCAACGCTTGGTAGGCGTCTTGGACGTCCTGCCACCAGTCGTTCGGTCCAAATTCGAGCAACTCTTCCGGTGGGACGCCATGTCCCCGGTACTGGGGTCCCATGCACGTGTAGCCTTCTTTTTGTAGGAAACGACCGAGCATGCGGACGTCCGCGCTCGATCCTGTAAAGCCATGCAACATTAACACGGCACGTGGTCCGCCTTCGAAGAAGAACGGTTTCGGTGCACTCACTTTCATCGTCCAAGTCAACTCCTCATACATTCCATTATTCCCAAAAAATAATGCAAAAAAACAAAAGCTGACCGCCTCACGTAAAAACCGAGAACGATCAGCCTTTCATCATAGTGATGCGACTAGTAATCCTAAAATGAAAAACAATGTGCCTAGTACAGCTGCAGTTCGGTTCAAAACAGCGTCAAAGCCGCGTGCTTTCTGGCGGCCGAACAACTGCTCCGCGCCACCTGCAATCGCCCCAAGACCTTGCGACCGACCTGACATGAGCAGTACGACGACAATCAATAAAACAGCCACGACGAGCAGGCTGATTGTAGCGATCGTTTGCATAATAGTCAGTTCCTCCTTCTTTTTACACGCTTCTTATTATATAGAAGTTGTGATAAAAACGCCAGCTTTCAAATTAACGGGATGGGTAGCTGAACCCTTCCCCGATCACTTCTTTCACTTGGTGGATGACGACGAACGCACGAGGGTCGGTCACTTCGACGATTTTCTTGAGCGGACCGACTTGGCGCTTGTCGACGATCATGTACAACATGTTCTTATCTTGCTTCGAATAATGGCCGTGACCGTGGATGATCGTCGCTGAGCGGCCGAGCGTCTCCGTCAAGACGGCGGCGAGCTCTTCGTGCTTGTCGCTGATGATCGTGACGGCTTTCCGGATGTTCAACCCTTCGGCGACGAGGTCGATGACCCACGAGCCGATGATGATGGCGATGAGCGTATAGAGCACGACTTGTTCCCCGAGGAAGAAGCCCGAGGCACCGACGACGATGACGTCGATGATGAACATCGAGACGGCGACGCTCATGTGGAGATAGCGTTCCATGAGCCGGGCGATGATGACCCCGCCCCCGGTCGTCCCGCCGACGCGGAGCACCATGCCGATGCCGACACCGATCAAGATCCCGGCATAAATCGCCGCGAGCAGTTTATCCTCGGCCGGGCTGCCCCAGTTATGGGTCAAGCTGAGGAAGAACGACGTCGCGACGACGGCGACGACCGAATAGACCATCGTCCGGCGGTCGAGCAACTTATAGCCGACGATGAACAACAGGCCGTTCCCGATGATCGACGTGATACCGAGGTCCCAACCGAACAAGTAGTACAAGATGATCGTGACCCCGAGCAGGCCGCCTTCCGAGAAGGCGTTCGGGACGGTGAAGTAGTTGACCCCAAAGGCGAGGATGAACGACCCGGCGATGATCCAGGCGATGTCCTTCAATGAGATCGATTGGAGTTTTTGCCAAACTTGTTGACGCAAAAGATGTTGTTGCTGACGTTTCATAAAAAATCCCCTTTCCATTTTGCATATAAAAAAGACCGCGGCAAAAGCCGCAGTCTTAACGTTGTACTGGCTTTGGCGCACCGTCTTTCATAATCGGCAACTTGCGGTCTGCGACGTTTTCGTAGACGTTCAAGAGTGCCTCTTTTTCCAAATCCCAGTTATATTTCTCACGCGCCGTCTTCGTGTTCTCTTTGACACGGGCGTAAAGTTCTTGATCTTCGAGCAGGCGATTGACGCCTGCCGCAATCGATTGTGGATCGTGTGAGTCGACGACGACGCCGACGTCGTTGCCGGCGACGACACGTTCGATCTCAGGGAAGTCACACGACACGACCGGCACTTCGGCCATCAAGTATTCGAACAGCTTGTTCGATGACGCCGAGTAGTGGTTGAAGCAGACGTTGTTCAAGACCTGGAAACCGAGATATGCGTTCATCGTGTAGTACGGTAACGCCTCGACCGGTACTTTATCAATCATTTTGACGCGGTCACTGACGCCTTCGTCCTCGATCATCTGTTTGATGACCGGCTTCAGTTTCCCATCGCCGATCATGACGAGCGTGCCTTCTTTAAAGTCTTTCGCTGCCAAGACGAGTTGTTCGAGACCGCGTCCCGCTTGGACGCCGCCTTGATAGAGCAATATCTTCTCGTCTTTTGGCAAATCGAGCAAGGCGTGCAAGTCTTTCCGGAGCGAGAAGTCGAGCGGACGGTAGAACGGATAGTTATGGAGCACGTACGGATAGAAACCGTACAACTCTTCGTTGTGCGCCGCACGCGTATGGTTCTCGACCATCATCGAATCGACGTATGGCAACAACCAGCCCTCAAGGTTACTTTGGATGTAGCCGTAACCGGTCCGGTCGGTCTGGACCTCATGCGAGTCGTAGACGATCTTGCCTTTATTGACGAGTTTGCCGGCGATCAACGCCTGCGGCAATGTGTTCAAGTCGTTCGCGTGATAGAAGTCGTACGACTTCTTCGTCGAGGCGAACACCATCTCGAGCATTGCGCTCGCGTTGACGATGTTTTTACGGACCGGCGGGAGCAAAATCGCACCCGCTGCCGCGCCGAGACCGAGCATCGTCAGTGGCGCGAGGATGACTAATCCCGCCCCGACGAGACCGGCCCCGAGTTGGCGCGTCTTCTTCTCCGACACCCACGTCCGGACTGATTTCAACGCCTTCATCCCGTTGACGAGAATCGACGGTTGACGTTTCACACGGATGACGCGGAAACCTTCTGGGCGCATCTCTTCGGCCGGGAGTGCTTTGTTTTTAGGGTCTTGCAAGGCGATCAAATCGACCTCGTACCCCGCATCGGCGAGCGCCGAGCATTCGCGAAGGACACGGGCGTCATTCGTAAAGTGGTTCCAAACAAACATACATACCTTCATCGTTGTTCCTCCATCAATAACTTTTCGATCACGTCGTCGAGGACGTGTATATTGTTTTCCCAGCACAGGTTGTCTTTCACGTAACGGATGCCGTTCGCCCCGAACTTATCGCGCAGGTCCGCACGATCGAGCAATGTCCGGAGTGACTGTTCGATCTCGTCGATGTCACGCTTCCGTGACACGTAGCCGACTTCCGCCGCTTCGATGACATTCGCCGCATGGCCTGACACCGCAGCGACGATCGGTTTGCCGACCGCCATATAATCAATCAGTTTACCCGGGATGACCGTGTCGAACACGTCTTGGTCGATCAGGCTGACGAACGCGACGTCGGCATTTTTGATCGCTTGGAACGCCTCCGTCCGTGGCATCGCCTCGAGGAAGAGGAAGTTCTTGAATCCGCGGGCTTTAATCGTTTCTTTCAGTTCGTTCTTCCGGTAACCGTAACCGATCAGCTTGAAGTGGACACGCGGCTCGTCGCGGAACCGCTCCGCGAGTTCAAGCAACAGCGACACGTCCTGGGCGAGCCCCATGTTGCCGGCGTATAAAATCTCCATCCGGTCGTCTTCGGGAACGGTCCGCTCCAAGTTGCGTTCGCTCACACGGATCGAGTTCGGCATATAGTGGATCATGCCGTTGTCGACGCCACGCTGGCGCAAATAGCTGCGGAAGCCTTCCGAGTTGATGATGATCGCATCGGCTGACTTGTAGAGCCGCTTCTCGAACCAAAATGCGGGCGTGAGCATCCAGTCGTACTTGAACACGCCGACGCCTTTGACCGACTCCGGCCACAGGTCACGGACGTCGAGCACGAACGGGACGTCATGTTTTCGCTTCGCATATACCCCGACGAACGCCATAAAAAAAGACGGGGTCGTCGCGAAGACGACATCCGGTTTCGTATCGAGTGCTCTGACGGCGGCGACCCCTTTGATCATCTGTTCGAGGAACAAGGCGAGCCGGCTCACCATGTTCGACGTATGCTTGCGCTGTTTCGTGATCAACCGCTTGATGAACGGCTGGTTGTTCAGCTCCACGTCGTTCCAGAACCGGTCGTCTTTATACAAGTTGAAGTTCGGATACGACGGCGCGGCCGTGATGACCTCGACTTCGTAGCCGCGTTCTTTCATGAGATGCGTAATATTTTGCATCCGGTTGCCGGCGCTGCCGATCTCCGGATAATAGTTTTGACAGACCATTAACATTGTTTTCAAAAATAACACACCTTACTGTTGTTCGAGTTCGTCCACGAACCGTTTTAACAGCTCATGGACGTTGGCTTTTAAATTTGGGTCGCGAAGCGCGTAGGCAATCGTCGCTTCGATGAAGCCGATCGGTTCCCCGACGTCATAACGACGGCCGTCAAATTCGTAGGCGAACACCGTCTGCGCCTCATTCAAGCGCGCGATGGCGTCCGTCAATTGAATCTCGCCTCCGGTACCGATTTCTTGGACCGATAACGCCTCAAAGACGTCAGGCGTCAAAATGTAGCGGCCGAGGATGGCGAGGTTCGAGGGCGCCTCTCCGGCGGGCGGTTTCTCAACGAACGTCCGCACCGGGATGAGCTTCCCTTCGACGGCAAGCGGGTCAATTATACCATATCGATTCGTCATTTCATACGGGACACGTTGGACCCCAATGATCGAGCGTTCATGAACCTCGTACTGCTCGATGAGCTGGCGTGTCGCCGGCACTTCCGCCTCGATGATATCATCGCCCAAAAGGACGGCGAACGGTTCGTCGCCAATGAACTTGCGGGCACACCAAATCGCGTGGCCGAGTCCTTTCGGCTCCTGTTGGCGTATGTAGTGGATGTTGGCGAGGTTCGACGAGTGGCGGACCGATTCGAGCAGCTCCGTCTTCCCTTTCGACTCGAGGTTTTGTTCGAGCTCGATGGCCCGGTCAAAATGGTCCTCGATGGCACGTTTGTTCTTCCCGGTCACGATGATGATGTCCTCGATCCCTGAGGCGACCGCCTCCTCGACGATGAACTGGATCGTCGGCTTGTTGACGATCGGGAGCATCTCTTTTGGCATCGCCTTCGTCGCCGGCAAGAAGCGCGTGCCGAGACCAGCGGCTGGGATGATGGCTTTGCGTACACGTTTCATGGACCTATCCCCTTTTATCATTATGTAGATGATTATACCCAAAAATCCGACTTTCACGCACGCTCAAAACGGCCGTGACACATGTCACGACCATTTTCAATCGTCCATACGTGTGTACAAGCCACCCGGCGCCGCCGCTGTTGTCTGCAGGCAATCTAGCAGTGCCGCTCGGACGGTGTCACTTGGAACATAAATTCGTCTCGTTGTTACTCGCATCCAACGCTTAAATAACCGGTCCGAGTTGACGTCAACGGAATCAGACGGTGGGCGACTCCTTGGGGAGAGTGATGCAAGGATGACCCCGTAAAGCGCGAAGGCGCTGCGGAGGCATCCGCATCACCCCAGGAAAGCGTCCCACCGTCGGATGAAGTGTCGACAACAAAAAACAGGCCCGCCATAAGGCGGACCTGAAACAATCAATCAATTATTTTTTGAGGTTGTAGAACGACTTGATACCGTCGTATTTCGCTACATCGCCGAGCATGTCTTCGATGCGGAGAAGTTGGTTGTACTTCGCGATACGGTCTGTACGCGAGAGTGAACCAGTTTTGATTTGGCCAGCGTTTGTCGCAACTGCGATATCAGCGATTGTCGCATCTTCTGTTTCACCAGAACGGTGCGAGATAACTGCTGTGTAGCCAGCTTTTTTAGCCATTTCGATCGCGTCGAATGTTTCTGTGAGCGTACCGATTTGGTTAACTTTGATGAGGATCGAGTTCGAGATGCCTTTTTCGATACCTTCAGCAAGTTTCTCAGTGTTCGTTACGAAGAGGTCATCCCCAACGAGCTGAACTTTGTGACCGATTTTGTCAGTGAGCAATTTGAAGCCGTCCCAGTCGTTTTCGTCGCAACCGTCTTCGATTGAGATGATTGGGTACTTGTCAACGAGCTCAGCGTAGAAGTCTACGAGCTCAGCAGTTGTCATTGACTTGCCTTCGCCAGCGAGTTCGTACTTGCCAGTCGACTTGTCGTAGAACTCAGACGATGCAACGTCCATTGCGAGGTAGATGTCTTCGCCAGCTTTGTAACCAGCTTTTTCGATTGCTTCAAGGATAACTGTGATCGCTTCTTCGTTCGACTTAAGGTTTGGTGCGAAACCACCTTCGTCACCGACAGCTGTGTTAAGACCCATACCAGAAAGAACTGATTTGAGGGCGTGGAATACTTCTGCACCCATGCGGAGCGCTTCGCGGAACGTTGGCGCGCCTACAGGCATGATCATGAACTCTTGGAAGTCAACGTTGTTGTCAGCGTGCGAACCACCGTTGATGATGTTCATCATTGGAGTTGGAAGCGTCTTCGCGTTGAATCCACCGAGGTACGTGTAAAGTGGAAGGCCGAGCTCGTCTGCTGCTGCGTGTGCTGCTGCCATTGAGACACCGAGGATCGCGTTTGCGCCGAGTTTACCTTTGTTTTTCGTACCGTCGAGCTCGATCATTTTCGCATCGAGTGCGTTTTGGTCGAAGACATCGTAGCCGATGAGTTCAGGTGCGATTGTGTCGTTTACGTTAGCAACGGCTTTGAGTACGCCTTTACCAAGGTAACGTGACTTGTCGCCATCGCGAAGCTCTACTGCTTCGTGCTCACCAGTTGATGCGCCTGATGGGACGAGGGCACGACCGAAGCCGCCGTCTTCTGTGAATACTTCTACTTCGATTGTTGGGTTACCGCGTGAATCCAAAATTTCGCGTGCGTAAATTTCTGTGATCATTGACATAAAAATCGCTCCTTTTTGTTTGGAAAATGTAGTTTACTTCTTAACGATTGACGTACCGGTCATTTCAGCCGGTTGCTCTCCTCCGAGGAGGTGTAAGAGCGTCGGCGCGAGGTCGCAAAGCGAACCTTTCATAACTGGTTTCAGTTCAACGCCTGGCTTCGTGACGATACACGGTACAGGTTCTGTCGTATGGGCCGTCATCGGTGAGCCGTCCGGGTTCGTGACGAGGTCAGCGTTCCCGTGGTCCGCCGTGATGATCGCCGCGCCGCCTTTGGCGAGTAGTGCGTCCACTACTTTACCGAGGCATTCGTCGACGACTTCGACCGCTTTTTTCGTCGGTTCAAGCATACCGGAATGGCCGACCATGTCCGGGTTCGCGTAGTTGATGATATATGCGTCGTACGTGTCTGATTCGATGCGCTCGAGAAGACCTTCTGTGAGCTCGTATGCGCTCATTTCCGGTTTCAAGTCGTACGTCGCTACTTTCGGCGACGGGACGAGGAAGCGATCTTCACCTTCGAACGGTGTTTCTTGTTGTCCGTTCAAGAAGAACGTGACGTGCGGGTATTTCTCAGTTTCCGCGGCGCGGAGCTGTTTGTACCCTTGCGCGGCGAGCGTTTCGCCGAGCGTGTTTTTCAAATCTTCCGGCGGGAAGACGATATCCGTATCGATCTCATCCGAGAATTTCGTCATCGAGACGAGCAAGACGTTCTCCGGATGCGCGCTCGAGAGCTCGAACCCTTTGAAGCCTGTCTTCTCTTTGAACACTTTCGCGAGTTCGATCGCCCGGTCCGGACGGAAGTTGAAGAACATGATCGCGTCGTTGTCTTTGATCGTCGCGACCGGTTGACCGTCTTTCTCGATGACCGTCGGCAAGACGAACTCATCTGTCAAACCGTCTGCGTACGACTTGTTGAGCACGTCGACCGCATTCGTTCCGACTTCGCCTTTCGCGTTGACGAGGACGTCGTAAACTTTTACGACGCGTTCCCAACGGTTGTCGCGGTCCATTGCATAGTAACGTCCAGACACGCTAGCGACTTGACCGACACCGAGTTCAGCGAGCTTCGCTTCCGTCTGTTCGAGGAAGCTTGCACCTGATTTCGGATCACAGTCACGGCCGTCCGTGAAAGCGTGAATGAATACTTTTTCAATGCCGTGGAGTTTCGCGAACTCGACGATGGCGAACATGTGCTGGATGTGGGAATGGATCCCACCGTCTGAGACGAGCCCCATGATGTGGAGGCTTGAATCATACTTCTTCACATGTCCCGCCAAATGGTTCATCGCTTGACGGTCGAAGAGCGACCGGTCTTTGATGGCGTTGTTGACGCGTGAAAGTGACTGATAGACGACCCGGCCGGCACCGATGTTCAAGTGACCGACTTCCGAGTTGCCCATCTGACCTTCCGGGAGACCGACGTACTCACCTTGCGCATTTAACAGCGTGTGTGGATACGTCTCCCAGTAACGGTCGAAGTTCGGTTTGTTCGCCGCAGCGACCGCGTTACCGAACGTTTCGTTCCGCATACCGAAACCATCTAAGATGATAAGGGCGACAGGTCTTGCCATTTAAATCGCCTCCAACAACTTGAGGAACGAAGCAGCTTCGAGTGAAGCACCGCCGACGAGTGCGCCGTCGATGTCTTCTTGAGCCATATACTCCTTGATGTTCTCAGGTTTGACTGAACCGCCGTATTGGATGCGAACCGCAGCCGCCACGTCTTCACCGTAAAGGCCTTTTACAACGTCGCGAACGTATTTGCATGAGCTTTGCGCGTCTGCTTCGTCCGCTGATTTGCCAGTACCGATTGCCCAAACTGGCTCGTACGCGATGACGAGTTGTTTGACTTGGTCAGCTGAAAGATCGGCGAGGCCACCTTCGACTTGCGTCTTGATGACTTCTTCGAACTTGCCGCCTTCGCGCTCGTCAAGTGTTTCACCGACACAAACGATTGGCGTAAGACCGTGTTCGAACGCTTTTTTCGTTTTGCTGTTGATGAACGCATCTGACTCGCCGAAGTATTCACGGCGCTCCGAGTGTCCAAGGATGACGTAAGTGACGCCGAGGTTGGCGATCATCGCCGGGCTCGTTTCACCTGTGTATGCCCCGCTGTCTTTGTCGTACATGTTTTGCGCACTAAGCTTTAAGTTCGATCCTTTAGCCGCTTCTACCATTGGGGCTAAGAATACTGCTGGTGCACCAATCGCCGCGTCAACTTTGTCCGTTGACGGGATATTGTTTTTAACTTCCTCTACGAAAGCGACCGCTTCCGAGAGAGTTTTATTCATTTTCCAGTTACCTGCAATAATCGGTTTACGCATCGATAATCCTCCTCAGTTTTACTTGTCGTTCAACGCTTCGACGCCTGGAAGTTTCTTGCCTTCCATGAATTCGAGTGAAGCGCCGCCACCAGTTGAGATGTGACTCATCTTGTCAGCAAGGCCGAACTTGGCTGCTGCCGCGGCTGAGTCGCCACCACCGATGATTGAATACGCGTCGCTGTCTGCGAGTGCTTGAGCGACACCTTTCGTTCCGTTAGCGTATTTATCGAGTTCGAATACGCCCATCGGTCCGTTCCAAACGACAAGTTTCGATTCGCGAATCGCTTCCGCGTAAATTTCGACCGTCTTCGGTCCGATGTCGAGACCCATGTGATCCGCAGGGATCGAGTCGATATCGACTGGTCCGACGTATGTTTCTTCGCCGAATTCTTTCGCAATCACAGCGTCGACCGGCAACAAGAACTTCACGCCTTTGTCTTCTGCTTTTTTCATGAACTCACGAGCGAGGTCGAGCTTGTCTTCTTCAAGGAGTGACGTTCCGACTTCGTTCCCGAGTGCTTTCGAGAACGTGTACGAGAGTCCGCCACCGATAATGAGCGTGTCAACGATGTCGAGAAGGTGGTCGATGACCCCGATCTTGTCAGCAACTTTCGAACCGCCGATGATAGCCGTGAACGGGCGATCCGGGTTCGAGAGCGCTTTGCCGAGCACTTCAAGTTCTTTCTCCATCAATAAACCAGCAACCGCCGTGTCGACGTTTTGCGCGATCCCTTCCGTCGAGGCATGGGCACGGTGAGCCGCACCGAACGCGTCGTTGACGAAGACGTCAGCGAGCGCCGCAAAGCCTTTAGCGAGTTCTGGATCATTTTTCGTTTCACCAGGGTAGAAACGGACGTTTTCGAGAACGACGACGTCACCTTCACCAAGTTTTGAAACGGCTTCTTCTGCAACTGGACCGTACGCCTCTTCAGCGAGCGGGACGTCTTTGCCGAGAAGTTCACCTAGACGTTTTGCAACCGGTGCGAGCGAGTATTTTTCGTTCTTCTCGCCGCCTGGACGGCCGAGGTGGCTCGCCAAAATGACTTTCGCGCCGCCGTCGATCAAATGCTTGATCGTCGGAATAGCTGCTTGGATCCGCGTCTCGTCTTGAATGACGCCATCTTTAGTTGGAACGTTGAAGTCAACGCGGCAAAAGACGCGCTTCCCTTTTACATCGATGTCACGAATAGACTTTTTGTTCATAAACTTCGCCTCCATATGTCGTGCGTTTAAATTTCATAAATAGAGCGGAGAACAATCTCTTGTTTCCGCTCCTATTTGGTTCTATTTAGTTCACGAACTTACTTCGCGATTTCAGCAAAGTGCTTGAGTGTGCGAACCAATTGTGCAGTGTATGACATTTCGTTGTCGTACCATGCAACTGTTTTAACGAGTTGCTTGTCGCCGACTGTCATGACTTTCGTTTGTGTCGCATCGAAGAGTGAACCGTAAGTGATTCCGACGACGTCAGAAGATACGATTTGGTCTTCAGTGTAACCGAATGACTCGTTCGCTGCTTTTTTCATTGCTGCGTTGATTTCGTCAACAGAAACTGTTTTCTCGAGAACTGTTACGAGCTCAGTCAATGAACCAGTTGCGACTGGTACACGTTGTGCTGCGCCGTCAAGTTTACCTTGAAGTTCTGGGATAACAAGGCCGATCGCTTTAGCCGCACCAGTTGTGTTCGGTACGATGTTCGCTGCTGCCGCACGTGCACGACGGAAGTCACCTTTAGGGTGTGGAGCGTCGAGTGTGTTTTGGTCGCCAGTGTAAGCGTGGATTGTTGTCATGAGACCTTCGATGATTCCGAACTGATCTTGGAGAACTTTCGCCATTGGCGCCAAGCAGTTTGTTGTACAAGAAGCACCAGAGATTACTGTCTCAGAACCGTCAAGGATTTCGTGGTTCGTGTTGTAAACAACTGTTTTCATGTCACCTGTAGCCGGAGCCGAGATCACAACTTTTTTCGCGCCAGCTTTCAAATGAAGCTCCGCTTTTTCTTTGTCTGTGAAGAATCCAGTACATTCGAGAACGATGTCAACACCGAGCTCGCCCCATGGAAGTTCTTCTGGGTTGCGGTTAGCAAGTGTAACGACTTTCTCGCCGTTTACGAGGAAGTGACCGTCGTGTACTTCAACTTCTCCGTCGAAACGACCTTGTGTCGTGTCATATTTGAGAAGGTGAGCAAGCATCTTCGTGTCAGTCAAGTCGTTGATTGCAACAACCTCGACGCCTTCACTCTTCAAGATCTCGCGGAATGCCAAGCGACCAATACGTCCAAAACCGTTAATACCAACTTTTACTGTCATAGTTAATTTCCTCCTTAGGGTAGAAGCTATTTATTAGAAGAGCCAACGGGGGTCAACTCTTTAATAACGAGTTAATAATTCTGTGGCCGCACCTTCGTCTGTGACGAGGATGATGTTCGGCCTATGTTTCGCATATGCGGCAATCGCTTGTGCCTTTGACTTTCCTCCGGCGACGGCGATGACGGTGTCCATGTCGTCGAGCTCCTCTAATTGGATGCCGACCGTCTTGACCCGATGAACGATTTCGCCTTCTGCGTTGAAATAATATCCGAACGCTTCGGCGACGGCTTCGTGCCGTTCGATCATCCGCAAATGCTCCGGTGTGGCGTGACGACGTTTTGCCATCGTTTCGGCCTCACCAATTCCATGTACCACTATTCGAGCCGCTCTAATCATTTCCAGCACATTTTTTATGCTTGGTTCCTCCACCATCCGTTCAAACGTCTTTTGTGAAACCTCATCCGGAATGTGGAGTAAATGATAGTCGGCGTGGGCCCGGTCCGCCATTCGAGAACAGACGGTGTTCGCCTGTAACTCGAGCGTTTCGCCGAGTCCGCCGCGTGCCGGCACGAAATGCATCGGTCGTTCTTTTTTATCGGGCGACATCATTGCCGCAACCGATGCCATCGTCGTCCCGCCTGTGACCGCGATGATATTGTCGTCAGGTGCCAGTCGCGCTTTTAGTTGCGTGACGGCGGCCCGACCGATATCTCGCTGGACCCAGAACGTCTCGTCCGAATCTCCCGGTACGATGACGACTTGGCGAACGCCTAGTTTTTGCTCGAGAACTCGTGCGATTTGTGAAATCCCTAGGATTTCTCCCATGACCTCGTGCAAGTCTCTGAGAACGTTTCGGCCCGATTCTGTAAGTGAGATCCCTTGGGTCGCGACTGTGAGAAGACCTTGGTCTTTCAAAAAGTCGACTTCTCGTCTTAAGATTCGTTCCGTCAGCCCGAGGCTAGTGGCCAACGTCCGGCGGCCGATTGGCTGCATGAGCCGGACATAATGTAAGATGTCATAACGATGTCGGAGCGTGTCGAGCAGGTCAGGGACGATTTGCTTCTGAACTTGAATCAGTTGCTGGATCATGCTCATTCCCCCTCGACTTAAAGTGTGGACAAAAATTGTCCCACTTTTATTTTTACGTCCCACCGCTACGAGTTCATCTTACCAATCACCTTACCGTCTGGCAACCCCTTCAAACGTTTTTTTTCGATGTAAGCGTATACTTAACAAATTCTTCAACTTTCTCGTCATCGTATCGCCCTTGACTAATAAGGGTTCCTTCATGTACAACGACGGGAATCTCAAATAAATATTTTTCTTCAAGCAACGCGTCGCCCGTGATGTCGATTTGCTCGAGCTCGAACGGATAATCTTCCTGTAGCCATTCGAGCATGACGAGCGCCTCCTCACAGAGCGAGCAGTTCTCCCGGCGATATAACGTCAGTACCATGTCACGTCTCCCCTTTCCATAACTGTCGTTCCCGCTCCCGCGAGTTGCCAAAACCTAGCGCCTCACGATAATTCGCGACCGTCCGCCGCGTCACGGTGTAGCCGATCCGGGCCAGCTCATCGGTGAGCGCCTGGTCGCTCAAAGGCGCCGTCTCTTGTTGGATCAGCTCGGCGAGCGCCCGTTTAATCATGAACGGGGCTTGGCCGTGGTACGTGGCGCGGACGAAGAAGTGACGCCACTCCATCACGCCGCAAGCGGTCTTGGCGTACTTGCCTTGAATCGCGCGGCCGACCGTCGACTCATGCTTGCCGATCTCGATGGCGACTTCTTTTCGTGTGAGCGGATGCAGGACGAGTTGGCCGCGGAGCCAGTCCGCCTGGCGTCGCTCGATGACGGCCCACACAGAGCGGAGCGTCTCTGCGCGCATCGCGAGCGTCTCTTGCCACCACTTCGCCTCCCGGTCCGAACCGACGTCCAAGTCAATCACCGGGCTGAACCACGTCGTGATGAGTTCCCCGTCTTGAACGACGACCTCGAGTTCGGGCAGAATATGCTCGGTTTCTTCATATAATATCGGTGTCCTCGGGAGCGTGGCGACGATTCGGCTGATTCGCTCGTATTCGTCGGTCGTCATCCCGAGCCTGTCCGCTACATGCTCGACCTTTGCGTCAAGCGCCTCGAACACGTCGAGCACGTGTGGATCGTCATGCTCGATCGCGTGACGGTATTGGCAGTCATGTTCTGAAGCCGCACCGATCCCGGTCGGCTCTAAAAATAACAGTGCGCGCCGGGCCAGATCGACGTCCGTCATCTCAACACCGAATCGCTTCGCGAGGACGGCATCGGTCTCCGACAGTAGCCCGCGATGGTCGAGCGCCATGACGAGTTGTTTTTGAAGCTGCTTTTGGGCCCCGGTCCCGCTTCCTTCGTCAATCTGTTCAAATAGCCGTGCTTCAAAACCGCCCGCCGCCTCCGCAATCCATTCGACTGTACCGCCCGTTGTGACGTGCGCGTTTCGTTTAGCCAACCGGGCGAGCTGCCACTCGAGCGCGACCCGGTCCGCCTCAAGAACCGGCAGACGCCGGACCATGTCTTGTGTCAGCTGAAGCTTCTGCAGTTGTTGCTGTTCTTGCCGTTGCATCGGTCACACCCCTCTCACTTCTAATTGTAACGAATGGTCGCCAAACGCGCTTGCAAAAAAAGACATAACAACAGGATTGCTTTTTCAAAAAAACAATTGTATAATAAATCGTGTCAGAGAACATGCACCCGTAGCTCAGGGGATAGAGCACTGGTTTCCGGTGCCAGGTGTCGGGAGTTCAAATCTCTCCGGGTGTATCTACTTATTAAGACGAAGGCAATTTGCCTTCGTCTTTTTTTGTTTTATTACCAATAAAAATCCATCGTATATCATTAATTACTATATGTAGTATATTTAAAGAAATAAATGTGATTGAGGTGTACATGATGGCTTTATCTGTTCCTGAAACAATTCGTACTTCTGCAACGTCAGGAGAGCGCTTAGTGTTTCGTACGTTAAAGCACTATCTTCCTGATGACTATATTGTCTATTTCGAGCCTAGCATTCTTGGCCGACGACCTGACTTCGTAATCATTGGACCGGACTTAGGGCTATTAGTGCTAGAAGTGAAAGACTACACTCGTAATACATTATTTCAATTAACAAACGATGAATGGATCATCACACCTACAGACGGCAAACAGCAAAAAATAAAAAGTCCTTTCGTTCAAGCACGAGAAAATATGTTTCATATCGTTGATGTTCTTAAACGTGATCAAAATTTGATACAAGCAGAAGGGAAATACACATCATCTTTAAAATTCCCTTACGGTTCTGGGGTAGTGTTCACCAGGCTAAATCAAGATGAATGTATACGTCATGGACTTTATAATGTCATTGACCCTTCATTCTCTTTTACACGTGACGAAATAAATCCTGATGACGATGATTTTTCAGAGACTGTGCTGATCGAAAAAATATTAAATATGTTTACCGTCCCCTATCGACTGCGGACCCCTCTCACCCATGATGATATTGACGCTATTCGATATCACTTGTTCCCCGAAGTAAGAATTAGTGCCGAGTTCAAAAAACCCGCACAATATCAAGACCAGTTGCTACTTTCCCTTCACAATATTCGTGCCATGGATTTACATCAAGAAAACTTGGCGAAACAGTTGGGGGATCAAAATAGGCTAATTCGTGGTGTTGCCGGAAGTGGGAAGACGTTGATTCTGGCGAGTCGTGCTAAGTTACTATCGAGACAACATCCCGACTGGAACATCTTAATCCTTTGTTACAATATTTCACTTGCACGTTTCATTGAACAGATGGTCAATCAAATGATGCTCGAACCGGACGATCTATTCGACTTCGATCCTGAAAAAAGAAGAGATCACCATGTTCAAATACGTAACTTCCACGCATGGCTCAAACATGATTTAAAGTTTTCAGAGCAGTCGTTACCACACGTGATTGAAAAACTTCGAAAAAATGAAACGATTTTGCCAATGTACGACGCAATTTTGATTGATGAAGGTCAGGATTTCGAACCCGAATGGCTAGAGCTCGCGAGTGAGCTTCTTAATCCAGAAACAAAATCACTCCTCCTTGTCGAAGATCGCGCGCAATCCATTTACAAACGTAAACGAAGCTATGCACAAGACACAGGTCTGGATTTCCGAGGACGATCTAAAATATTAAGTATCAATTACCGCAATACGGCCCAAATCGTAAAGTTCGCTTGGGATTTTTACCAATCGCAATCAAAATTAAAAAATAAAGTAGTTTCTAAAGAATTAGACGGTGAAATAATCGCACCTCAGAGCACAAGACGACGTGGAGTAGAGCCTGCCATCGTTAAATGCGATAATTTTTTCATAGAAGCAGATATTGTTGCCCGTCAAATTAAAAAGTTACACGTTGAAAAACAAATCCCTTACTCGGAAATGATAATCTTATATCGAGTTCAGAAACTATCGACCATGTATTATGTGGATGTGCTGAGCAGGGCTTTAAATAAACAACAAATCGGGTATTACTGGATAACTGAAAACAGTGAATCTAAACGAAACTTCTCAAAAGATGATCAACTAGTAAAAATTAGCACGATCGATAGTAGTAAAGGGTTAGATTTTCAAGCCGTGTTCATTGTAAATGTTGACAATATGCCTTTCAAATATGAAAGTGATGTCGAACGAGAAGTGGCATTGCTTTACATCGGAATGACTCGCGCCAAAGAATTTTTATTTTTGTCTTACTCTGGGCAATCCGCTTTTACGCAATACCTCGAGTCTCTCAAAACTGAAGTGAAGTCTAGGTTACTGAGGAAAGATAGCTAAGTCATACTTAAAAGTTTTATTGCTGTTTAATCGTGGAATATAGGCTAGAAAGCTTAACCGTTTGACCAACATTGACTATAGCGGTTATGATAGGTTTACACGATACATACAAGGAGGCAAATTCAATGTTAATTCCAACAGTTATCGAACAAACAGGTCGCGGGGAACGCGCGTACGACATTTACTCACGCTTGCTTAAAGACCGGATCATCCTTCTCGGAAGCGCGATCGACGACAACGTCGCCAACTCGATCGTCGCCCAGCTTCTTTTCCTTGCAGCTGAGGACCCAGATAAGGACATCTCACTCTACATCAACAGCCCGGGTGGCTCGATCACTTCCGGAATGGCGATCTACGACACGATGAACTTCATCAAGCCGAACGTATCGACAATCTGTATCGGAATGGCCGCATCGATGGGTGCCTTCTTGCTCCAAGCCGGTGAAAAAGGTAAACGCTTCGCGCTTCCAAACGCGGAGATCATGATTCACCAACCGCTCGGCGGAACACAAGGTCAAGCGTCGGACATTAAAATCCACGCTGAACGGATCATCAAGATGCGTGAGAAGTTGAACCAAATCATGTCCGACAACACAGGACAGCCGCTTGAAGTCATCGAGCGCGACACAGAGCGCGACTACTTCATGTCAGCTGATGAGGCGAGCAACTACGGTCTCATCGATAAAGTCATGACACGTTAACACGTAAACCCATTCTCAGCGGAGAATGGGTTTTTTATTTACTCTTCGACCTTGACGCCGAACACGTAACGGCTGTCGCCTTGTGCCCAGTCCCCGCCCGTCTCGAACAAATAGACGCCCGGTTCATCGGGAACGACTTGCTCGGACGGGACGAGTTCCCCGTCGACAATCTGATTGAATGAAAAGTTCGACGGCTCGGCGTGGAACGTCACGTCGATCTCAGCACCCGGTTTGACCGGGACGAGCTGCAGGTCGTCCGCTCCCGGTAACCCATGGTCTTCACATACCCCTTGTCCCTGATCGGACCAACAGAACGTCGACTGTCTCACTTCGGCGGTCACTGAACCGACCCGGACCGTCGGCAGTGGCGGGCGCAGCGACGATTCTGCTTTCCAAAGGGATATCGCGAGCAATCCTCCCCCGACTACCAGTAACCCGATCACCCACACCCATCGCCCTTTTCGCTTCAACACGCTCATCTCCTTTCCCTGTCTATTCCCCACTCCACAAAAAAAAGACCCACTTTCGTGAGTCTTCCGTTCATTTCGGGCGTCGGAGCCCTTTCAACATATATCCACCTTTAAAATCGACCGGGTCGAACGCGACGAGAAACGCCTTCGGTTCATACTCCTCGACCATTTGGCGCAATTCTTTCATCCGCGTCCGAGCCGCCAAGACATCAAGACGATAACGCGTTCCATCACGGCCTTGACCTTGATAGTGCGTCACACCGTAACCGCTGTCGCGCATCTTTTGAATGAGCTCAGCCGGAAACTCTTGCGTGTGGACTTGGATCATGTTGTAGCCGATCGCAAGTTTCCGCTCGACGAAACCGCCGAGAAGAATACCGAGCCCGAACCCGACCGCATACACGATCATCCCGAGCGTCGTCAAATCTTGAAAGACGATACCGAGCGCGAAGATGTAGATGAGCGTCTCGAGCGTCCCGAACATGGCCGCAATCACCGTTTTCCCTTTGACGAGCATGATCGTCCGAAGCGTGAGCACCGGTACAAATAGTAATTGTAATAATAAAATGAGCAAGAGTTGGCTCGCTTGTCCCATAGGATCGACCTCCATTCCAATTCAGTAACTCCACTATTCCAAATTTCCGTGACGGATGCAACCAAAAAAGGCTGACCGCGGTCAGCCCTTTTCTCATTTACTTAAATTATCAACGCTCGTGAGCAGTTCATAGTCTTTACGGATGACTTGGTAAATCGCGTTCGTATCGCCTGACAACATCTCTTCAGCACGCAACTGGTTGAGGAAGAGGCTTGTCGCGAATGTCACGAGCGCACTTTTCGGAATCCCGATTTCTTTGGCCCGGTCCGTGATGACCCGGTCTAGCTCAGCGTCAATCGTGAGCGAGAGTCTTTTCTTTGCATTCGACATAATGTTGAAGCTCCTTTAGTTTACATTTCAAATTCCTATACACAATTGCTAATTATATAGGAAGAATGCTTTTGGCGCAACCGGTGTCAAGATGACCCGATTTCTTCGCCGCTGCGAACTTTCTCCGCAATCTGGTCGATTTTGCGAAGCCGGTGGTTGATGCCCGACTTTGAGATCGGTCCCGTCTCGAGCATTTCCCCGAGTTCTTGGAGCGACACGTCTTGATGGGTGACCCGAAGCTCGGCGATCTCGCGGAGCTTGACCGGTAAAATTTCAAGCCCGACCGTCCGTTCGAGATACTTGATATTCTCGACTTGCCGGAGCGCCGCCCCGACCGTCTTGTTCAAGTTTGCCGTCTCACAGTTGACGAGCCGGTTGACCGAGTTGCGCATGTCTTTGATGATGCGGGCGTCCTCGAAATCGAGCATGCCGCGCGTCGCCCCGATCAGTTTAAGGAAGTCGGAGATCTTCTCGCTCTCTTTGATGTAGAGGATATGCCCTTTTTTCCGCTCGAGCGTCTTCGCGTTCAAGCCGAAACGGTTGGCGAGGTCACGGAGCGCCTGGTTATGGTTCTCATACAGACTGTACACCTCTAGATGGTAAGACGACGTCTTCGGATGGTTGATCGATCCCCCGGCGAGGAACGCACCACGCAAGTAAGCGCGGGCCAGGTTCTGGTTGCGCGTCATATCCGAGTTGAGTGTCCGGATCATCTCATAGTTCTCCCCGAGGATCTCGAGGTCACGGAGCATCGTCTCGGCGCGTTGCGAGACACGGACGATGTAGACATTGTTCTTCTTCAACCGCATTTTCTTCCGGACGAACAGATCCAAGTGATGGTCGTACAGACGTTTCATGAGGGAGTAGATGCGGCGCGCGATCGCGGCGTTCTCGGTCGAGACGTCAAGCGTCATCCCCCGTCCTAAAGCGAGCGAGATGACACCGTTCATGCGGACGAGCGCGGACAATTCCGCTTTCGCCTCGGCATCGGTGACGTCGAGTTGCGTCAGTTCTTTTTTCACTTCTGAGGCAAAGCTCATCTCGGTCCCCTCCTTTCCATTCCTGCTATTTCAGTTCAAGCTCCTGGTACGAGCGTGGTTTCTTGATCCGCAGCACGCGTTGCATGACGAGTCCGGCAATCGCGTCCGAATCGTGACGGATATAGTCCCGGTTATAGTCGACGATGTCCCCGGCGAGCACGTTCGTGCCATAGTTGCGGAGCTTCTTCCGATCGAACCGGACTTCTTCCGATCCGTCTTCGAGGTAGCGCTCTAAATAAATATCTTCAATCGGTTCATTGTTGACGACGATCGTATCGACCGTCGACTTCCCGAGGTACGCCTCGACCGACTTCAAATGCCGCATCGCGTCGTAACCTTGCGTCTCACCCGGCTGCGTCATGACGTTACAAATATAGACGATCGGGACGCCGGCCCGGACGATGGCATCGCGCACTTCCGGGATCAACAAGTTCGGAATGATGCTCGTATACAGGCTTCCCGGACCAAGGACGATCACATCCGCCTGTTCAATCGCCTCGACGACGCCCGGTGCTGCTTTAATGCCTTCTTCAAGCAAGAACAGGCGCTTGATCGCTTTTCCGACGAGCGGAATCTTTGATTCGCCTTTGACGATCGTCCCGTCCTCAAATTCAGCGGCGAGCGTCATGAGCGTCTCCGTGACGGGCAAGACCTTCCCTTGGGCGTTCAACAGCTGCGACAACACGTCGATCGCCTTGACGAACGACCCTTCACAAATATGTGTCGCCGCCGTCAACATCAAGTTGCCGAGCGAATGACCCTCGAGCCCGTAGCCGCTGTCGAACCGATACTGTAAGATACGGTCCATGAGCGGCTCGACTTCCGATAACGCCAAGATGACGTTACGGATATCCCCGGGCGGTAGCATGTGGAACTCGTCGCGGAGCCGTCCCGAGCTGCCACCGTCATCCCCGACCGTGACGATCGCCGTGATCGCGAGCGGATAATGCTTGAGACCACGGACGAGCGTCGATAGACCCGTCCCGCCACCGATGGCGACAACTTTTCTCTCGCGTCTCATCTTACTTCTCCTTCGTCGCGTGGACGAGGTCACGATGGACGGTCTTGACGTTGTAGCGCTCGGCGAAATGGGCCGATACTTTTTCAGCGAACGTGATCGAGCGGTGTTTCCCGCCCGTACAACCGAAAGCGACGACGACTTGCGCTTTCCCTTCCCGCTTGTATTGCGGCAACAGGAACTCGAGCATATCGATCACTTTTTTATAGAACGCCCGCGCCTCAGGATGCGACATGACGTAGGTCTGGACTGCTTCCGTCTGACCGGTGAGCGGCCTTAGCTCCGGGATGTAGAACGGGTTCGTGATGAAGCGGACGTCGAACAATAAATCGATGTCGAGCGGTACGCCGTGCTTAAAGCCGAACGACATGAAGTTGACGGTGAACGGGATCCGCTCCTCGTTGAACTGGAGCAAGATCCGGTCTTTGAGCATTTGTGGCTTCAAGTCGCTCGTATCGTAGAGCGTGTGGGCCCGGTCACGGAACCCTTCGAGCAGCGAACGCTCCATCTTGATGCCGACGAGCGGTGCGTCTTCCGGGGCGAGCGGATGCGACCGGCGCGTCTCTTTATAACGACGGACGAGCACTTCGTCCCGTGTGTCGAGATAGAGCAGATGCGGGTGCACGTTCTTTTGTTCGAGATCATCGATGACGATGAACAGGCTATCGATGAAGTCCGGCGTGCGCGTGTCGATCGCGACCGCGATCTTCGGACGGACCGAACTGATGACATCAATCAGTTGCGGCAACAGTACCGGTGGCAAGTTATCGACGCAAAAATAGCCGAGGTCCTCAAAGCTATTCATCGCGACCGATTTCCCGGCCCCGCTCATCCCGCTGATGATGATCAATTCTTCTAATCCTTTAAAGTCTTCCATGTCGCTGACGCCCCCTTAAATTTGACAACCGAGCCGTGTGTTCGGCTCTCTTTTATCCTCAGTATAACGAACGCCCGAAAAAAAGAGAAGGGATTGCGGTTGCCCGCAATCCCTTCTGCCTTGGTCACGCGTTTTGTTCTTGTAATTTCTCGAGGAGACCCTCGATGAAATGTTGCGCGTTTTGAGCGGCGATCGACCCGTCGTTCGTCGCTGTGACAACTTGACGGAGCGTCTTGTCACGAACGTCTCCGGCGGCGAAAATCCCAGGGATCGTCGTCTCCATCGCTTCGTTCGTGACGATATAGCCTTGCTCGTTCAAGATGCCGAGGTCTTTGACGAATCCAGTGATCGGGTTCATGCCGATGTAGATGAACACGCCATCGATCTCATGCTCCGACTCCGTGCCGTCGATCGTGCTGACGAGACGGGCCCCGCCGACTTTCCCGTCTGCTTCCACGATCTCTTTCAACGTATGGTTCCAGATGAAGTCGACTTTCGGGTTGTCGAACGCACGTTTTTGCAGGATCTTCTGCGCCCGTAGCTCATCGCGACGGTGTACGATCGTCACTTTGTCCGCGAAGCGCGTCAAGAACACGCCTTCTTCGACAGCAGAGTCGCCGCCGCCGATGACGAACAAGTTTTTCCCTTTGAAGAACGCACCGTCACAGACCGCACAGTAGGATACACCGCGGCCGCCGAGCTCTTCTTCGCCCGGTACGCCGATTTTTTTATACTGCGCCCCTGAAGCAAGGATGATGGCGCGTGCCTTGTAGTCACGGTTATGGGCGTGGACGACTTTATATTCGGTTTCGTCCGAGATGCTTTGGACATCGCCATACGCGTATTCCGCACCGAACGCTTTCGAGTGGTCAAACATTTTTTGAGATAGGTCAGGACCGAGAATGCTGTCGTAACCTGGATAGTTTTCGATATCTTCCGTGTTCGCCATCTGCCCACCTGGGATGCCTCGTTCGATCATAAGTGTCGACAAATTGGCACGCGACGCGTAAAGTGCCGCCGTCATTCCGGCTGGACCGGCCCCGATGATAATGACGTCATAGATTTTTTCTTCTGTCATAGTGATTCCACCTCTGCATGAAATTGATTGACTTCAGTATAAGAAACCTAGGGAGGTATCGTCTATCTTTATGCTTGCTCGAGTGTCCGCTTGAACGTCCGGATCGTCCCGGTGAGCGTGTCGACCGAGACGCCGAACGTATCGGCGCACTCCTCGAGCAGGAGTGATTCGCGTTTCGCGTAAAACATCCAGACGAGCGCCGCGGCCGATGCCGTGACGTCTTCGAACGTTTCTCCCGCTAGTAGCAGTCGCGCGAAGCGCTCATAGAAATCGCCGTCGAGACTCATCTGTTCTGCTTCCGTCACTTCTGTTTCGGCGAGGACGAGCGCAGCGTATCCTCGTTCGATCTGGGCGTCGCCCATGAACGGAGAACCGCAAATTTCAGCGCGACACTTTTCGGCGAACGAGATCACCGTCTCGTTGTCGGTCAATCCGTTCGTCAAGGCGAGCGCCTCGAACGCTTCGTCATCGGCGAGCTTTGAGATGATCCGAATGATCTCGATACGGGCCGTGTCTTCCTCTTGGCGCAAACCTTGGACGAGCGCCGAGCGGAACTCGAGGTTGTCGCGGATGTCGAACGGATTTTTCTCTTCAAACTGTTTCAACTCGTCACTGTTCAAATAGGTAGCCGCTTCTTCAGAACGTCCTGTCTTGTAGGCGGATACGCTGAGCCAATGCCCGAACAATGAGTCGCCACGGAAGCCGCGTTCTTTCAATAGACGCAGTTCTTCGTAGGCGTGGTCGTACTGGCCGACGAGAGCTAGCGTCGTAGCGAGCTTGTAGCGCAATTCAAATTGGATCGGACGGACACGTGTGAGTGGGACCGACAGTTGCAGCGCCGCTTCCGACTGTCCGGCCTCATGTAATAGAAGAATCGTGTTCAAGATCGCATGCAAGTTGCCCGGATTTTGGTCGAGGACGTACTCGAGCGTCTCGAACGCCGATTCGTCGTTGCCGAGGTAAAAGTGGACGATGGCCAAATTGTTGAACGCCGGCCAAAACGTCGGATATTGATCGATCAAGCGCTCAAGCGTCGACTTGGCGGCGAAGAGCCGACCTTTGTCGATGTGTTGCTGCGCCTCGGTGTGCCACGTGATCAACTCGTCCTCTTCTTCGTCCTCGAGCTCTTGTTCAAGCTCGATCAGTTCGAGAAGGGATTGGACCGATTCCGCGTAACGACCGTGCGCTTCCTGTTCAAGATAGCGGCTCGCATACGTGGCCGCTTCTTCGTACTGTGAGATATAGGCGCAGTTGCTCGCGAGGTGATAAAGTGCCTCTGTCGCCGTCTGGTCGAGTTCTAATACCCGTTTCCACACATCGTTGGCGTGGTAGACCTCCCCTACTTCGAATAACAGTTCAGCGTACTGTTTGTGGTAATCGACGCGATGGACTGCCGCAGCAGTTGCTTCAGCCATGAAAAAAGTCGCTTCATCTAGGCGACCTTCTCGTAACGCTCGACGACCTCTATAGTAGTGGAGCTCCGCAGCAAGCGGAGATTCTGGTTCGGGTAGCGTCATTAGTGCTTCATAGTTCGCTTCCATATTCTAAATCCTCCACATCGTCTCTAGTATCTTTTTTTAGTTGCAGGATTAAGAATACCGCACTCAATCCATGAGGGCAACCGAAAAAGTTTAAAAAAATCGGGACTACATTCCTTCTATAATGAATATATTTTACTAGGTCTGACAATTGTTTTTCGACAAAAATATACATTATGACCTAGCTCCCGTCACGACACAAAAAAACGGCATCACCTTCAAATAAAGTGATACCGCTCAAGTATTTTTCACACGAAGACCGATCAAACAACATGAAATGATTTCGCGCTAAATTGTGTCTATTTCGTGTCGACAGTGTGCAGTTTGGCGCCGACGACACGTTCACCGGGCAAGACGTCGCGATGCACGACGGCTCCGGCTCCGACGACCGCCTTGTCCCCGATTGTGATGCCCGGCAAGATTGTCACGTTCGCCCCGATCAAAACGTCGTCACCGATCCGGACGTCACCGATCCGATACTCGTCGACGAGATATTCGTGACAAAGGATCGTCGTGTTGAAGCCGATGACCGTGTTGCGTCCGATCGTGATCCGCTCCGGGAACATGACGTCCGGCGTCACCATGAGGGCGAGGGCGCTATACTCCCCAATCTTCATCCCGAGGAAGTTCCGGTACAGCCAACGCTTCGCCTTGACGGACGGGAAGTAACGCCCGACGAGGACGACCGTCGTATTTTTGAAGACTCGCAAGAAGCGGATCGTCCGATACATCTGCCAGAGCGGATTGGGCCCGTCCAGATGATACCGTTCCGTCTTACGCATGGACCGTGACCTCGTCGAGCCACGTCTCGAAGTGCTCCATCGACTCGATGATGACGTCAGGCTCGAGCGTCTCTAAGAACGCCCGGCCCTTCAAGGCCCAACCGACGGCGACCGTCTTCGTGCCGGCGTTTTTGCCGCTGAAGATGTCCGTATCGTTGTCCCCGACCATGACGGCCCGTTCCGGTGCCGAACCGAGCGCGCGCAGCGCCTGTTCGACCGGCTCGGCGTGCGGTTTCTCGTTTTCGACGTCGTCAGCCGTGACAACGACGCCAAACAAGTGGTCGATGTTGAACAGGCGAAGTCCGTGTTCGACGACCGGCCGGCCTTTCGATGTGACGATGCCCATCTTATAGCCTTTTGTGTGCAGACGATGCAGTCCTTCGATCACGCCAGGATATTCGGCGACGAGCGCGTCGTGCATGGCGATGTTGAAGCTGCGATAGAATGCCTGCATCTCTTTCCATTCCGGTTCATTGAGCGCTTTGAACGACTTCTCGAGCGTCGGCCCGATGAACGGGAAGATATCTTCGTCCCGATACGTCTCGTTCGGGAAGTAATACCCGAGCGTATGCCGAAAACTCGCAAGGATGAGCGGGTTCGTATCGAGCAACGTGCCGTCTAAATCAAATAAAATCGTATCCATCAATCAAACAGTCCTTTCTCAGAAGGGTCATCGTACCGCTTCGCTTTCCGGCGCAACACCATCATCACGATCCCGAACACGATCATCGCGATCGAGACGAGCTGTGCCGTCCGCAGATCACCGGCCATGAGGCTGTCCGTACGGAGTCCCTCGATGTAGAAGCGACCGATCGAGTACCAGACGAGGTACGACAAGAAGATGTAGCCGCGCGGCGGATTGCCGACCATGCGCCAAACGACGAGCAAGATGACGCCGATGATGTTCCAGACGCTCTCGAACAAGAACGTCGGCAAGTAGTACGCCCCGTCAATATACATCTGGTTGACGATCCAGTCCGGTAACAACAATGTCTCTTTCAAAAACCGGCTCGTCGTCTCAGACCCGTGCGCCTCTTGGTTCATGAAGTTGCCCCACCGTCCGATCGCTTGACCGAGCAAGAGCGATGGCGCGAGGATGTCGGTCACTTTCCAGAACGACATCGATTTACGCATCGAGTAGATGATGACGACGAGCAAGGCGCCGAAGATGGCCCCGTGAATCGCGATCCCGCCTTGGCGGATATCGATGATCTGCCCGAGGTTTTGGCTGTAGTAATCCCATTGGAACACGACATAGTAAATCCGGGCGAAGACGATACTGATCGGGATCGCCCAGATGATGACGTCGACGACCCGCTCCGAATCATAATTGAGTCGCTTCGCCTCGAACAAGGCGAGGACGAGACCGAGCATCGCTCCGAAGGCGATGATCATGCCGTACCAATAGATCGGGAGCGACCCGATCTCGAACGCTACGCGGTCAAACGTCGGCTCCACCATCATTCCATGTCCCCTTCGTTATCGTGGATCGCGTTGGCGAGTCGTTCGGCGAACTCTTCCGCCGTGTTGATGCCCATGTTTTGCAGGCGATAGTTCATCGCCGCGACTTCGACGATGACGGCCAAGTTACGTCCCGGACGGACCGGGATCGTGAGTAGCGGCACTTCACTGTCGATGATCTTCATCGTGTTATGGTCGAGCCCGACGCGGTCATACACTTTGCCGGCGTCCCAGTTCTCGAGGTTGATGATCAAGCTGATCTTTTTATGCGAACGGACGGCGCCCGCTCCGAACAGCGTCATCACGTCGATGATGCCGATCCCGCGAATCTCGAGCAAGTGGCGGATCAGTTTTGGTGCCGACCCGACGAGCAGCTGGTCGCCCGTCTGCCGGATCTCGACCGAGTCGTCGGCGACGAGACGGTGGCCCCGCTTGACGAGCTCGAGCGCGGTCTCGGATTTACCGACGCCGCTCTGTCCTTTGATGAGGACGCCGACACCGTAAATGTCGACGAGGACGCCGTGCATCGCCGTCATCGGTGCGAGTTCCATCTCGAGGAAGTTCGTGATCTGTGACTCGATCGACGTCGTCACCGCGTTCGTGCGCATGAGCGGAACGTTTGCCGCCTCGGCCTCTTCCTCGATCTCGATCGGGATGTCGAATCCGCGCGTGATGAGAATGCCCGGTGTCGACTCCGTGCAAAGAATTTTGGCACGCTCGCGCCGGCTTTCTTCAGACAGGCTCGCGTAAAACGTGAGCTCCGTCTTGCCGAGCACTTGGAGACGGTTCTTCGCATAGTGTGTATAGTAGCCGGCGAGGACAAGTCCTGGTCGACTGAGGTCCGGTGTGGCGACAGGACGGTGAAGCCCTTCTTCCCCGGAAATGACTTGAAGCTTGAAGCGCTCAACGAGTTGAGCCGTGCGTACGATATTTTGCATAAGTATCTGCCCCTTTCACGCTCATTATTGTATCATAGCTCCTCATGAGAAGCGTTAATGAAAACTGAGCCAAAACTTGTCAATTCAAAAGGAATGAAACTAATTTGTGGCAATTGCGTAGAACGGGTATAGATGATTAAGGAGGTGAAACAAAATGGACGCACTCTTTTGGATTGCCATCGCCTTTATTTTTATCGTCGGGATTGCGGCGCTCGTCTATTTGATCAAGTCGCTCATCGACATGTGGCGCGAATATGCGACGACGAAGAACGAGACGGTGCTCTTGTTGTTCATCCTGAACATCGTCGGTGTCTTCTTGTCTGGCTCGTTACTTTCGATGATCGTCGCCATCATCTTCTACTGGAACCGCTCGAAAAAAATGCGGAACCTCGGGATCTTCCTACTCATCGCTGGACCGATTCTGTTTATCCTCTTTATCATCGGCTCGTTCACGTTGTATGACGCCCCGATGATGGAATGGGAACAGTTCGAGAACGAAATGAATTTATGACGTGACAAAGCCCGGAGGCAACTGCCTTCGGGCTTCTTATGATTCACGCTGTACAAAAAGAACCCCGAAGGCGCTCGCCTTCGGGGTTGATCGTCATTGCTGATGGAACGGGTTGTTCAAGTCGGCCGGATTGACCGGGTCGACCGGATCATTCGGTTCCGTCGGTTCGTGCTTGTCTTCTTCGAGGAACGTCGACGGCGTGTGGAGTGAACCGTGCTCGAGGTCGATCGTACCAGTACGCGTACCGGCCTCGACTTCGATGCGCGGCGTCTGACCACGGCCTGATAAGAACTCGAGACGACGCTGGGCGACATCTTTACGATCGCGGACGATCTCGAGGTCGTCTAAGTCGCAGTGGAGCCCACCGAAGTTCGTCTCGAGCTCGCCTTCGATCTCGACGCCGTGCGGCAAGACGAGTCGGATGTTCCCGGCGAGCGAAGCGATTTCGAACTTGGCCGGACGCGCCGTCGCGAGTTCGGCGCGGATGTTGCCGTTGCCGGTCTTGAGCGAGGCCTTGTCATACTTCCCGTTCACGATGACAGAACCGTTACCGGTCCGGACGTGGACGAGCTCAGACTCGGTCGCTTCGACCTCGACCGTACCATTGCCCGTGTTGACGAGGATCTCTGAAGCGTGCACCTCGTGAAGCACGACGCGGCCGTTCGCCGTCTGGACGCGGAAGCTCTCGACGTCGATCCCGTCGGCACGGACTTCACCGTTCAACGTTTGGACGTTCAAGTGGTCGAAATGATGATGCGGGACGTACAGTTCAACGTGGGCCCGGACGAGCTTGTCACGAAGTGAGATGACGAGACGGTCGCCGATGACCGAATGTTTGACCGCCGACTGGAGCTGTTCGAGCGCCTTGTCCGCGTCTTGCTGCCGGAGCGGACGACCGGTGACGATCAGTTCACACTCGTCATGGTCCGACGAGACGATTGTCGCCGAGGCGTTGAACAAGTCGAGTAGGATGTCTTTCCCGGTGAACGGGAACGATTTCGAGTACGTCACTTCCGGCCCGAAGTTCGAGCTGAACGAGAAGTCGCTGTCGCGAAGTTTCGTCACGAGTCCATCGACCGCTGACGTCAGTTTCGTCGTGAGCGACTCGACCGAGTAGGCATCGACCTTCTCCGTCTCTTGATGTTCTTCAAGCGCTTGCATACGCTCCGGCTCCAACTTCTCGAGCCGCTCGAGTTGGGTCATCCCTTCCTCGATCGTCAGTTTGCCATCTTTCACTTGCTGGAGAATCAGTTCACGCATTTCTTGTTTCACGTTCGTTTCCCCCTTCGATTTGGTTACACGTCAATCATGTTCCCGTTTCTAAACATTTCTATACTTATTTCTTTTTTCCTGCTTTCGGTTTGGCTCGGGCCGCATCGCGTTCGAGCACCGGTTTCAAATACTTGCCGGTGTACGACGCCGTGACTTCGGCGACTTCTTCCGGCGTCCCGGTCGCGACGATCGCGCCGCCGCCGTCCCCGCCTTCAGGTCCGAGGTCGATCAAGTAGTCGGCCGATTTGATGACGTCTAAGTTATGCTCGATGACGAGCACCGTGTCCCCGTTCTCGACGAGGCGCTGCAATACGACCAACAACCGAGCGATATCGTCGACGTGAAGACCGGTCGTCGGCTCGTCCAAGATGTAGATCGTCTTGCCGGTCGAACGTTTGTGAAGCTCAGACGCGAGCTTGACGCGTTGCGCTTCCCCGCCCGACAGTTCGGTCGCCGGTTGTCCGAGCTTCATGTAGCCGAGGCCGACGTCATAGATCGTCTGGATCTTCCGCTTGATTTTCGGAATCTTGTCAAAGAAGTCGAGTCCTTCCTCGATCGTCATGTCGAGCACATCGGCGATCGTCTTGCCTTTATACTTCACTTCGAGCGTCTCCCGATTGTAGCGTTTGCCGTGACAGATCTCACACGGGACGTAAACGTCTGGAAGGAAGTGCATCTCGATTTTGATGATCCCGTCCCCGCGGCACGCCTCACAGCGCCCGCCTTTGACGTTGAAACTGAAGCGGCCTTTCTTGTAACCGCGCATCTTCGCCTCGTTCGTCGACGCGAACACGTCACGAATGTCATCGAACACACCCGTATACGTCGCCGGGTTCGACCGCGGCGTCCGTCCAATCGGCGACTGGTCGATATCGATGACTTTATCGATCTGGTCCAGCCCTTCGATCGTCTTATGCTTCCCTGGCTTCGCTTTGGCGCGGTTAATATGGTGCGCGAGCGACTTGTACAGGATCTCGTTGATGAGCGTCGACTTCCCGGAGCCGGAGACACCGGTGACGGCGATGAACATACCGAGCGGAATCGATACGTCGACCTCTTTCAAGTTGTTCTCTGCTGCTTTGACGATCCTGATGAAACGCTCGTCCGGCACTTTGCGCTCAGCCGGCAGCGGGATGAACCGTTTTCCCGACAAGTATTGCCCGGTGAGCGACTTTCGGTTCTTCATAATCTGCTTCGGTGTGCCGGCGGCGATGACTTCTCCACCGTGCTCTCCGGCGCCAGGTCCGATGTCGATCAAGTAGTCGGCTGCCATCATCGTGTCCTCGTCATGCTCGACGACGATGAGCGTATTGCCGATGTCGCGCATCTGTTTGAGCGTCGCAATCAAGCGGTCGTTATCACGCTGGTGCAGGCCGATCGACGGCTCGTCCAAGACGTACAAGACGCCGGTCAGCCGCGATCCGATCTGCGTGGCAAGACGGATCCGCTGCGCCTCCCCGCCTGATAACGTCCCGGCCGCCCGCGACAACGTCAAGTAGTCGAGACCGACGTTGTTCAGGAAGCTGAGCCGCTCTCTGATCTCTTGCAAGATGAGCCGGGCGATGGCGATATCTTTTTCGCTCAGTTCGTCCATGAGCGACTCGAACAAGGCGAGCGCATGCTCGACCGAGAGTGTCGTCACTTCCCCGATGTGGCGGTCGGTGATCTTGACGGCGAGCGTCTCTTCTTTCAACCGATAGCCGTTACACGTCGGGCAGGCGTGCGTCGCCATATACGTCTCCATCTGTTCCCGGATGTAATCCGACGTCGTCTCTTTATAGCGGCGCTCGATGTTGCGGAGCACTCCTTCAAAAAAGATCGTGTTCGTCCGGACTTGGCCGAAGTCGTTCTCGTAGCGGAACAAGAACGATTCTTCTTCCGTCCCGTGCAAGACGAGGTCTTGGTCACGTTTTGACAGCCGTTCGAACGGCACGTCCATGTCGATGTCGAAATGCTGACACATCGAGGCGAGCAGCTGCGGATAATATTGCGAGCTCGTCGGCTGCCATGCGACGACCGCGCCTTCTTTCAGCGTCTTCAACGGGTCCGGGATGACGAGCTCCGGGTCGACGTCGAGTTTCGTACCGAGACCGTCACACGTCGGGCAGGCCCCGAACGGTGAGTTGAACGAGAACATGCGCGGCTCGAGCTCACCGATCGAGAAGCCACAGATCGGGCAAGCATGATGTTCGCTAAACAGCAGCTCGGTCCCGTCCATCTTGTCGATGATGGCGCGGCCGTCGGCGAGGCGGAGTGCCGTCTCGAGTGAGTCGGCGAGGCGGCCTTCGACGTCAGCGCGGACGACGAGCCGGTCGACGACGACCTCGATCGAATGTTTCTTGTTCTTGTCGAGCTCGATGTCATCGGTCAGTTCGACCGTCTCCCCGTTGACACGGACCCGGACGAACCCTTCTTTTTTGAGCGAGTCGAACACTTTGACGTGCGTGCCTTTCCGTCCCGACACGATCGGCGCCAAGATTTGCAGGCGCGTCTTCTCCGGGAGCTCCATCACTTGGTCGACCATCTGTGAAATCGTCTGGCTTGAGATCTCGATGCCGTGGCGCGGACAGACGGGTTTCCCGATGCGGGCGAACAAGAGCCGTAAGTAGTCATAGATCTCCGTCACCGTCCCGACGGTCGAGCGCGGGTTACGGCTCGTCGTCTTCTGGTCGATCGAGATGGCCGGGCTCAACCCTTCGATCGTATCGACGTCCGGCTTGTCCATCTGTCCGAGGAACTGACGGGCGTATGCCGACAGGCTCTCGACGTAACGGCGCTGCCCTTCGGCGTAGATCGTATCGAATGCGAGCGATGACTTCCCTGATCCCGACAGACCCGTCAAGACGACGAGCTGGTCACGGGGGATATCGATATCAATGTTTTTCAAGTTGTTGACGCGCGCCCCTTTGATGACGATCGCATTTTTCTTTTCAGCCATTTAATTCCCTACCTTCAACTCCAAGATTAAGTCACGCAATTCGGCCGCCCGCTCGAACTGAAGGTCGCGGGCCGCTTGTTTCATTTCTTCTTCTAGTTTGCCGATCGCCGCCTCGCGCTCGTCTTGATTCATCGAGCTGAGCGACTCGAGCACGTCTTCTTCGGCAGCGACCGTCGCGCGAATGACGCCGCGCACTTCTTTACGGATCGTCTGCGGCGTGACGCCGTGCTCTTCATTGTATTCTTGCTGGATCGTGCGACGGCGGTCGGTCTCCCCGATCGCCCGTTTCATTGAATCGGTCATCTTGTCGGCGAACAGGATGACGTGGCCGTTCGAGTTACGGGCTGCCCGTCCGATCGTCTGGATGAGTGACCGGTCAGAACGGAGGAACCCTTCCTTATCGGCGTCGAGGATCGTGACGAGACTCACTTCCGGGATATCGAGACCTTCCCGCAGCAAGTTGATCCCGACGAGGACGTCGTATTTACCGAGCCGCAGGTCACGGATGATCTCGATCCGTTCGAGCGTTTTGATCTCGGAGTGCATATAGTTGACCTTGATGCCCGCTTCACGGAGATAGTCCGACAAGTCTTCGGCCATCTTCTTCGTGAGCGTCGTCACGAGGACGCGTTCGTCCTGTTTGATGCGGTCACGGATCTGGTCCATCAAGTAGTCGATCTGTCCTTTGATCGGGTGGATCTCGATCGTCGGGTCGAGTAGACCCGTCGGCCGGATGATCTGCTCGATCATGTTTGGTGTATGCTCGAGCTCGTACGGGCCCGGTGTCGCCGAGATGAAGATCGCCTGATTCAACTTCTTCTCGAACTCCTCGAACTTGAGTGGACGGTTGTCCTTGGCTGAAGGCAGACGGAAACCGTGGTCGACGAGCATTTGTTTGCGCGCCTGGTCGCCGTTGAACATCCCGCGGACTTGCGGCAATGTCACGTGTGACTCGTCGGCGATGAGCAAGAAGTCTTTCGGGAAGTAGTCGATGAGCGTGTACGGCGTCGCTCCTTCTTCCGTCAAGTTCAAATGACGCGAGTAGTTCTCGATGCCTGAACAGTAGCCCATCTCGCGCATCATCTCGAGGTCGTAGTTCGTCCGCTGCTCGAGACGTTGCGCTTCGAGCAGTTTGCCTTCTTCGCGGAACTTCTCGAGCTGTTGCTCGAGCTCGGCCTCGATGTTGACGATCGCCTTTTGCAGCTTCTCGTCGCGGGTGACGAAGTGGGATGCAGGGAAGATCGAGACGTGTTCACGGTCGGCGATGATTTCGCCGGTGAGCGGGTTCATCTCGCGGATGCGGTCGATCTCGTCACCGAAGAATTCGACGCGCAAGCACTGCTCGTCGCGTGACGCCGGGAAGATCTCGACGACGTCGCCGCGGACACGGAAGCGCCCGCGCTGGAAATCGATGTCGTTCCGTTCATATTGGATGTCGATCAGTTTGCGGAGCATCTGGTCGCGCCCCATCTCTTTGCCGACGCGGAGACTTAAGACGAGACTGTTATATTCTTCCGGGTTACCGAGACCGTATATACATGACACGGATGCGACGATGATGACGTCGTCCCGCTCGAACAAGGACGACGTCGCCGAGTGACGGAGCTTGTCGATCTCGTCGTTGATCGAGGCGTCTTTCTCGATGAACGTGTCGGTCGACGGCACGTACGCCTCCGGTTGATAGTAGTCATAGTAGCTGACGAAATATTCGACGGCGTTGTTCGGGAAAAACTCTTTGAACTCGGAATAGAGCTGGCCGGCGAGCGTCTTGTTGTGAGCTAAGACGAGCGTCGGCTTCTTCACTTCCTGGATGACGTTCGATACGGTGAACGTCTTCCCGGTACCGGTCGCACCGAGCAGCGTCTGGTAACGGTCGCCGCGATTGACGCCTTCGATGAGCTGGCGGATCGCCTCCGGCTGGTCGCCGGCCGGACTATATTCCGAATGTAATTCGAACGGAACATTGATCTTGTCCATGTATATTCCTCGCTTTCTGTTCCTTGCATATTGACTTGATTATAGCACATACACGAACAAATATTCGCTTCTGAGACGCTTCCCAAACCGCTCCCCGATTCGCTATAGTGAGGAGGAATCTAAACAGAAATGGGTGGGTCGTCATGTGGTCACTTCTCTTCATTCCGCTCGGCGCGGTCGTCGGCGCCTTGTCCGGTTTCTTCGGCATCGGGGGCGGTGTCATCATCGTCCCGGTGCTCTTGTTCAACGGATACTCGGCGGCCGAGGCGGTCGCGACGTCACTTTTGTTCGTCGTCGGGACGAGCCTGGCCGGCGCGAAGAAGCACTCGTCGCTCGGCAACGTGTCGTGGTCGACCGGTCTCACGGTCGGTCTGACCGGCGCCGTCACTGCGCAGCTGTCGAGCCGGCTTGTGCTCTCGATCTCCGGGACGTATGATTGGTTGCTGAATGTGTTCTATTTGCTTATCCTTTCTTATTTTGCCGTTACGCTTCTAAAGAAAACATCGAAGCCGTCGAAACGGAAAAAATCCGGATTTGCCGCAAGTTTCTCCATCGGTGCGATCGCCGGACTCTTGTCGGCGCTCCTCGGCATCGGCGGCGGTTTTATCATCGTCCCGCTGCTCGTGAGTTGGCTCGGGTTTTCGACGCACCGTGCCGTCGGGACGAGTCTCGCCGCCGTCCTGTTCATCTCGCTCGGCGGGCTCAGCGGTTACCTGCCGTCGCTGTCGCTCGATTACGTGGCCCCGATCGCCTTGGTGACGGGTGCTTTCATCGGTGCCCCATTCGGTGCAGCGCTCACGAATCATTATCGGGACCACGAGATTTCAAGACGGCTCGCTTGGCTCTACTTGGCTGTCATCACCTCGATCGTGCTCGACCTCGGGGCGACATGGTGGACACCGTTGTCTTATGCGAGCTTGAGTACCCTTGCTGTATTTCTCGTCGGCATCAGCATCGATTTTTCCAAACGATTTACCAGTCCGAACCACTTTTCTCGTTGAGAAGTGGTTTTTTCAATATCTTGGTTTCGAAGCGCTTTCATTTAGGGGATATAAAAAAGTGGTAAGTCAACTCTAATACGAAAGGAAGGGAGTATCACATGTCAGCATTTGTCAGCGAAATCATCGGTACGATGCTACTCGTCTTGCTCGGTAACGGTGTCGTCGCCGGCGTCGTCCTCCGCCACTCGAAAGCCGAGAACGGCGGCTGGATCGTCATCACGTTCGGTTGGGGTCTCGCCGTTATGGTCGGGGTGTACGCCGCAGGTATTTACGGAGGTGCGCACATCAACCCGGCCGTCACGATCGGACTCGCCACGAGCGGGGTATTTCCATGGGCCGATGTGCCACTGTATATCCTTGCCCAGCTCATCGGGGCGTTCATCGGGGCTTGCCTCGTCTACGCGCACTACAAACCGCACTACGACGCGACCGAAGACCAAAGCGCGAAACTTGCGACGTTCTCGACCATTCCAGCGATCCGGAACACACCGTTCAACTTGATCTCAGAGATCATCGGGACGTTCGTCCTTGTCTTCGCGTTACTGTCGTTCGGCGCCAACACGTTCGCCGACGGGTTGAATCCACTCGTCGTCGGTTTCTTGATCGTCTCGATCGGTCTCTCGCTCGGTGGAACGACCGGTTATGCGATCAACCCGGCCCGTGACCTTGGACCGCGGATCGCGCATACGATACTCCCGATTAAAAACAAAGGGACGTCCGACTGGGGCTATTCATGGATTCCAGTCATCGGACCGATCATCGGCGCTGTCATCGCCGCGTTGCTCTATGGTATCCTCGTCCCATAATCACCCTAACTTCTAAGGAGGCACATTCATATGGACAAAGAAAAACGGTATATTTTAGCAATCGACCAAGGTACGACCAGTTCACGGGTCATCATCTTCGACCACGACGGCAAGATCGTCACGACCGCTCAACGCGAGTTCAAGCAGTACTTCCCGAAACCAGGCTGGGTCGAGCATAACGCCAACGAGATTTGGGGTTCGGTCCTCGCCGTCATGGCCGAGGCGTTCGGTTCGGCCGACATCGACCCGAAAGAAATCGCGGCCATCGGCATCACGAACCAACGGGAGACAACAGTCGTCTGGGAGAAGTCGACCGGTAGACCTGTCTACAACGCCGTCGTCTGGCAATCGCGTCAGACTGCCGGCATCTGTGACGAATTGAAAGCAGCGGGCCATGCGGATTTGTTCCGTGACAAAACCGGCCTCTTGATCGATGCTTACTTCTCGGGGACGAAAGTGAAATGGATCCTCGACAACGTCGAAGGCGCCCGTGAGAAAGCGGAAGCGGGAGACTTGTTGTTCGGAACGATCGACACGTGGCTCATCTGGAAGCTCTCGGGCGGTCTCGCGCACGTCACCGACTACTCGAACGCGTCACGGACGCTCATGTACAACATCTACGAGCAGAAGTGGGACGATGAGTTGCTCGACATCCTCACCGTACCGAAGTCGATGCTGCCTGAAGTCAAGCCATCGAGTGAAGTATACGCCCACACGATCCCGTACCACTTCTTCGGGTTCGAAGTCCCGATCGCCGGCGCGGCCGGTGACCAGCAGGCCGCCTTGTTCGGCCAAGCCTGCTTCGAGTCAGGCGAAGGGAAGAACACATACGGAACGGGTTGCTTCATGCTTATGAACACGGGAGAAGAAGCCGTCAAGTCGGACCACGGTCTGTTGACGACGATCGCCTGGGGCTATAACGGAAAAGTCGAGTACGCGCTCGAAGGATCGATCTTTGTCGCCGGATCGGCCATCCAGTGGCTCCGTGACGGGATGCGTATGCTCAAGTCGGCGAAAGATACGGAACAGTATGCGAACCGTGTCGACACGACCGACGGGGTCTACGTCGTCCCGGCCTTCGTCGGACTCGGTGCCCCGTATTGGGACTCGGACGTCCGAGGCGCCATCTTCGGGCTCACCCGCGGTACGGAAAAAGAACACTTCGTCCGGGCGACGCTCGAATCGCTCGCCTATCAGACACGCGACGTCTTGACGGCGATGGAGCAAGATTCCGGCATCGCATTGAAGACGCTCCGCGTCGACGGTGGTGCGGTCAACAACGACTTCCTCATGCAGTTCCAAGCGGACATCTTGAACGTACCGGTCGAACGTCCGGAAGTGAGTGAGACGACGGCGCTCGGCGCCGCCTACCTCGCCGGACTCGCCGTCGGGTTCTGGAAAGACCAGAACGAGATCAAGCAGCAATGGAAACTCGACCATCAGTTCGAACCGAACATGGATGAAACGCATCGTGAAGAGCTCTACAAAGGCTGGCAACACGCCGTCGAAGCGACAATGGGCTTCAAACCATCAAAACTTGAAGTCTAAACACAAGCAAGGGAGCATCCGCGACGGATGCTCCCTTTTATAATTTCCGTAAGCGCAAGCGCGGGCTCATCGGTTCCCCGACGAACAAGATCCCGAGCTCGTGCGGGTCGGCCTCATACATCGCCCGTTGCACGAAGCGGATATCCCCGTTCAAGTTGAGCACTTCGAGCTTGATGTACGGCTTATGGAGTTGAAGCGCCTCATAAAAGCTGCTCCCTCCGGTGATGACCGTACCGTTCACTTTGTAGATCGACTCACCTGGAACGAGCTGCATCGTCTCCCCCGGCGAACCCGGAAGCGTATCGATGATGACCGCCCCGCGGTTCCCGTTCAGGAAGACCGGTGTCGTGCCGCGATTCTCGCGTTTGATGAGCTGCAAGGCGAACTCGTACAAGACGAACAGACCGATCAACACATAAGCGACGTACGGGACGTCGAGGACGTACGACCCGGCAAACAGGCCGAGCGCGACCACTGCGAGCAAACCGCGATACAGGCTCAAGCGGCCGAGCAGCGTTCCCGGCAGTGCCCCGGTCGATAGCAGGCTGACCCCGATCGGGATCGGCAAGATGACCGGCACCGAGAAGTCGAGCCCGAACGAAGGCGGTAAAAAGACGATGAGCGGAAAGAACCAAATCCGCTTGACGACGTGTCCACCGATGAACTGGCCGCGCTTCGACAAGATGAGCGTCGGTGACGTCTCTTTGGTTCCGTTCCAACGAAGGAGGATCGCTTCGGCGAGCGTGACGATGCCGAACACGAGCGCATACACCGGCCACTCGACGTCGGCGAGCCGGTCGACCCAATCCGTGAGCCCCGCGAGCGAGACAACGTCACGCAGACTGATGACCACGAGCATGATCAGGAACGGAAACGCCGGACTCATGAAGCGCGGATGCATCGTCAAGACGATCAGGGCGTAGAGGACGGTGAACGTGATGACCCACTCGAAGTTGACCGTCGTCTCGAGCAAGACGGTCGCTACCGTTCCGAGGACCGCGAGCAACAGACTCGGCCACACAAAGTGGCGCCAATCTGACTTTGGCGAGCGTCGGCGCGACCGGAACATGCTTCGCTCTCGTTTAATGCGCGTCATAGATATGTAAGCGAGGGCGACGAACGTCGCCCAGAGCAGCGGACTACCTAACAAGGTCAACAAAGCGGTAAAACTCATTCGTAGAACGTCCACACTTGTCCAATCCTTTCCCTAATCCTTATTTTGCGGCTTCTTCAAGTGCCCGGTTCAACTGGGCATCGTTCGCCTCGTCTTGGATGACTTCAAGCAACCGTGACTCGAGCGCGGACGCTGTCGCTTCATTGACGACCCCGTCCTCCGCCAAGTTGTTGTCGGCTTGGAAGTCCGAGACCGCCTGTGCCATCGTGTCACCAAAGTAACCCGGCTGACCGCCCGGCGCGTAACCGATCCCGGTCAACACCGTATGCAGGTTCGACACCGTCTCGCCGTAGTCCCCGACTTCGAGCGCATCCTCTTCCGCGAGGATGCGGTTGACCCCGAAGTAATCCGGTTGATCGACCTCAACGTCAGGCTCGATACCCGTCTCGTTGATCCAGTTGCCGTCCGGTGTGAGCCATTTGCTCGTCGTCAGCTTCAAGTTGCTGCCGTCTTCCAAGTCGAACGCCGTCTGGACGACGCCTTTCCCGAACGTCGCATTGCCGATAATCGTCGCACCGGCGCCTTCTTTGAGCGCACCGGCCAAAATCTCGGACGCCGAGGCCGAGCCTTCGTTCGTCAAGACGAACAAATTGTACGGCTTCGCCTCACGGGCGCGTCCGTTTTGGGATTGACGTTCGCCGTCGGCGTTCTCGATCTGAACGACCGGCTTGTCCGTCGGGACGAACCCTTCGGTCATCGCGATGACGGCCGGCAAGAGACCACCCGGGTTACCGCGGACGTCGATGATCAAGCTATCGATATTCTCTGCTTCGAGCGTCTCGAGCTGCTCTAAAAACTCATCGGCCGTCGGCTCTGAGAACTGGGTCACTTCGAGATAGCCAATCTTTTTGCCGTCCTGCTCTTTCACTTCCGAGTAAACCGTCTCGATCGGGATCGTATCCCGTGTGATCTCGTAGTCGGCCTCTTGCCCGCCGCGACGGATCATCAGCGTGACAACAGTTCCTTTTTCGCCACGGATGAGCTGGACCGCCTCTTCGACGGCCATCCCTTCGATCGATTCGCCGTCGACCGCGGTGATGATATCCCCTGGGCGAAGACCTGCCGCCTCGGCTGGTGCGCCTTTGATTGGAGCGACAATCAAGATGTCTTCTCCTTTCTTCTCCAAAGTCGCGCCGATTCCTTCAAAGCTCGACTCGATCGAGTCGGTGAACTGTGACGTTTCTTCCGCGTCGAGGAAGTCCGAGTACGGGTCATCGAGCGCTGCCGTCATACCGTCAAGGGCACCGGTCAACAAGTCTTCTTCCGAGATGTCCTTTAGCGAGTGCGTCTCGATCAAGCTGCGGACTTGTTCGACCTTGTCCCAACCTTCTGCTTTCGGTTGGATCGGTAACCTCGTATCGGTGAACGCCATCGTCGCCAGGCCTGCACCGGCCCCTGCCACGAACGTCGCGCCGGCGAGTAGTCCTGCGGTTGTGTTTTTCACGGGTAAGTCCCTCATTTCTTTTTGTCGGTCTTTCATCCAGTATAGCAAAAACTTCAGAAAAACGGACGCGTTCCACATATTTGGGACGCGTCCGTCTGTCAGTAGCCGATATAAGGGCCCGGGTCGACCGCATTTGGTTGCCCGGGTGCCCACTCCCCACGGTGGAGCTCGAAGTGGAGATGCGGTCCCGTCGACCAGCCCGTGTTGCCGAGCGTACCGACCGTCTGGCCCGCCCCGATCGACTGGCCGGCCGCTACCGTGATCGAATCTAAATGACCGTAAACGGTCGTCCAGACTTGCCCGCTCACGACGTGCGAGACGAAGACGACGTTGCCGTAACCGGTCGCTTCAGCCGCCTTGATGACGATACCTGGGGCGGCCGAGACGATCGGTGTGCCGGTCGCGTTGACGATATCGATGCCGCGGTGCGATTCCGGCGCCCCGGTCAGCGGGTTCTCCCGCGGTCCGAATCGGCTCGACACGTAACCCGACACCGGGCGCAAGAACGTACTGACCGGAGCCGTGACGGTTTTCGGTTCCGCTGCTGGCGGTGCCTGTGGTGTCACGGTTTCTTGATTCGCTTCGGCTCGTGCCGCTGCTTCGGCCCGTGCTCGCGCTTCTGCGGCGGCTTTTGCCTCGGCCTCTTGTTTCGCGCGAGCCTCGGCTTCCGCTTGTTCCCGTTCAGCCGTCGCGATCGCGTCGAGCTGACTGGCGATGATGCGGCGCTGTTCGTTCATGAGCGCCTGTTCTTCGCCACGGGTCATCCGTTCGAGCTCGAGCAGTTCGACCTGCTCGTTTAGTTCCGAGAGAAGCACATGTTTCTCTGCGGCCGCTTGATCGAGCGCTTGTTTCGGACGACGAGCTCGCGCTCTTTTTGTTTGACGAACGACAGCTGTGTCCGTTGCGTCGCCTCGAGCGTCTCGAGGCGCTCGACTTCATGCATATAGCTATGTATGAGGTCCCGGTCTTGCTCCGCGATCGTCTGTGCGGTCATGAGCCGCGTCACGAAATCCCCGAACGAGCGGGATTCGAACACGACTTGGAGATAAGACCGGTCCTCGTGTATTTGAAGCACACGAAGACGCTCACTAAGGAGCGCCTTCTGGCCTTCAAGATACTGCCCTTGGGCAGCGAGTTGTTGGCGGGTCGCCTCGAGCTCTGAGCGCGCCGCGTCCGCTTCGACTTGCTGGACGGCGATCTGTTCACTTAAGCCCTCGAGACGTTCATTGACGGCACGAACCTCGGTTGAGACCGCGTCGCGCTGTGCCTCGGTGACTTCGAGCTCGGCGTCCGTCTCGACTTGCGCTTTTTTAGACTGCTCCAATTGATTGGATAGACGATCTTGTCGTTCTTTCAACGTCTCTTTCTCCGTCGCCATGACCGGCGCGGCGAGTAGCGTCAAACTTAATCCAAGCGCAAGCGAACGTTTCATCCGCCAATTCCTCCTCCTATTTAAATTAAACTTTTAAGAATCGACCGAGCGATGTCGTCGATCCCCAGATCCCGATGAACGCACCGAGCGCAAGCAAGACGAGCGAGACTTGCGTCGTGAGTACCGATGGATCGATCAATTTAAATATATCACTATTCAGTTGATCTAGCGATGGTTGTAAAGCACCATATGCGACGTCATAGCCGAAATAAATGACCGCGATCGGGATGAGCGCGCCGAGCACACCGAGCAGAAGTCCCTCGATGAAGAATGGCCAGCGGATAAAGCTGTTTTTCGCTCCGACGAGACGCATGATCTCGATTTCGCGACGGCGTGAGAAGATCGTCATCTTGATCGTGTTCGAGATGAGGAACATCGCCATGAGCGTGAGTCCGACGATCAACACGAGTCCACCGATGCGGATCCCGTTGAAGAAGGCGAACATCTTATCGATATAGTCCTGACCGTACGTGACCTTATCGACGTTTTCGAGTGACTGGACCGCGTCGGCGACCGTCTCCGTGTTAAGCGGGTCTGATGCTTTGACGATGTAGCGGTCATGGAGCGGGTTGTCTTTCTCGACCGTTCCATACGCGTTGGCGTCTTCCCCGAGCTGGTTGCGGAAGTTTTCGAGTTCCTCCTCTTTCGAGCTGAACGTCACCGAGGCGACGCCCGGGATCTGTTCTAAGTTCTCGCCTAGCTTCTCGACGTTCGCTTCCTCCGCTGTCCGTGTGACGAACACTTGGATCTCGACGTCGTTCTCGACGTTCTCTGAGATCTCGTTGACATTGAACATGACGAGGGCGAAGACGCCGACGAGTAACAAGGTGATGGTGACGGCACTGATGGCCGCAAACGACATCCAACCGTTGCGAAGCGTCCCTTTGAACCCTTCGCGTAAATGGCGTAGCCCACTTTTAAATATCATAGCCATATGCTCCTTTCTCTTCATCGCGGACGACTTTGCCATTTTCGATCGCGATGACGCGATGACGGATCTTATCGACGATGTCACGGTTATGTGTCGCCATGACGATCGTCGCCCCGCGGCGATGGATCTCTTGGAATACTTCCATGATGCCCCATGCCGTATCCGGGTCTAAGTTGCCGGTCGGCTCGTCGGCGATGATGAGCTTCGGCTTGTTTACGATGGCGCGGGCGATCGAGACACGTTGCTGTTCGCCACCCGACAGTTCGTCCGGATAGTTACGTGCCTTATGTTTAAGTCCGACTAAGTTCAAGACGTCCATGACTTGCTTACGCATCGTACCTGTGTCGGCCTGAACGACTTCGAGGGCGAACGCGACGTTCTCATACACCGTCAATGAAGGGAGCAGCTTATAATCTTGGAAGATGACGCCGAGCTGGCGGCGTAGTTTCGGGACGTGACGGTTTTTTAATTTCCCGACGTCGATCCCATCGATCAACAGTTGACCGTTCGACGGCTTCTCCTCCCGATAAATCATTTTCATGAACGTCGATTTCCCGGCGCCGGATGGTCCGACGACGTATAAAAATTCGCCGTCTTCGATCTTCAAATCGAGGTCGTCGACTGCGACGACACCGTTTGGATATACTTTACTAACTTTTTGCATCGAGATCATAACGTATTCCCTACCCTTTTTATAAATTTTTCATGCATCTATGACGAGTGTATAGTTGTTTAGTAAGTGAATATTTTCGCCTAGCCTCAGTTCTACACGATAACTAGTGATTCTGTCAAGGCACCGTCCAAGTTTCTTAACGGGTCAAGATTCATCAGATTCAGTAGTAGGAGCGCCTACAATTATAACAACCAGAATTTTAAATAACCATTACAGGATTGTTTCAGTTCGATTGAGTTCGGTGGGAAATTGTTGGATTGAACGTCCGTTTCACGTTGCAGTCACATTTGGTGAAACGCACATTCAAATAGGCACTCGCCGGGGCGAGTGCCTATGTTCAATCGTTCCGTTTATCGGTCGGACGTTTTTTCAACGCGTCGAACAACATCGCAAAATACCACATGCCAACGTTCGTCGTCATGGCGCCGACAGCAACAGGACGAACGCACCGATGAACGGCGACCAATCCAAACCACGGAATGCAAAAAACCACGGTTATCCCGTGGTCTTGATCCTTATTTCTTGTCGGCGAGCCAAGCCGCGACCGCTGTGATCTCTTCGTCGTCCTCGATCACGTTCGCAGGCATCGTGCCTTGTCCGTTTCGAATAATGTTCTCGATATCTTCAGCTGAGAGGCGGGCACCGACGTCCGTCAATGCCGGACCGCTCATGCCTTCCAAGTTCGCGCCGTGACAGGCTGCACAGTTTTGGGCGTATACCGCTTCCGCGTCGACCGAAGCCGTGTTCGAGCCCGTATCCCCATTGCTTGTCGTTTCTTCTTCATCGCCGCCGCCGCACGCACCGAGCGTGAGCATGGCGCCGAGGCCGATGGCCATCATCCACTTCTTCATATAGGGTTCCCCTCCTAAGTTGTAGAAATTGCCTACATTATCCATTATAACCGTTTTGACAAGGCCTTTAACCTAATCTCACGAAAAGTACACAAAGATTCCACATCTCACGGGACGTTGCTATACCGTTTATCTGAGGTGAAACCTTGGCCCATCACCTCGTGCGCCTCGCTGAAGATGAGGAACGCGTCGGGGTCGATGCGGCGGATCAGGTCTCTCAACCGGCTCACCTCGTTCTGACGGACGACGACGAGGAGCATCGGCCGGTCGAGACGCGAATAGGCGCCGATCGCCTGGATCTCGGTCGCGCCCCGGTCGAGCTCGTCGAAGACGGCGCGCGTGATGACGTCACGCTTGTCCGAGATGACATACGCCATCTTGTCTTGCGTGAAGCCGAGCTGGACGAAGTCGATCATCTTGATCGTGATGTACAAGGCGATCAGCGCGTACAGTCCCGTCGTGAACGAGAACGTGACGGCCGCGACGACCACGACGGTCCCGTCGAGGATGGCGATACAGAGATAGAGCGGGATGTGGGTGAACTTATGTAGGATCTGGGCGAGTAAGTCCATCCCACCGGTCGAGGCCCGGCCACGGAAAATGAGTCCGAGGCCGATCCCGACACCGACGCCGCCGAACACGGCCGCGAGCAACGTATCGTCGACCGCCGCGCCCGCACCGATCGCTTCATAAAACAAGATCACACCTGGTAAGAAGATCGAGCCGACGAGCGATTTGACGCCGAAGCCGAGCCCGAGGATCATCCAGCCGACGAGGAGGAGCAACACGTTCGAGACGAGCTGGAACGCCCCCGGCGAGATGCCGAACAGCTCGTACGTGATGATCGAGATCCCACTGACGCCGCCCGAGGCGATGTTGTTCGGGAACAGGAACAGACTGAACGCCGAGGCGACGAACACGGAACCGGTCAATAAGTAAATATAGTCTTTGACGATTTGCTTCATTAAAGAAATTCTCCTCTACATACAACGTGGCCCAAAGACGGACGTCTTTGAGCCACATGCATCACATATTTGTCTTACGGAGGTAAGCGTCGATGAAGCCCATGATGTCTCCATCCATGACGCCGCTCGTGTTCCCGACTTCATAACTCGTGCGGTGGTCTTTGACCATCGCATACGGGTGGAAGACGTATGAACGGATCTGGCTGCCCCAGCCGATGTCTGTCTTCTCACCGCGGATCTCGTCGAGCTTGCGTTGCTGCTCATCGAGTTCGCGCTGGTACAGTTTCGCCTTGAGCATCTTCATCGCCGCTTCACGGTTCTTGATCTGCGAACGCTCGGCCTGACATGCGACGACGACACCCGTCGGCACGTGCGTGATCCGGACGGCCGAGTCGGTCGTGTTGATGTGCTGACCGCCGGCGCCCGAGGCGCGGTACGTGTCGATGCGGAGGTCTTCGGTTCTGATATCGATTTCGATATCGTCATCGAATTCCGGCATGACGTCGCACGAGACGAACGACGTATGGCGGCGGCCTGACGAGTCGAATGGCGAGATCCGGACCAAGCGGTGGATCCCTTTCTCCGCTTTCAAGTAGCCGTAGGCGTTATGCCCGACGATGCGGAGCGTGACCGACTTGACGCCGGCCTCCTCGCCCGCGAGGTAGTCGACCGTCTCGACTTTCCAACCTTGTTTGTCCGCGAAACGCTGATACATGCGGAGGAGCATCGAGGCCCAGTCTTGCGACTCGGTACCGCCCGCACCCGGGTGCAGCTCGAGGATGGCGTTGTTCGTGTCATACGGTCCGTTCAAGAGGATCTCGAGTTCGAACGCGTCGAAGTCGGCCTTGAGCGCCATGACCATCTCTGAGAGATCACCTTGCATCTCGGCGTCCGGTTCTTCCTTGATGAGTTCGAGCGTAACTTCGCCGTCCTCGTGACCGTCCGCGAGCTCTTGATACTTGTCGACCATCGCTTTGAGCGCGTTCGACTCGTCGATGACTTTTTGTGCCTTCTCTTGGCTGTCCCAGAAGTCTGGGTACGTCATCTCGTTCTCGAGCTCGGCGATGCGCGCCTGTTTCTCCGTTAAGTTGAGCGATTGTCTGTAATTTTCGAGGCGTTTTGCCATCGCCTCGAGTTCGTTCCGAATATCTGAAATTTCCATAGTGAGATTCACCTTTCCGTAGGAAAGAGGCGAGCAGGCTCGCCTCTTCAAAAATTAAGCTTGTTGTTTGCCGTGACAGTTTTTAAACTTCTTGCCTGAACCACACCAGCACGGGTCGTTGCGCCCGAGGCGTTGGTCTTCTGAACGGCGGACCGGTTTTTTCTTCACCGGTGCGTCGTCCTTGCCAGACACCGCCACTTCCTCCTCGACGACTTTCTCGCGTCGGAGGTTGTCGCCGACCTCGGCACGGAGCACGAAGCCGGTCACTTCTTCCGAGATGGCCGCGTTCATCGCGTCAAACATGCTGACGCCTTCCGCCTGATACTCACGGAGCGGGTCGTTCTGTCCGTAAGCACGCAAGTGGATACCTTGACGAAGCTGGTCCATATGGTCGATGTGCGCCATCCAGTGCGAATCGACGGCACGGAGCACGATGATCTTCTCGAACTCGTTGAACCGTTCCGGCGGTGCGAGTTGACGTTTCGCCTCATATTGGGCGTTCGTCCGCTCAAGCAACAGCTCAGTGATCTCCTCGCGTTCTTTGCCGTAGAAGTCTTTCCCGGCGACCGCGTTCTCGAGGGCGAGCGTCTGGTTGGCCCAGTGCGCCAGCTCGTCGATGTTCCATTCTTCCGGCACGAGTTCGAGCGGCGTGTATTGCGCGACGCCCATCTCGACCGTCTCACGGATCATCGAGCGGACGATATCGGTGACCGATTCGTTCTCGAGGATGCTGGCCCGGTCTTTATACATGACTTTCCGTTGGTCGGCCATGACGTTGTCGTAACCGAGCAACTGTTTACGGGCATCATAGTTATTGCCTTCGACACGTTTTTGGGCCGACTCGACCGCTTTCGAGACCATGCGGCTCTCGATCGGTTGCGTGTCGTCCATGCCGAGGCGCTCCATCATGCTCTGGAGGCTGTCGGTCCCGAAGCGGCGCATGAGCTCATCTTCGAGTGACAAGTAGAACTGCGATTTACCCGGGTCGCCTTGACGCCCGGCCCGACCGCGGAGCTGGTTGTCGATCCGACGCGACTCGTGGCGCTCGGTACCGACGATGTAAAGACCGCCGAGCCCGATGACACCTTCGCCGAGCTTGATGTCGGTTCCGCGTCCAGCCATGTTCGTCGCGATTGTGACCGAACCTTTTTGTCCGGCGTTCTCGACGATTTCGGCTTCACGGGCGTGGTTTTTCGCGTTCAAGACTTCGTGTTTGATCTTCTTCTTCGTGAGCAGCTTGCTCAAATACTCAGACGTCTCGACGGCGACCGTACCGACGAGGACCGGTTGTCCGGTCGCGTGCGCCGAAGCGATCTCTTCGACGACGGCTTTGAACTTGCCTTCCATCGACTTGAAGATGAGGTCGGAACCGTCTTCACGCACGATCGGCTTGTTCGTCGGGATCGTGACGACTTGCATGTTGTAGATGTTACGGAACTCTTCTTCCTCCGTCTTCGCCGTACCGGTCATCCCGGCCAGCTTCTCATACATCCGGAAGTAGTTTTGGTACGTGATCGTCGCGAGCGTCATCGATTCCCGTTGAATCTCGACGCCTTCTTTCGCCTCGATCGCCTGGTGCAGACCTTCCGAGTAGCGGCGTCCGTCCATGACCCGACCTGTGAACTGGTCGATGATCATGACTTGGCCGTCGCGGATCATATAGTCGACGTCATGATGCATGACGGCGTTCGCACGCAATGCGAGCCCGACGTGGTGGTTGACCGAGACGTGCTCGATCGCGAACAAGTTGTCGATGCCGAAGAACTTCTCGGCGAGGTCGACCCCTTTGTCCGTGAGTAACACCGATTTCGTCTTCACGTCGACCGTGTAGTCGTCTTCGAGCTTGAGCGTCCGGACGAACGCGTCGGCACGTGTGTACAATTCGGTCGATTTTTGGGCCGACCCTGAGATGATGAGCGGGGTCCGCGCCTCATCGACGAGGATCGAGTCGACTTCATCGACGATCGTGTAGTAGAGCTCACGCTGAACACGGTCTTCCTTATAAAGGACCATGTTGTCACGCAAGTAGTCGAACCCGAGTTCGTTGTTCGTCGAGTACGTGATGTCACAGTTGTACGCCGCCTGCTTCTCGACGCGGTCCATGTTCGAGACGTTCAGTCCGACCGAGAGGCCGAGCGCGAAGTAGAGCGGTTCCATGAGTTCTTTATCACGTTTCGCCAAATATTCGTTGACCGTCACGACGTGTACGCCACGGCCAGTCAGGGCGTTCAAGTAAACCGGGAGCGTCGCGACGAGCGTCTTCCCTTCACCGGTCTTCATCTCGGCGATGTCGCCGTTATGGAGCACATAGCCCCCGATGAGCTGGACGCGGTAGTGACGCATGCCGAGCACGCGTTCTGACGCCTCGCGACAGACCGCGAACGCTTCCGGAAGGATATCGTCAAGCGTTTCCCCTTTATCCAGACGCTCACGGAATTCGACAGACTTCGCCTGAAGTGCTTCGTCAGACAACGCCTTCGTCGGCTCAGCGAATGACTCGACTAAGTCGGCCGCTTTTTCTGCTTTTTTCAATACTCGTTTCTGTGGAGCAAATAAATCTTTCAAAAAGTTCGCCATACGTTTTATCTCCTCTGCACTCAGTCAAAAATGCATGTTTTTTCCCTAATGTACAGTTTAACCGAAGTGACCCACGCTTTCAAGGAAAGGCAAAACGAAACGGCCCTCCAAGTCGGAGGGCCGTGTGAATTCAAAGTTAGATTATTCAGGTTCGATCAAGCCGTATTTACCGTCTTTACGACGATAGACGACGTTCGTGTTCCCGGTCTCCGCGTCTGAGAAGACGAAGAAACTGTGACCGAGCATGTCCATTTGAAGGATCGCTTCTTCCGTGTCCATCGGCTTGAGCGTGAATCGCTTCGTCCGCACGAGTTCGAGTTCTGCCTCGTCCTCATCGTACGCAGGAATGTCTTCAGAACCTTCGAGTGATTTGAAATACTCGCCGATCCCGCCTTCTTTGGCGCGTCCTTTACGGTTGAGCTTTGTTTTGTGTTTACGGATTTGACGTTCCAATTTGTCGACGACGAGGTCGATTGCCGCGTACATATCGAGGTTGGTTTCCTCAGCGCGAAGCAATAAGTTCGTCATCGGGATCGTCACTTCTACTTTTTGCTTTTCGTTGTACACTTTCAAGTTGACGTAAGCCGTCTGTGCATCCGTAGGAGTTGTGAAATACCGAGTCAACTTCTCCAGCTTTTTCTCGACATAGTCTTTGATGGCTGGTGTGACTTCAATGTTTTCGCCGCGAATGTTATAAATCATCTGAACTCCTCCTTAAAATAACCGCTTGAACCAATGATTCGTCATTTTGGACCGAATCTCCTGCCTCATTTCTTAAAAAGATCTTAAAAAGAAAGCGGAAGCGGGTGGCTCATATATAGTATACCCCGAATTCAGTTTATTTGAAAACGTTATCATCAGAAAATAATGACAATTTTGTTCCGATGCTCACGCCTGCAATCGAATCGGTTGTATAAAAAGAAGTTACCCGTTATCGCCGTTTTTAAACTCGTTTTCTTAAGAGAAAAATACTATGTAGACAAAACAAAAAACCGACTTCACGAGGAAGCCGGTTCACGGTTTGAAATTATAATTTTACAACGTTAGCCGCTTGTGGGCCGCGTTCGCCATCTACGATTTCAAACTCAACTTCTTGACCTTCGTCAAGAGCTTTGTAGCCGTCAGTTTGGATTGCTGAGAAGTGTACGAAAACGTCTTTGCCGCCTTCTACCTCGATGAAACCAAAACCTTTTTCTGAGTTAAACCATTTTACTTTACCTACCATGTGCAAATCCATTCCTTTCACCATTGAAGAATACAGAGGCTTTCCCTCTAATTGCTATATTACCACCTTATCGGTCACGATACAAACATTTTTTACTTTTTTGTAAATGAATCGTCTTTTGGCTTACATTGGAATTATATTTCCCTACTTTTCATATTGGCTTATTGAATTTACATTTTTTGTGATATATCATGGAAGAGATGATTTAGGTTTGTGCTTTTTTGAATATCGGCCGATCCTGAAAATCTAATACGAGGAGGATGGTGCAGCGTATGCGCCCCTACTATTCCGAGGAAAAATATCGCATCACGAAGCGAACCGTGGCGATCTTGCCTTGCTTTGACATGATGAAGCAATCGCGGATCATTCTCGAGGACGGCAGCGAGATCTCGACCCCGCTCCGGCCGTACCAGTTGCTGCAGCTCTCTTGCCGCCAGTACAACAGCTCGATCGAGGAACGGATCTTCGTCGCCAAACGCGTCGCCGGGGTCAAAGGCAAAGTGCCGGTCGTCATCGAACCGACGACGGGACTCGTCTTCTTCCCGACGAAATCACCGAAACGTGAAGATTGCGAATGGTACGCCTGGTCCCACATTCGGGACATCGTGACTGTCGAGGGTGCCCCGAACGGCGTGATCGTCACGAAAGACGGTCACCGCATCCAGACGAACGCGACCGCGTACGTCTTAAAAAACCAGATCAAAGCGACCGGCGAATTGGTCGCCCGGTTCCAACAACTGAACATGAGCCCTGCGCTCGAATCTTGACCTGCCTTCCGTCGTTTGACGGGAGGTTTTTTTATGGGGATTTTGCTTCACTTTTTGAAAAAGAGGTCGATATATTGGTCGAGGTGACAACTATGCAAATCCAAGCGCAACTCGCTACAACCGTAGCCGCGAACGCGGGTGTCCAGATGAACCGCGTCTATAAAGCTGAAATCGTCAAGCAGACCGGTCCTGACACGGCCATCGTCAAGGTCGGCGGCGAACAAGTCGAGGTCACGTTCAAGGACGGGCTACCGAAGACGAACCCGTTCCAACTGACGCTCGTCGAAGAGGACGGGGTGTTGCTCGGGACCGTCGTCGTCAAACCGGAAACGGAGACGGCGGACGCACCGGCGCAAGGGACGAAATCTGAGACGAAAGTCGATACGAAAATCCAAGCGCTGCTCGCATCGCTCCCGCCCGAGGTACGGAGCGCCGTCAGCCGCTTGATCCAATCGGGACGCCTGCCGCTGAACGAGGACACGGTCCGCTTGCTCGAGACCGTCTTCAAAGGTGACATGCGCGATGCCGTCTTGTTCTTGCGCACGATGGACGCCCCCGTCGTCAAACCGGACGTCGCCCGTGACATCGCGGTCGCTTCATTAGATGAAGCGAAACGTCAACTGAAGGTACCGGCACCGGACGCACCGTACCCGCAAAAAGAGCGTTACGTCGAACTCGTCAACTTGTCGCGTCCGGCCACAGAACGGGTCACACCGACACCGGAGACGGTCGACCGGCTGATCAAAGAACTCCCGGCCGCACCACCCGCCCGCCCCGAACCGAGGGAAGCCTTGCCACCCGTAGGCGGACGTCAAGTCGTGGTCAAGGAAGTGACGACGCATCTCGCTGCCGTGACGAACACGTTCCGCGCAGAACAGGCGACCGTGACGAAACAGCTCGGACAAGTCGCGGCCCTCGTCGAATCGAAGCCGCATTTGGCCCGCCCTGCCTTAGAGACGGTCGGGACGCGTCTGACGCAGCTCATCCAAAAGACGGACGCCTTGTTACATACCGACGCTAGGCAAGAGAAAGCACTCGTCGCGATGACGGCGAAGCTCGACGTCGCCTTGTCACTGTTGTCGACGAAGCCTGCCGAGAGTGCCGCCCTCATTAAAGACGTGCGCACGGCGTTGAACGAGTTCCGCTACGTGCCGAACCAGGTCCGCGTCGAATACATCCCGCATGGCGCCACTCGTGCTGGTGAGGTCCACGTGACACCGCTCCGCCTTGACGCCAACCTGTCAGGCCGCCACGTCCAAGAGACGGCGCAGCGCGTCCAGACCGCTTCACAACAGGCGCAAGCACAAACGTCGCAAGCCGTTCAGGCGTCAGCCTTATCGGTTCGTTCCGAAGCGGCATCTCCGGAAGCGGCGCGCCTCGCCTCGTTCTTCCAAGTCCAACAGACGATCAACCGGCTCGACGGCGGGCAGCTCCATCAGCTCCTGCTCGCCCTGCCGGCGAAAGTCCAGGAGATCGATACCGGCATCCACGTCCACATCCAAAACCGGGAAGCCGGCGACGTCGTCGATTGGGAGAACAGTGTCCTCTACATCCGGCTCGAGACACCTCGCTTAGGCGAGATCGGCGTGAAAGTCGAAGCACTCGACCGCAACCTCCGGCTCACACTCGAACATGATGACCCGACGGTCGAACGGATCGCTCGGCCGCTGCTCGGCAAGATCGAGACGACGCTCGAAGCGATCGGCTACCGGAGCGTGACGACCCAGTTCCGCCCGCTGACGAAAGCCGAGAAAGTCGAAGTCGAACCAGAGCGCACGCCGACGACCGGCTATGACTTTAGAATCTAGGAGGCCCTTATGTATCAACGCATGGATTTGACGAAACGCAAGACGGCCGCCGTCGTCCGTTATGACGAGACGACCGACCGGGCCCCGATCATCGTTGCCCGCGGCACAGGTGCCGTCGCCGACAAGATTTTGGAAGAGGCACGCTCGCGCGGTGTGGCCATCGAGCACGACCATTCGCTCCTCGGCCACCTGCTCGACCTTGACCTCGGGGATGCCATCCCGCCGGAACTATATGACGTCATGGCCGAAGTGCTGCTTTTAATAGAAGAACTTGACTCGATCAAAGGAGAACAATCATGAATTCGAACCGATTATATGAAATGAGCCCGGAGGAGTTGACGCAAGCGATGCTCCACGCGCTCACCTACCATTACGAGACCGCGCTGACCGCGACGATCGCCGAGCGCAACCGTCATCTGCGCCAAGCGCGCGAACTGCTCGCTAAACTGTACCAAGGACTTCATGACGGCGGCGGCATCATCTCGGCCCAGCTCGAGGAAGTGTATTTGTATATGGCGAAAGGCAGCCTCGAGGCGCTGATCGAACAAGACTTAGGTAAAATCGAAGAGCTCCACGCGCTCGCGACCGACTTAGAGATGACGTGGGACGAGGCCATCGAAAAGGCCCGGCTCCAACCCGCACACGTAGGAGGAAACCGTTATGAAAATTACCAATAACATTCAAGCGTTGAAAGCCTATACGTCGCTGTCGCTCAACCAGACGACGATGAAGAAGACGATGGACCGCCTCTCGAGCGGCGTCCGCATCAACAAAGCTTCGGACGACGCGGCCGGGCTCGCCATCTCTGAGAAGATGCGGATGCGCCTCGACTCGTTGTCGATGGCCGAGCGCAACACGCTCGACGGCATCTCGCTCACGCAGACGCTCGAAGGCGGCATGAACGAGACGCACTCGCTCCTACAGCGCATGCGCGAACTGTCGGTCCAAGCTGCGAACGGGACGTTGAGCCCGGACGACACGAAAGCGATCCAAGAAGAGATCAACGCGCTGACAGAAGAAGTATCCCGCATCGCCGAGACGACCGAGTTCAACTCGAAGAAGATCATGAACGGTGACTATATCGAGGGGTACGAGACACTCTTCTTCCAACTCGGGGCCGGCAGCGGTGAAGGCGTCGTCTTGAACGTCGCCGATATGCGCGCGGAAGCGCTCGGCATCGACGGGCTCGACGTCATGACGCAAGCCGGTGCGAGCGACGCCATCGCCAAGTTCGATAAAGCGATCAACGACGTCTCCCTCGAACGCTCGAAGCTCGGGGCTATCCAAAACCGTTTAGAAGCGAACATCGGTGTCGTCACGATCGGTTCAGAGAACTTGACCGCGTCTGAGTCACGCATCCGCGACGCCGACATGGCCCGCGAGATGATGGACTTCGCCCGCCTCAACATCTTGAACCAGTCCGGCATGGCGATGATCGCCCAGTCGAACGCGTTGCCGCAAGGCGTGTTACAATTATTGAACTAACTTACAGAAAGGACGAGGCCTGATGGACATTCGTCGAATTATGGAGACCCAGTCGCTTCACGGCGCGGGCAAAGCCAAGCGTCCTGACGCGGAACCCGGCGTCTCGTTCCAGAACGTGATTGGACAAAAACGGGAAGATCGCGAATACGAGCGCTTCCAGCGCCAAATCGCGGCCATTCACGATCAAGGTGAGCTCCTCGCCGAGAGCCAGACGGTCGAGTCGCTCACCGAATATAAACGATTGATCAAAGACTTTATGAAAGACGCCGTTGACGCGGCGCTCAGCCTCGAAGACAAACGCGGGTTCAACCGCCGGGGCCGAGCCAAGATCTATAAGATCGTCGAGCAGGTCGACCAGAAACTGCTCGCACTGACGGACCAGGTCATCTCGGGGGAAGCGTCACGTCTGTCGCTCCTCGACCAAGTCGGTGAGATCCGCGGACTTCTCGTCAACGTCTACGTATGAGGTGACGTATGGCTGAACATTTGTTTTCGAAAAAAGTGAAATGTCCGTACTGTTTGAAGGAAAGCGTGACACCGCGCATCTTGTCGCGCCACATCCGGCCGCAAGAAGTTGCGAAGGACGGCTATACGACGTATGACGGCGAGAACCCGTACTTGTATGAGCCAGCCGTCTGCAGCCATTGCCACCTCGTCTTCCACGACTCGTTCGATAAAGTCCGCAAAAATAACCGCGAGGCGCTCGAGACGAACTATTTGTCACGGATCAACCCGGAGACGCTCGAAGGTGACCGCACGCCTGAACACGTCATCCAACTGTACAAGTTCGCCGTCATGACGGCGCAGCTGAGCGGACAGAAACCGTCCGTCGTCGCCATGCTCGGGATGCGTCTCGTCTGGATGAATCGCTTGATCGGGAACGGGGCGGCCGAGAAGGAATGGATGCAGCGGACGCTCGACAAGTACAACGAGGTACAGGAAGTCTATACCGACCAGATCCGGACCGGCCTGCCGTACGATCAGCTCATGTTGCGGATCGCTGACTTGTCGGCCGCCCTCGGATTGTACGAGGACGCCCGGCGCTGGTACGGGATTTTGCTCGGCAGTAAGGAAGTCTCAGAACGGATCCGGACGCAAGCGAAGGATCATTGGGAAGACTTCCGGGCTGAGCACGCCTAAAAGGGAAAGCCGCGGCTTTCCCTTTTAGCATACAAAAAAACCGCGCTCATCCACTCACGGACAAACGCGATCGACCCTCTTAACGGATGAACCCCCAAACCGAAAGGAGATATGCGCGATCTGACTCGCGACAAAACCTAAACAGGGCACCCAAGAACCGATCACGCGGTGGCGTCTTGCACGGTTCTACTCCATTATAAATCGCATTTCGTTATTTTACTATTGTTTTCACCGAAGATTTTTCGGGGTATTGTTTATATGAATGAAAAGGAGGACGTTACATGTTTGAACAACGTTACGTGACAGAAGTACGCAGCATCTTCCAAGAACAGAAACAGCTCGCAGAAAGCGCGCTCAATCAAGTAAGTGATGACGACCTGCACCGTGTCCTCGCACCGGACACGCTCTCGCTCGCCGTCATCGTGCAACACATCTCGAACAATATGTTATCACGCTGGACCGACTTCTTGACGACGGACGGGGAGAAACCGGACCGGAACCGCGACGCCGAGTTCGAGGATCAACAGTTGTCCCGCACCGAGCTCATGGCGACGTGGGACGAGCGTTGGCAACTGCTTGACGACGTCTTGGCGAGCCTGACACCGGACGACATCGGCAAGACCGTGTTCATCCGTGGCGAGGAGAAGAGCGTCATCTGGGCGATCGAGAAGCAAGTCTCCCACTACAGCTATCACGTCGGCCAGATCGTCTACTTGGCGAAGATGTTCGCTGGAGAGACCTGGAACGTGTTGACGATCCCGTTGCCGCATCAGCGCTGACATGGCGGCGCGACTCGTCTTCCTCGCTTTTCTCGTCGTATCGACCGTGCTCCCGTTGTTCAGTTTTGACGGCTACTCGCTCGTCAGCAATACGACGAGCCACCTCGGTGCCCAATCCTCTCCACATGCTTGGGTCATGAACATGACGTTCATCACTCTCGGGGTCATGGCGGTGCTCGTCACGTTCACCACACGCGTCCGCTATCACCAAGTGTTCGGGGCGTTGTTTGGGACTAGCCTGTTGTTGACCGGCATCTTTCATCACGCGCCGTTGATGGACGGCGTCCCGGTCGATCTGTTTCATGACCAGGTGCATTCAGTCTTCGCGAATGCGACCGGTTTTACGTTCACACTCCTCGCGGCGGGGCACGGGTTCATGAGTCACGGCCGGCAACGCGTCGCCGGCTTTCTGTTGGCCGCCATCGCCGTCATCATCCCACTTTGCATGTGGCTGGCACCGGACTACATGGGGCTACTGCAGCGGGCCATGTTCATCAGTGCGTTTTGGTGGTTATTCTTTTATATGAAACCGGACGTCCAGAGATGAGGCTACGCTTCACGTCGCTCGGGTTTGGTGAACAGCCAGGAATCAGCTCGCTGCAAGCAGTCGCTATCGACGTTTGTAGCGGGTTTTCAATAGTGTGAAAAACCCAACATAGTGACCGTCATCATCAGGAAGACAATCTTCCTTCGCATAGGGAAGCAGACAGCCGATACACTTCTTTATAAAAGCGGTCCACATCTTACTCACGGCCATTCCCGTGAACGCAATCATTTTACGAATGCGAAAAGCGTACCGAGTCAATGCTCGGCACGCCATGCTCATTTCGTCACATCAATCGTGTATTCATAACGGTCCTCTGCAAGTTGCGCATAGTCCGCATCGAACGGTCCATCGACGACAAGTTTCAATTCGGTCAACTCTTCCGGCAGCGCCTTGACGAAGAAGAGCACGTTCCCTTCCTTCTTCACTTTGCCGAGGAACTCGCCACCGACGTCATCCGAGAACCACATGTCGGCCGTCACTTGCTCCCCTGTGTTCGTGACGAGCGTCGCTTGGTTCGGGTGGAAACTGACCGTGTCATCGCCCGTGTTTTCAACGATGGCATTGACGGCGACGACCGTCACCTCGTCTTGACCGTCAAACGAATCACGATACGCTTCCGCGACTTGGAGCCGTGACGTCTGCACTTTATCGATGGTAAACGTCAGTGAAGCGATCGTCTCTTGAATGTCGAGCGCTTTGTTCTTCATGTAGATCGTGTTCGTCCCGAGCTCACTGTCTTGCACTTCAGCCTCATCTTTCGTTTCCATTTCTTCTTGTGCAGCAGATTCTTTCGCTTCTTCTGCTACCGCGACTTCTTCTGTTTCGGTTGCCGTCGTTTTCAATTCGTCCACCTCCCCGCATCCGACAAGTAGCGCGAGTGGTAAGGCAAATAAGAATCCGTATCGTTTCATGTTCATTGAAAATCTCTCCTTTTGATGTGACGAGTGGTGGTTGATACAACGAGCATAACGGATTCATCCACCTGACCTTGGCAATAAAAAGTGATAGGTCTATACCCTGGAAAAATAAAAAACAAGGCTCGCAATTGAGCCTTGTTCGGTCTTGACATTTATCCTCGAGCTTTTAAATCTTCCTCTTCATACGGGTCAGGATTCTCCTCGATCGGCGCATCGTCCTCGACGTACGCCTCGAGTTTCGGGTCTCGTTCCACGTATTCATCGTACGCCCCTTCTGGACCGTAGACGAAGTAACGACGATCTTTCGATGACTTAGGCTTGACCTTTTTCTCACTCATCTCGTTTCCCTCCTCTTTCCAGAACAGAAGCAACGGGTATAGTGGTATTTACCCGATATTACAACAAAACAGACGTGTTTGCATCTTCGTCATTTGTTGAAACATTTATGTGTCTCTTTTCGTATGAGTAGGAACGACAACACGAAGGGACTGAACGCATGTTATTCAAAACAGGATTGATTCGAGGCAGTGTACTGCTTGCAGGCTTTCTCACCCTTGTCCTATGGCAGAACTTGAATGGCAACGACGGCGCGGCTCGCAGTTTTCTGTTTTATGTGGTCATCGCCTTTTTCCTCGGACTGACGAGTGTCATTTACCAAATCCACGATTGGAGCTTCTCGAAACAGATTCTCACCCATTATGGTGCGATGCATGTGACCGTATTACCGACTGCCTTGTTGAGCGGCTTCTATCCGTTGAACTCGTTCCAAGATCTACTCGACGTCTACATACAGTTTAATTTGACAGGGCTCATCTTATTTGCCGCCACATTCTTCATCTCAAAATTGCTAAGGTACCGAAAACCAACCAAAATAGACTGAATACAAAACGAGCCCGGGGCATTGATATGCTCCCCAATAAGTAGACAGATGAAATAACAAATCTGTTTATCTGATTGGGGAGTGTTTTTTTATGACGAGAAGTCGACATACGATCGAACAAAAACTGAGCGCGCTGCGCATGATGGATC